>JBBKWP010000274.1:0-16729 GCA_037968995.1 Candidatus Xenobia bacterium
CCGTCTCACCCGCCCTCCCCGTTCGACGTATTCAAGATCTAGAGCCTGATCCCAGTCAGCCCTCCTCCGACTCCGAGGAAGAGCACGACTACCTTAACCTCAGCCCAAGAGCCACAACTCCCTCGATCTCTGAGATTATGGTGCGTGAGGTGGTCACTATCCAACCCCATCGAACCTTGGCTGAACTAGCCGCCTTGCTTAAAGAGCATCATATCTCGGGCGTCCCAGTGGTGAAGGACGATCTGTTGTTGGGTGTCGCAACTCAGACCGATCTGGCCCGCCATCTAGGCGTGGTGAAAGACCGCGGCGACGAGGGCTTTCATCAATACCTGACCTTCGACCACTCCGTCGCTTGGCCGGCGGCCCTCACCACCACAGCCACCCGTGTGAGCGATATCATGACACCTTTCATCTACTTCGCCACCGAAGATGCCAGTCTAGCCCAAGTCCTGGACATGATGCTCCAGCACCACATCCATCGCGTAGTGATCACTCGTGAGCGCCGACTGGTGGGCGTGGTGACCAGTATGGATCTCCTCGCGCACTATCGCCGTCAATTGGAAACCGGACTTTAGACCAGGGCCGCGACCGTCGAATAGGTAAGCTTTGGAATCAACCGTTCGACGCGGGCCAGACACTCGCTGATCCCAACGCCGGTGAGCCAGTTCCCCGTGAGATGCAACCCCGGCATGCTGTCGGACCAAGCCTCCACACCGCGAACCAGGTCGAGATGGCCCAAGCGATACTCCGGCATAGCTTGATGATGACGGGTCAGCTTACTGAATAGAGGCTCACCTTTGAGTTCAAGCCAGTTTCTCAGTTCGCTGATCGCCAAGTCGATCAAGGTCTCATCGTCGTGCCTCAGAGAATCTTCACGTCCCGCGCCTCCCAAGTGGAGTCGAAAGTTTGAGAATTTCGGCTCGATTCGGCGCGGCCACTTCTGTTGGGTCAAGCTGACCGCTGAGAAGAGAGTTCTCTCTTTCAAAGGCAGCAAGAACCCTTGACAATCCAGCGGGAGAGTCCCCAAATCATCGGCTCTATAAATAAGATTGACGATCGCTACGTCGCGGCAGACAATTCTCTCGATCCGTTGTCCCATCGCTGGGTCTAGTCTAGCGACAAGTTTGGCGCAATGAGGAGCCGAGGTCGCTATCACAACTTGACGAGCTTGCCAAGCGCGCTCACCAGCCTCAACTCGCCATCCCTCGGAGGTGCGGGTCAAACGGGTGACGGGAGCATCGGTCTGAATTCTTGGCCCCAGACGTCGTGTCAAACTGCTGACCAAGTGCCCCAAGCCACCCGGCAGACTCGACATTTTCGGTGGGACCGCTGAACTCTTCCAAAGTCCTCTCATCAAACTTCCGTACTTTTTCTCCAACTCCAAGAGATATGGCATGGTTGCGGCCAGGCTCATCTGACCAGGGTCAGAGGCGTAGATCCCACCGATCAGGGGCTGGGCAAGTTGCTCAAGCACCTCTTCTCCGAAACGCCGACAGATAAGCTCTGCCAATGTTTGGTCCTTCAAAGGGCTAGCAGGCAGTACCAGGTCCCAGAGCATTCTGAACTTTCCTCTCCAACTGAGTAGCGGGGTCCGGATGAAGGGCAACAGACGCGTCGGAGCGACAGAACGAAAACCCTCGGGAAGAGGGTGCAGGCTCCCTCGACACCCCAACCATGGTCGAGAAGGAAACGGCGAGATCACCTGACCGCTGAGATCCAGGTCCTCCAACAGGTTGCTCACCGAGGCTCGACTCGTCAGCAGAGCATCTGGTCCTAGCTCTAGGAGTCCCTCGTCTCTTCGCTGAGAACCGATCACCCCACCCAAACGCTTCGAAGACTCCAACAATTGAACCTGATGCCCGGCCTCGGTCGCTCTCCAGGCGGCGGCCAGACCGCTGATTCCACCTCCGATAACAATCACGTCTAACATAGTACCTCGCCCTTCCTTCTACTGAAGGATAGGGGATAGAATGCAACAGAGATTTGATCAGGGTCAAATTTGACGAAACGAGTGATAGTGGTATCCGTCTAAGCCAATCAAACAAAGACCTCCGCGAGGAGAGACGCCGGTCTGAGCACTCCAGGAGAAGAAACTCCAGTCGGCGAACTTTCCTACCCATGTCAATGGCTGGTTTGCGCAAATTCCCCCTCTTCTCCGAGCTCTCCGATTGCGATATTGAAAGCTTGAAGACCGATCTGCAACTTCGGGCCTACATGGCGCGTCAGCGCATTTTCGATATGGGCGAACCGGCGCGAGGTCTCTACTTCGTGGAGAGCGGCAAAGTCAAAGTTTTCAGAGTCTCTCGCGAAGGCACAGAGCAGATCTTGGGCGTTTTTGAGACCGGCGACGAGTTCGCCCTGGCCGCGGTTTTCAACGGCGGCGGCTATCCCGCTTCGTCAGAAACTTTGGAATCTTCGAAAATCTACTTTCTCGAACGGGACGCGCTCTTACGTCAGATCCAAGACAAGCCCGAACTCGCATTGAGACTTTTGCATTCCATGTCGAAAAAGATGCTCGGACTGGTGTCCCTCATAGACAGCTTGAGTTTGCGGGACGCGCGCGGCCGTCTTTCGCGATACTTAGCAGGCCTCGTGCCCGACCGTGTAAGCGAACCCCTCACTGTCGACCTTCCCATATCTAAAACAATCCTGTCGCAGCATCTCGGGGTAAAGATGGAAACGCTATCGAGGACTTTTAGAGTCCTAGTCAACGAAGGGATACTCGGCACCGTGGATCGGGGTAGAATCCAGATCCTCGACATCCCTTCCTTGATTCACATTGCGGGAGATGAAAAAAATGCAGATTTTGCCGTTCGAACATAGTTTTGACCAACCCTTAGGCCTCTTGAGCGACTGCCTTAGAGGCCCTGAACGATATAGACCGGTATTTTGCTCTTGTTCACAACTTTTTCGGTGACACTGCCCAACAGCCATCGCTCGAAGCCACCGTCACCATGACTCGCTACCACGACCAGATCACAACTCTTGGCCTCCTCCAGAATTCCTTCGCTAGGATTCCTGACTCTCGCACTCGTCGTGATTTCAAGGTCGGGGTGTTTCGCGGCGAACCCGTTGAGTTGAGTTTTGCTGGCGCTAACTTCCTCATCGAGCGCCGCCCGAATGTCTGAGTAGGGATGAGGTGGGTAATAAGCCGCTCGAAAGAGGTGAAGAGCAGCGCCAAACCTCCTGGCAAGACCAACCGCGGATTCGAAGGTGCGCTCGGAACTGTCCGAGCCATCAATGGCCACCAGTATTTTTTCAAGCCCTATCTGAGCATCTTCCCTTTGGGGTTGCTTGAGTAGGAAGACCGGCTTTCGACTACCCCTCACAATCTTCGTGGCCACCGAACCTAGCAGCCATCGTCCGAGTCCACCTACACCGTGACTCGAAAGGAGGATTTCCGTCACGTCGTCCGCCTCACTCCGAGCGAGAATTTCGCTAGCCGGATCTCCCTCACGGATAGTGATCGTGGACTCGTCAAGCTCAAAATCTTGAATGAGTCGCTGCATATATTTTTGTGCTGTCCTTGCAAACCCGTCAAGGTCCGTCGGGATGGGCGGTAGACTAGCGAAATCTGGAAACGAAAAAGTCGAGGCAGAAGAGGTATAGCAGAACATCAATTCAAGTCTGCTCTCATCCTTCTTCGCTATAAACTTAGCCCAAGGCAAAATGACCTCTGCCAACGCGGACCCATCTAGTGGAACTAAAACTGTTTTCATTGCACTTTTCCTCACTCTTGAAACCAGAGTAACCCTCGACAAAAAGCCACGCGATGATCTAGATCAGATCAGCCCGCCCGCGTTCCCCGGAGTCCTACTGACTTCGGTCAAGAAGGTAGAGCGAAGGCTGGTTCTCGCGCACCCGCGGTCGACTCAAGCCATTGCACGAGCTCGTCCTGAAAAGGGAAACTGCCAGGTTCGTAGCTGCAGAATGGGTCCTCGGCCATAGGATCACCGCGCATCGCGAAAGCACGGGAACGCGAGCCTCCGCAAACCGAACGGAATTCACAACTTCCACAGCGTCCTTTTAAGCGGTCAACGTCCCTCATCAAAACGAATAGGTCGCTCGTTCTGTAGATCTCGGGCAGGGTTTGCTTTCTGATGTTCCCCGCCGCCATGGGGAGAAATCCGCTGGGGTAAACGTCTCCCAAGTGATTGATAAAGACGAATCCGTTGGCCGACCCTATGTGCATGGGTGTTCGCCTGAGGTTAGCGCGCGCTTGCAGGTCTCTCTTTTTAGCGAAGGCGAGAAACTGATCTCTTAACCGACCATAGAGAGGGTCGAGATTTTCTGTCAAGTCGTATCCTTTCTCTTGAGCGATGGCGCGCTGAATAACGATCCTCTTGAAGTGGTGACCCTCGGTCGTTTTGATATTCAAATAGAGAGAGGCGTCGACCAAAAAGTGCATCACGGCCTCGCACTCCGCTGGACTCAAGCTATCCATGTCGGTGGCGCGCCCCGTTGGAACAAGAAAGAAGAGACTCCAAGTCATCACCTTTTTGTCAGAAACGATCTCGGCGATTTTGGCGAGGTCTTCGATGTTCTGTCGATTTACGGTCGAGTTAATCTGAACCTTGAGTCCCACGTCCTGCGCCTCACGCCAAGCCGTCAGCGTCAAATCAAAAGATCCCTTGACTCCACGAAAGTGGTCGTGGTCCAAGGCGTTGGAGGCGTCGAGACTCAAGGAAATGACCTTAGCACCGGCCTTTTCAATCGCCATGAGGCGGTCTCTTGTGACGAGGGGAGTCGCTGAAGGTGAAACTCCAGGCATAAGGCCGACGCTTTTCGCGTAAGCCACCAAGTCGAAAAGATCGTCACGTTTGAATGGGTCGCCACCCGTGAAAACAAGCAACGGAGCCGGAGAGCCGAAATCTTTCACCTGATCGATCAGGCGACATCCTTCTTCGAAGGTCAGTTGGTCGTTGTGGTGTAGAGGCTGGGCACTGGCTCGACAGTGTTGGCACGCGAGGTCGCACGCCTGAGTGACCTCCCATATAACCATGAAAGGTCGGTCTCCTTTGGCCTTTGAGGGATAGCGAATAAGGTGTTTCATTGGGCTCCTTGGTAAAGGAATCGCTCGTGCGGCGACCAGCGTTCCATCAGTATATGTTGGGCGCGGAGATCCAGGGGATGGTTCTCTAAAACGATGCTACTCAGCTCCATCATCGCGCCTTCAGTTTGTAAGAGCGCGTGCAGATTGGCCTCATGGCGTTCCGTGTGATAGCTTTCCAGCAGGTCGTTGTCGCCACCATCTCCTATTTTCGAAGCCAGAACGAAGGCGTCTTCCAATCCCAAATTCATGCCAAGCGCGGTGGCTGGAGGAAAGGCGTGAGCGGCGTCACCGGCTAAGCAGATCGGACCGGACCGGAACCTTTCCGCCAAACGACGACCAACCCTGAAGCAGTGAAGATTGTCGGGGGCGCTGACGCGAGTAGGGAAGGGAACAACCTCGTTTATGACGTCCTGAAAGTCTCGAAGGGTCGGCGGGGACACTAAGGGCCCGTGTTCCACGCGGTCAGGATAGGAACTCGGAGGGGCGGGCTCCCAAGTTGTGAGCCGATATCTTCCCGGCGTGGGGAGAGGTAGCGCCACCAACAGATGCTCTGTACCTAAGAACTCGAACATCTCGTTGGGTGGAAGGTCCCAACTCACCTCAAATTCGCCTATGGAGTAGATCCAATCGAGCGTCCGCCCCGGAAAGTCGATGCCCGCAGCTTGTCGGACAGAGCTGTATGGGCCGTCGCAGCCGGCGACGACGCGACATTTCAGATGCATTTCGACTCCTTGGCAGGATAGTAGGCTCACCTCCGCTCCCCCAGATTCAGGGTTCACGTTCACTCCCGAAAAGCTTATCCCATCGCATATAGTACATCCCAGCTCGAGGGCTCGACGTCGCAGTTCTACCTCTAGCACGCGCTGGGTGAGAATCCGAACTTCGGGATGTGATCGGTCTGGATAGGTGGCTTCAAAATCGAACGGAACGTAGCGTGACCTTCCCCCGCCGGCGAACAATCGGGTGCCTTCTAGTTTGATGCTTTGGTCTAAACAAGCATCGAGAACTCCAGCCTGTTTTAAAAGCTCCAAGCTGCGTGGATTGAGAGCCAGTCCTCCGACGCGGGCGGTACGGATGAGCTGTCTATCGATCACCATACAAGCCACTCCCCGGCGGCGAAGTTCTACGGCCAACATCAAGCCTGACGGCCCGGATCCAACGATGAGAACATCTGATTGCAATCTATTCCCCTCCAGTTCTTGAACGGCAGCCTTGCTAAGACGGCGTCTTCTTCTCTTGAGTGTGTCCTGAATGCGGTTCGAGAGCCTTGATCTAGGTCAAAAGACCCTTCTCGGTCACATCTGACCTAGACCAGTGAGATCTTCTGAACCGCCCTTCGAGGTCGACCTCGAACAACTTCCCAGGCTGGTGCCTACCTCTTTGTGAACCCAGAGTGAGTGTGGGCACTTAAAGGATTCAAGTCGAGATTTGCCACATCGTCCCCTATGATGACTTCCGAAAAGCCCAACCTGCGCGACCTCGTTTTGGTAGGTGGAGGGCATACCCACGCTCTGGTCGCCAAAATGCTGGCGATGGAACCTATTCCAGGACTCCGTGTGACCCTGGTGAGCGAGGTGAGCCACGCCCCGTACTCCGGAATGCTCCCAGGCCTCATCGCGGGAGAGTTCAGCTATGATGAAGCCCATATCGACCTTCGAAAGCTCTGTGCTTACGCCGGTATCGACTTCGTTCTCTCTCGAGTCACCAACGTAGACACTGCTACGAGAAAGGTTCATCTCACCGCCCGGCCCCCCCTAGATTTTGATATCGTCTCGATCAACATCGGCATCACCCCGACCCAAGAAGAGATCGAAGGTTCGGAGCACCTCCATCCGGTGAAGCCGGTACCTCAATTTTTACACGATTGGGAAGAGATTTCCGGCTCCTTTAGAGCACAGCCCGGCCAGACCATCAGCCTCATCGGTGGCGGCGCGGGGGCAGTGGAACTGGCCCTTTCCATCCGGGCGAAAGTGGGTTCAGGTGCCCGCATTCGGATCGTGCAGAGAAGCTCTGAAGTCCTACCGTCCCACTCCTCCAAGGCCCGAGGCTATCTCCTCGAGGAACTGCGGGAGCACCGCGTCGAAGTCCTCACCGGACTTGCCGTCGTTCGTAGTACCCAGGACTCCCTCATTCTTGAAAACGGCCAAGAACTTCAGACCGACCACGGCCTGCTTTTAACCAACGCTCAGGCTGCTCTCTGGCTTCGAAACACAGGCTTGAAGCTTGATGAAGACGGTTTTATCGAGATCCGTCCTACTCTGCAGAGTGTATCCCACGACTTCGTTTTCGCCTGTGGAGACGTGGCGACGTGCCCGGAGTATCCTAGACCCAAGTCGGGAGTCTTTGCCGTACGCCAAGCTAAGCCGCTGCTGGCTAACCTAAGGCGCTACGTCAGAGGACAGTCACTGCGTGATTTTCGTCCCCAGGAGAAATTTCTAAGTCTTATCGGTAATGCCCACGGGAGGGCCATCGCCTCACGGGGAGAGTTCGCGCTCGACTCTTGGTTGATGCTCAAGCTGAAACATTATATCGACAACAAGTTCATGAAGAAGTTCTCCGACCTCAAAGAGCCCGACACCGGCTTTCGAAACCAATTCTTCAGTCGTCCCTTCGACAAAGAGCGCCAAGCGCTCGAAACCAAAGCTCAAAAACGTTGTCGTGGATGTGCGGGCAAGTATCCCGGAGACCTATTGATCTGTAATCTCGAAGATATGGGAGTCGTCGGCGAGAAGGGGTTTGAAGACAGTGCCACCGTCAAGATCGGCAAAGACAGGAACCTGGTCCAATCAGTGGACACTTTGGTCGAGTTTTTAGGAGACCCCTACACTTTTGGTAAGGTGGCCTTTCAGCACGCCGCCAACGATATCTTGGCCATGGGAACCAAGCCTCATAGCCTGCTGGTTTCCGCGGGAATCCCGTTCGGCTCCGACCGCGTGATCGAGCGCAGCCTCACTCAAGTGATGGCCGGTGTTCGCGAAGCGGCAGCCGAGATCGAGGCTGAGGTCATCGGCGGGCACACTTACTTCGCAGCGGAGTTGTCACTGACTCTATGCCTCAATGGCTTTCTCGACAAAGGAGTCCATTCGGTGGAGAAAGCCACCCCCCGCGAGGGCGATGTTCTTATCCTTACGAAAGCCTTGGGCTCCGGCACTCTCTTTGCCGCCCAGATGAGAGCCCAGGCCAAGGGCAGATGGTTAGATCGGGCTGTTGAGAGTATGCTGAGATCCCACAAAGAAGCCTCAGAAATTTTTCGCGCTTGTCAAGTGTCGGCGCTCACAGATGTCTCCGGCTTTGGATTGCTCGGCCACTTGGCGGAGATGTTTCAACGAACAGAACTCCTGCCGCACTTTGACGCCGAGTTGCCAGTCCTGGACGGAGCCCAAGAGGTCCTCTCTGCCGGCTTTCAGAGTTCTTTGCACGATTCCAACCGACGCTACGCCCAAAAGCTGTTGAAGAACCAAGACCTACTTCGGCATGAGATCGCCTTGACTCCTGAGACCAGCGGACCCATGCTGGCGTCCGTACCCGCCGACCTTGCCGACGAATGCCTGAAACTCTTGCAAGAAGCAGGCTATTGCCAAGCCACCAGAATCGGAACCGTGCGCAAAGGCGGTCAATCCGGTCAGTCGCTATCCTAGTCAGACTAACGGGAACCTTCTGGAGCAATAGTTAGCCCAACTCAATTCTGGGGAAATCCAGAAGCGCGGGCAGATCTCCCTGCTCAAGAGGTAGCCAGTAGGTCTCGAATCGACTTCTCAAGGTCCCGAGATCTAGACCAAGAAGAGTTCCTTCGGGGGCCTCCCGCGTGGCCTGGCCCAGTGTTTCTAAGGAACGTGTGGATAGTTTCTTCACTCCCGCGAGACTCTCTCCTCGGAGCTTTACGAGAGCGGCAGCAGATTGAATACAGCCCCGCACCAAAAGCCCTTCGGGAGAGTCTTTGGGCCAACTCGTCCAGACGGCCTCCCATGCCTCGTGAGCTTCCCAGAAGAAGCCCGCGTTATAAAGATCGATGCCAAACTTCCAGGGTTGGATGTCTTTCCAGTTCTCGGCCGTCCATGGTCCTCCT
The DNA here is from genome assembly GCA_037968995.1 of Candidatus Xenobia bacterium. Lineage (GTDB taxonomy): Bacteria > Vulcanimicrobiota > Xenobia > Xenobiales > JADMJV01 > JAEXNA01. Next base: position 9,120 of record JBBKWP010000274.1, read on the forward strand.
GAGAAATCGCGCTCCTCGGGACGCGGCATGCCAATTCCAGGCAGAAAGCCTGACGTCGGCAAGGGTAACTCTGGGCAGAGTCGTGCGCTGACGGCCAAGGGCAAGGCTTCAGCGGACTCCTTACTGGGCGTGTCGGGCTTCTCGACTGGCGGTTCCGTTTCATTGCTAGGGGGCAACGTCGTCTGAGTTTGGCCGGTCTGCGTCGTCGGAAACCCCAAAGATTGCCATCGCTCAAAACCGCCTTCTAACGGTCTCACCCGATCGATTCCTCGATTCTTCAATCTCAGCGCTACCCTAGCGCTGGTGGCTTCGCTGGGTCAGGTACAGAAGAGGATGATTTCCCGATCTCGAGGGAGTTCAGAGTGTCGCTCTTCGAGGTGATCAATGGCCAACACAAGGGCCCCGGTAATGGTGTGGGCATTTTGCTCTAACACTGAAGAATGGCGGAGATCGGCGATGAGAACCTCGACTCCGCTCTCCATCATCTGCATAAGGGCTTCAGGAGTGATGCGGGCTATTCTGAGTTTTCTTAAGAACTGTTGGCGGGCGATGAATTTGTAGAGAATGTGAGCGGCGACGAGGATAACGACCACCTGCAGAACGGAGGTCCCCCAGGCGTTCACCTTCGCCATGAGCCACTCTAACTGGTGGCTCATCAGCGCTCCCAACCCCACATACAAGCCGGCCCAGATCAAGATACCCAAGGAGTCGAAGAATATAAATCGACGCAACTTGAGACCCACTATCCCGGCGACAGGCGGTGTTACAGTGTAGAGACCTGGGATGAATTTAGCGAAGAGCAGAGATCGAATCCCGTACTTTTCAAACACTCCCTCGGTGCTTCTCACGCAACTCTCGGGCTCCAAGGAGACCCGGCACAGAAACTTGAGAATGGTCGCTCCTTTGCGGCGGCCCAGTTCGTACCACAGAAGATCGCCCAACAGCGCGGCGATAAGAATCATCAGAAGAACTGGTCCGAGGGCAAGGTGACCCAGGCCAACCAGGGCCCCGGCAGCTAAAAGAATGGGAATGGAAGGAAGCGGTAGCCCCAACTGGTCAACGAGCACCGCCAAAAAAAGCATGGGATAGCCGTTGGCTTTAAGAATTTCAAGGGCGTCGTTCACAAAGGGAGTTTAGACCTGCGACCTCGCGATCCCCTCTTGTAGTAGCCGGCCGCCCTGGATTGGAGAGACGTCCGAGGTTTGAAGGCCAACCGACAAGTGGTCATGAACCCCAAGGAACACCCGACGATCCCAGTCGAATTCCTAGGAGCACCCTTTGACTCGTTCCCGACTTGACCGTTTTTACCGAATTCTCGCGATCATACTGTGCGTCTACGGGAGCACCGCTAAGCCCGCGGTCGCGGACGGGCCCGCCGCTGAACGGCCCACTTTTTCCGGGCTTGTGCAAGTTGGCGACGGTCGAAGCATATTCCTAGAGTCTCAAGGCACAGGCTCTCCTACCGTCGTGCTCATTTCGGGTCGGGGAGTCGGTGCTGAGGACTGGAATCAGATCCTTGCCCCAAACGACCCCGCCCACAATGCGCCTAAGGATGATGTCAGCGCCGGTCTGGGAACTTTCCTAAACAGTCCCGATGCGGTCTTTCCCTCCGTCGCGCGGTTTACGCTGGTGGCCGCTTATGATCGGCCCGACGTCCGTTTTGACGGAGAGAACCTCACGACACCAAGACCGCAACCCCACTCGGTCGATCTGGACGTGAGCGATCTGCACGCGTTGTTGACCGCCGCCAAACTGCCCCCGCCTTACGTGCTGGTGGCGCATTCCTACGGGGGACTGGTGGCCTTGCTGTTTGCGCGAAAGTATCCCGACTCCGTCGCCGGACTGGTGATGGTGGACGCTGCCACCGAGGAGTTGGAAGGCGTCATGGGACCGACGAAGTTCGCGGATTGGGACGAGCAGAACCTAGGCACCGCGGGCCGGCCAGGAGAGAACCCTAAGCTGGCGGACGCCATGAAGCAGATCAAGGCGGCTCCAGCAGCGCCAAAAATTCCGACCATCGTTTTGAGCGCTGACAAACCCTACAGGTTCGATCTGTTACCGCCCGAGGTACACTTCGAGCAATTCCTATTCTTCCAGGATTGGTTGAAAGCTCAAGAGTTGATGGCTGCCGAACTCAGCGCGAGGCACGTCAAGGAGACCGCGAGCGGCCACCACATCTACCTGTACTCTCCGGAACTGGTCGTCGCCGCCATCCGAGACTTGGTAGAATCGGCCCGCGCGATACCTCAAGACAGTGAAGGATTCTGAACGACTCGACGCAGACGGTTTGTGTTTCTTCCCCAACCGGTATAGGCTAGACCGTGACGGTTGCCCGAGTTACCCCCCTTCGGCAGATGGTTTCATCCTTCGACTCGAATACCTGGGGGCTCATCTGAAAGGCAACACAAAACATGAATCGCGCCCTCCGATCACTCGGTCTCAAGAAGATCTTAACTTTCCTACTTCTGGCATTTCTGGTGGGGCCAGTCGCCGCTCAGGAATACCCCGAAAACTCTAGCGGAGCGACCAGTTGGGTGGGCCGATACGGGAACACCTGGCTTCTCGTCGTTTCGACCGTCGGAGAGAGCCGGTCTTCCAACCAGGGTCCGGTCGTTGAGGCCGTGGTCGACGAGATTCTTGATTACACCACAGAATATGATAGCGGTCGGGGGTCCTACCCGCGCTCGTTCCTAGAGAAGGTCGGGAATTCAGAGGTTCCGGGTGGAACGATTTCTGTGGGGGACCGGCTGGTCACTCAGTGGCCCCAAGAAACCATTGTCAGCGCGCCCAAGAACTGCCAAAAGTGCCAAGAGACTGTCGATTGGAACTGGCCTGACTTTCCCTCGGTGTATGGGCTCCACTTTCCGGGATACTGCGGATTCTGTGGCGACGAGTGGGACTACGAATACCAGGATGGCGGGGATAATTGGGAGGCCGGCAAGGACCGGGAGAACCACTGGGCAGACTGTGACCGGAAGCGGATAGGGGAACTCCAAAAATACTGCACCAAATGTGGCTCGGAGCTTCCCCCTTCCCATCAAACGGTCACTCCGCCCGCAGGCAAGTGGATTATCGGCGGAACGCTGACCAGCAGTGCGCCCGGGCAGAACAAAAGCTTTGAGCTGACCGACAAACTCTACTTGCATCACAGTCCGGCAAAGGCCAAAGACGTCGTCAACACGCTCGGTTCTTGGGAGAGCGAACCGGACTCGTCGGATGAGTGGGATTCGGATTGATAAGGATACGCAGGCTGCGGGTCGCCCTGCTCGTACTGATCGCTCTGGTCACTCCGGCGGCGGCCGAGTGGACCAACCTGGAACCGGGTCTGGAGTATCGGCAAGTCTTTCTGGCTGACTTCGCCCGCGAGTCTTTGCATCAGGTCCGAGTGGACCTTAATCAGTTTCGCTTAGGGATTGTCTACGCTCCAGATTACGGCAGCAAGTCCCTCACTTCGGGCGGACTGGTCAGACTATGCGGTGCGGCGGTGGTGATCAACTCCGCCTACTTCGACGAGGAGTGGCGGGCTTGCGGCTATCTGTCCGACGGCGCCCGCCGCTTGGTCAGCGAAATCGCCGCGGGAAGCACGCTGACCGGGTTCTTTCTTTATAACGAGCAGGGCCCCGAAATTGTCATCCGAGAAGAGTTCACTCCAGGAACCGAACAACTGGCCTTGCAGGCGGGACCGCGATTGATCGCTGACGGTAAGCCTGTGGAAGGACTGGTGGACGAACGGCGACGGCGACGAGTCGGCGTCGCCATCGACACTCAGGGGCGCGTGGTTCTCTACGTCAGCGGTATCGGCTTGGGATTGACCATGCAGGACTGCCAGCGAATCCTACTGTCGCCGGCCTCAGAGGGCGGCATCGACCCGGTAGCGGTTCTGAACTTGGACGGGGGTCGAAGTACACAGATGACGCTCAACTCGGGCGACACATGGCTCACGGTACCCGGGCTTCGAACCGTACCCGTTGGGCTAGGAGTTTTCAGAAAAAGCCAGTGATGAGCAGATAGCTTCGCGATGGCCGCCGACCCGACGCGGGTTCAATTCACCACAGAAATGACTAGGCCGGCCTGCGGGACTTTTCCATAGGCTGAGAGCTAGGGGGTTACAAGCGCTCTTCAGAATTCCAAGAATTTTTACGGAAGCGATCAATCAGTCCGACCTAGTTTCGTTCCACAAGAGCTCGCGAATCGCTACTCGAATCGCGAGAATCCTTTGCGTCCTGAAGTCCGGGGATAGTGTTAGCAAGCTGTTGTTGGGAATGGGCTACACGAAAGAACAGCTCACTCCGGAACTTTTCGCTCAGATCGCGAAAGATAACAATCTGAAGAACATTAATCTCATCTACCCCGGACAGAAGCTGGAATTGCCCGTGCTCGGTGGCAAGAATCCCGACACGTCGCAGAGTAAGACGAGCGATGCCGACAAGTCGACCGAGACTGCTAAGAAGAAGGCGCCCACGACGTCCAACAGCCAGACTGTGTCGCAGACGAGGACGAAGAAACCTTCCACCCCTACGACCGAAAGAAAGAAACCCGTGAAGACCAATCCGCAGCCGACCAAGACCGCTAAGACCGCTAAGACCAAGAACGAAGAGAGAAACGCCAATTCGGAATTCGCCCTGCGCAAAGTGAAAAACCATTTGGTAAGCAAGGGATTTGCTCTCAAGCATCTCTGGGTCTATGACGACTTTCAGAAGGGCGACGGCGTTATGGTCATCACGGCTAAGATCAACAATCCCGCCGACGCGCGCAACGGCAAGGGCTGGCGATTCGAGGTCGTGAACGGAAAAATTCAGAAAGAGTACGCTCTCTAAAGAGAGACGGCACGGAGAGGTCGATGCCGAGACTGCTGTCGGTGGAGGCGACACGGGCGGCGCGATGGTCTCTGGGCCAGTCCGGTTTAGCAGTGCGTTGAGTAACGCTCGCATCACGGGTTCGCTATCTTGGGAACCGAAGACGATTTTGGATGAGACCCTTAAAACGTGCGGAAAATGTTACATGATGTTAGCATAAATCCACTTTGAGTAATGCGGGCCCTGTTAGTCTTGACCTATAGAAAACTCAAGGAGCAACTTTATATGAACCCTTTATCAAGCATGAACCCCTTCTCCAGCGCCGGCGGTATTGGTGGTCTCGGACAGAGTGGTGGTGGCACTCCGATCCCCCCCGGAGTGACCGTGGAGCAGTTGCTGCAGATGCTGGGAATCGGCGGGCCCAGTGCCGCTAACGGCGTTAACAGCACCAACGCAGCTAGCGGAGCCGGCGGGGCCGCTGCCGCGGGACAGTGCTCTTGTGGTGGAGGCTGTTGTGGTGGACAAGGTGGCTGCAGCTGCTGTGGCGGTGCCTCGCAGCGTACCAACGGCCTGGGCTTCTAGAGCAGAAGTTAGTCTCAAAGCCAGAAGCATCGGAGTCTCGTAGGGGACCCGATGCTTTTTGCATTTTCGGGGGTCAAAAGAGCCCGATTAGGTAAGTAGGAGGGAATATGTCAGACAACCCATTGCTCGCGGCGCTTCAGGCTTCCTATGGAGTGACCGTCGAAGAAGACCCCACCACTGTGAGAGGGCTTCTTCGTTATTGTCGCCAGTGGCTTCGAGACGAGGTCAGCGCCCAGGATCTTCATAATCCCTGCTGGGAGATGGCCGGGCGGCTCAGGGCTGCGGCCCAGGCGACTTTCGACGATCTCGACAAGAATCCGGAGCTGTGTGAAGAGTCCAGAGAGCCGGTGATCGTGACCGGCGAGGGGTACGAGGCGATCGCTGACATCCTTGAAGAGCTCCCGAAGCTTGCCGCCGAGAATAGGCGCGAAGATTTCGAGGAGGCTTTAGAGGAATACGAAGCCGAGCGGGTGGCGGTTCTCGAAGCCACAGAAGAGATTCACGCACAGATGTCAGGGCGAGAGCGACGCTGTTATCGATGCGCCTCGACCGGAGAGCAAGTGAGGTGTGAGTCATGCGGGCTGATCATGCTCTTTCCCGACCCCAAGCAGTTGCGTGACTACTCCTACAAATCGGCGGCGCTATCCCCCCTACATCAAGCCGTGTACAGGGCCTACATAGCCGTCCTAGAGGGAAGAGAGTCTCTGGAGAGTTTACTGGGTGCTTTGCCGGCGCTTTCCAAGCATCTCAAGGATATCACGCGTTTCTGTGATATCCAGGCGGCTTCTGGAGAGCTGGCCCGATCCATCTCGAGCTTGCGGCAAAACGTGCAGATGGCCAAGGGCGGAGTGGCGCGAATCGAGGGAGTAGCCAGCACCTATCAAGCCAGCGATCTCAATCGAGGATGGGAGGATATCTTCGAATCCTCCATCGCCATTCGCGACGACCTCGTTCATCTCGGCAGTCAACATTGACCAAGATGGAGAAAAACCATTAGCCAACCTTACAAGGCGGATCAAAGCCGTAGGTCCGCTCTTCCTAGAACTGGCCGTTCTGTTTATGAATGATGAGTTGGTCGGCTTCGTGGGAGCGAGCTTTTTTGACGCCAGCGCGGATGGCTTCGGTCTTGGTCTCGAAGGATGTGAAGCGGTCAATGAATGCGCCGTAGTAATTCGGGTGGTAGTGAGAACGCAGACCTGGGAAGCCGTTGTCCTCGCCCCCTGCCGCAAGCGCGGCCGCATGGAAAGCGTCCACCGCAGCACGGCTATCGGCGAGGAAGGCTACGTGGACACGGGGCGAGGTCTTATCGCCCTGGCTGAGCCAGAAATCCGGTTTGGGCTTCACACCGAATCCCACCCCCTCGAAGTTACCAGTTTGTTCAGGCGTGAGTTCCATGAGAAGCTCGTAGCCAAGAGGGCCCAAAGCCTTACTGTAGATTACAGCGAATAAATCCCTTGTTTTTCCGGTCTTTTAGACTTTCGCTTTCGGCCTTTGCATCCGATTCTCATCGGCGGAGAACTAGGTCTCTCCCTTGAACAGATTCCACGACAGTTGGACAATTCGAACGACTCACGTGGGTCGCCGCCGGAATCCATAAGGTGTCACCGACCTTTCCCGTAAATCAAGTCGAATGGCCGGCGAGCCTTCAACTCCCTCAAGCCTCTTGGTCCAACTCTCGCCTACGATTCAACCCCCAAAGTCGACTAGCAACCAAAGCTCAAAAGAAGGAACTCCTGCGCCGGGACGGTTGGTGTTGTCAAACTCCGGGCTGCAACCACAAAACTTGGCTTCATCTGCACCATCTCAGATGCTTTGCCGAAGGCGGCGAAACCATCGCCTCGAGCTTGTGCAGTTTGTGTCGATGCCATCGCAACCTCCACGCGCCAGCCCTCCTGGGCGGGTCGAAGCCATACATTGCTTTCAAAACCTCTGCGATAACTCAACGCTGTCTGGTGAGAGCGCTACGTTGATGCAAACAATGACGGCGCAGGCGACGGATGAACAAGACTGACAAACCGATCTCCACGTCCGCGTCCTATTTCACCCCATCAACTCCCAAACATGACTCTGAGGATACTATTCACCCCTAAGAGAATGAGCTATACTGGCCCCAACTTTTAGGATCAGGTTGTCCCTCATGCCCCCTCTGTCGTCTCTTAGAGCTTTGCTGTCGATGCTGCTACTCACTCTGCTTTTTTCATGTGGTGGTGGCGGAGGCGGAGGGACTGGGGC
>JBBKWP010000275.1:0-6863 GCA_037968995.1 Candidatus Xenobia bacterium
CAGCCCTCCCATCTCATCTCAATGGCGCGAGTCATCGCCACAACACTGTTCATGGTCATCCTCTTGGGAGGAACCGGCACGGCTTGGGTCTTTCGTGAAGTCCGCCGCGATATTCGAGCCTCCTTGCCCGAGGTTGACGGTGTCACGCAAGCACCGCAGCAAAAGATTACTCGAGTCTACAGTCAAGACGGGAAGCTCATCGCGACACTTTTCAAACAAAACCAAAAGCCTGTCCCCTCGGAAGCCATGGGGCAGACCGTGCGAGACGCCATCGTGAGCATTGAAGACTCCCGCTTTCACGCCCACACTGGTGTCGATTACAAGGGCGTGGCTCGTGCCGCGGTCGCCAACTTTGTCTCTGGTGGTATCGAGCAAGGCGCCAGCACCATCACCATGCAGTTAGCCCGCAAGCTTTATCTCAGCAACGAGCAGTCGCTGGAACGTAAGGTCCGGGAGATGTTTCTGGCCCAAAAGATTGAACAGCATACCAGTAAAGATGTCATCCTCACCAGATATCTCAACGAGTGCTACTTCGGGGCCGGCGCCTACGGTGTCGCGGCAGCGGCCAACCGTTACTACCACAAAACCCCGAAGCAGTTAACGGTCGCGGAAGCCGCGCTTCTGGCCGGGCTGGTCCAAGCGCCTTCGACTCTCAGCCCCCTGGTGGACCCCAAAGCAGCCAAGCATCGCCAGATGTTAGTCCTCACACGGATGCGGGACCTGGAAAAGATCTCTCCTGAGCAGTTCTTCGCGGCCAAGAAGGAAGCCATCGCCAAAGACTTCTCACACCTCAAAGCAGACGACTCACAACCTATGCTGAAGTACCCATATTTTACAACCTACGCCCTGCGACATCTTCCGTCTGGTATCAAAGAAGAAGACCTTTTCAATGCTTCGCTCTCTATCACCACGACCTTAGATATCAAAGCTCAGCAACACACCCAGAAAGTGGTGGAACAGATGGTTGCTCAGTACGGTCCGCAAGCTCACGTGGATGCGTGTGCCGCGGTCTTGATCGAGAACAGTACAGGCGAGATCAAAGCTATGGTGGGTGGTAAGAAGTGGACCGAGAAAGACCAGTTCAATCGAGCCTGGCAGGCCAAGCGGCAACCCGGTTCCACTTTCAAACCGTTTCTCTACGCTTCGGCCTTGGAGAACGGCTGGACGGAAGAGACCATTGTCCAAGACAGCCCGGTCAGCCTAGTGGTCAACAGCGGCCCCGGTCAGCCCGCGAAACTTTGGAAGCCCCACAACGCCGACGGAAAAGGTCTGGGAGCCATACCCCTTCGTGAAGCTTTAAGAATGTCTCGCAACCAAGCTGCGGCTAATATTTTCAGTCAAGTCGGAATCGACCACTTGGTAGATACCGCTCGTCGCTTCGGCATCGAAAGCGAACTGCCGAGAGTCCCCTCTCTAGCGCTCGGTACAGCCTCGGTCACCCCTGTAGAGATGGCAGCGGCATACTCCGTTTTCGCGAATGGGGGAGCACGAATCGAATCTAGCGCTATCGCGAGCATCAGCGACGCTGACGGAACCGCGCTTGTGGCCGCCTCTACCCCCTGGGCCAAGCGTGTTGTCGGAGACCGCGTTGCCGCGGAAATGACGGACATGATGATGCGGGTTGTGCGAAGCGGCACCGCGACCAACGCCCAGATGCCCGGTCTCGCAGTAGCCGGTAAGACCGGAACCACGGACAGCTACAAAGACGCCTGGTTCGTTGGATTCACACCCAAATATACCTTAGCCGTTTGGATGGGTAACGATGACAACACGCCCACCAACGGAGTATTCGGTGGCTCGCTCCCGGCTCTCACCTGGAAACAGATTATGAAGGGCCTGGACCAAGGCCCTGAAAAAGGATTCTCCTTCCTCGACACGGCTGCCCACTCGGTGAAGCTGTGTAAAGAGTCCCATCACTTGGCCACGGGAGCCTGCGGGAACACCTACAAGGAAACATTCTACGTCCCTACTCCCCAACTCACCGATTGCAGCCCTTGCAGAGTCGCCTACCAGAAGAAGCTCGAGCTAAGGGCCGCGAAAAAACTGAATAGAGCTGCTTCAGGCGAGGCGTTTCCTACGGCCAAGTTTGAACGGTTCGACCCGAACACCGACATCTTCGACCAAACCAGTTCGTATCCGAAAGCCCAAACAATCTGAACAGAACACATCCCAAAGTCCAGATGGCTCGGGAGGGACTCGGTTAGGGGCCTCAAAGACGAGAACATGCTATTTTGGGTCAAGTACGCCGTTCAAAAAATTCGACGCAAGCCGGGAGCCGGATTCGGAGTCGTTTTCCTGGCCCTTCTGGTCTCATTGATCGGGAACGCCACCTGCTATTACTACTTTGACGGCGCCGTCAACCCGGATCTCACAGTAACCGATGCCCTGTGGTACTCTGTCGTTTCCATCAGCACTGTCGGCTACGGCGACTTTTACGCTGTAACTCCCGGAGCCCGGGTCGGAGCGATCGTGTTCATCATGCTGCTCGGATTATCGTCCTTTTCGGCCTTTCTCGGCTTATTGGTGGAACGGATGTTACAACTCAATTTTAAGGAGCTTCATGGAATGGCCAAGATTCACTGCAACGGACACATCCTGATCATCAATTTTCCCGATCCGTCGAGGGTTTATCAGATCATAGAAGAGATCAAACGAGATTCCGATTTTCAGAACAAGGACGTGGTGGTGGTGACCGACGTGGTGGACACACTGCCTTTTGACCGCTCCGATGTTTTTTTCGTCAGTGGCTCGCCTCTTCAGGCCGATGTTTTGGAGCGGGCCGGGGTGGGACGAGCCTCGATGGCCATGGTGTTGGCCGACCCGAGAAATTCTTCGAGCGACGGGGTTGTGGCGGCCATCATCAATCTTATCGAGCACCTGCACCCACAAGTGAAGACGGTCGCGGAGTGCCTCGACCCGAGTCACGAGATTCTGTTCCGCTCAACACAGTGTGACTCCATCATCTACACCAATCAGATTCTCAACAATCTGTTGGTTCAAGAGGTTCAAGATGTGGGAGTCGGGGCGGTGCTGTCCGACCTGACCGCCAACGGAAGTGAGACCGCGCTTTACTCGTGCTCTGTGGAAGAGGCCTGCGGACGCTCCTACACGGACCTTGCTAAAACTCTTATCGACCAGGGAATGCAGTTGATCAGTGTGACACGCGAGGGGCAGCATCTTCTAGACCTCAACGGGCTGACACCTCAGGTGAGCGACTTAGTGGTTTACATCGGTCGAGAACGACTGTCCTGGCCTGAGGTTTCGTCTTCGCCATCGCTAAAGTAGTGATAAAACTCCTAGTAGAATCAAAGCGAAAATCGCGCTGGCACCCACCGGTATGGCATTTCTGATAATACTCTGATAGAGGTACTCCTCGCGAGCTGTGATCTCTTTGTGGTCGGTTCCTTTCAGGCTCAACCAGATTCGCAAAATTTTCGAGAGCACCCTTGCCGGAGCGTTGGCGAACAGATGACTGGCTCGATGCGGAAGCCACTTCAAGAACAAGGAGTCTCCTAAAGCGTTGATACCGTTGAGTCCCACGTCCAAGGCTCGGCCGATATGACGGGTGAACCAACCCAAGACCGCGTCGAAGTCGAGATTCTTGGCCCGAATTTCGGGAGGATAGACGCCCGCTAACAGCATCAGAACGAACGCCAAAGCGGAAAAGATCAGGAGTTCTGTCTGGGCTAGAATATGGTCGGGAGTATAAGGCACATAGCTGTTGGGAAGAGGCAGCCAAGTATAGACGGTCTGAAAAGGGAAACATCCGATCACGATACAGGTGATGGCCGAGGCGATCATGGCAAGCTGCATGGGCCAGGGCACTTCTTTCACCTTGTGCCCTCCATCGTGTCCAAAGAACGCGAAAAACGGAATTTTAATCCCGGCGTGGTCGACCACACCTGCCGACGCAGTGATCAAAACCAGCCAGAGCCAAACAGGGGGATGGTCCCCCGCTCCCGCGGCGCTGGTGATCATGCTTTTAGAAATGAAGCCAGAAAAGCCCGGTAACGCCGAGATTGAAGCTGCTCCTATCAAGCAGCAGGTACCACTGACCGGCATCTGGCGAAAAAGTCCGCCCAGATCCGTGGCGGTAGCGTATCCCGTGCGATAAAGGCAGGCCCCTACCGCCATAAATAACAGCCCTTTGAAAATCATGTCGGTCATGGCGTGAGCCAAGGCACCGTTGAGTGCCAATTCGGTCCCGATCCCCACACCGACCACCATGAAACCGACTTGGTTGATCATTGAGTAAGCGAGCACCCGTCGGAGATCGTTTTCAATGACCGCGTAAAATATCGGGAATAGTGCCATAACGGCGCCGATGCCGATCAAGATCTTTGTGCCCGGAAACATAACCAAGAGGGCATAGACCGCGGTCTTCGTCGTGAAAGCCGCGAGGAAAAGAATACCGGACACTGAGGCTTGCGGATAGGCGTCTTTGAGCCAGGTGTGCAAAAGCGGCCAAGCGCAATTCACTCCCAGACCTAAAAAAATCATCCAGCCTCCAGGGCTATCGAGTGACACAGGACCGATCAGGTTTTCATAGCCGGCGGCCAGGCGCAACAAGATCCCGAAGAGCAAGATCAAGCCACCAACGACGTGAAATGCTAAATAGCGGAACGCCGCGCTACGGGACGCGGCAGTTCTCCCTCCCAGAACGAGAACGGTGGCTGCTAGGGCCAGTACTTCCCAAAAGCAGTAGAAGCTGAAGAAATCTCCGGACAGCACGGCGCCCACTGCCGCCGCGGCGTAGACAAGCGCAGCACAGTCCTCGTCTCGACGGTCTAGCGGTCGAGCGTAAAGGAGGCCCAGAAAACAGACCACACAGAACATGAAAGCGAACGGTCGACTCCATACGGTGGGATGAAGCAGATGAAGTTCGACCAGTCCGCCCAGGGACATAGTTATATCCACATCACCGAGGCTCAAGACCTGGAAAAGGCCCAGTAAGGGGGCGGTCAGTACCAGGAGATGACGAGGGAGGCCTCGGGGCAAAAGTGATAGCGCCGCTCCCAGCAGGAGCCATAGGGAAGGATGCATAGAAGTCATTCCTTCTCCTCGTCTTCGTCGCGCATCGTCAGCGGCCGCAGGATGTACTTGGAAGCCAAAACCAAACCGACATAGCTCAAGAAACCGTAAGCTCCATAGAATCCGGGCCAATTTTCCCATTCGAAGGTGCTGTGATGTTTCGGAAGCAGTATGTCCACCAGCAGCACCAAGCCACAGAGTAAAAAGAAGACCACCAGAAGCGATTTCGTGAACTTACTCATCCGTGGGATCCCGCCATGTAGTGAGTTCCCACGCTGACAAAGATGGTCACAAGATAAATGAGCAGCAGACTCAAGATGATGGGAAAAACCTTGGGGTACGGCTCTTTGGCTTCGTGAGACAGATAGCTATTCGGGTGCTCTACGGTCATAAGGGTAAGCCTCCTATCGATAGGACGTCCTTGGCAAAAGTCTGGGCCAAGTGAAGAAACGGGCCGGGAAAGAAAAACAGCACAACGCTTCCCATCGCTGTCAGCGTCAAAGGCAATCTCATCAGAATCGAGGCGTCCTTGTTGGGATGATGTTCGCCCTCTGGCACCGGGAGGAGGTAGGCGCGAAAGATGACGCGGAAGAAGGCCCAAGCCTTAAGGAACGAACTGGTCAAGACTATAATCGCCAGCATCGGCATCCCCGCCTTGAGGCATCCACTGACGATCAGCCATTTGCTGAGAAAGCCTCCGGTGGGGGGCAGGCCGATGATGGCAAGCGCACCCACCGTGAAAGCCCCGAAGGTCCAAGGCATGGAACGACCTAGACCGTCGAACTCGGAAATGTATTTTTTATGGGCGTGACAAGCGATGGCGCCGGCACAGAAAAACAGGGTAATCTTTCCGAAAGCGTGCATCACGATGTGGAGGCTTCCGCCTGTCAAGCCGTCTTTGTTGAAGAGCGCCACCGCCATGATGATATACGACAGTTGCCCTATGGTAGAGAAAGCTAGGCAGCGCTTCAGGCTGTCTTGGCTGACCATCAAGGCCGCTGACACGATGATGGTGACCGCACAGATGCCGGTGATCCAAGTGTTGGCTCCCACCTCGAGGACAAACGGGGGGCCGAGCACTTGGCAGACGGCCCGAATCACCGAGAAGACACCAACCTTCACCACCGCCACAGCATGCAGCAGCGCGGAAACCGGTGTTGGAGCAACCATAGCGCCGGGCAGCCAGGCGTGCATTGGCATCACCGCAGCCTTCGAGAAGCCCATCAGGAACGCGAGCGTCAGGAGAACCGCGGGCGCCCCCCCCGCTCTCCAAACTTCAAGTCCTGAACCGAAGTCCAAATTCCCTGCAATCGTGTAAACCATCAACATCGCCGGTAAAGCTAGACAGATCGCCCCGCCCATAATGAAGGCGAGATAGCGACGCCCGGCCGCCCGGGCTTCCGGCGTCTGCTGGTGAGTCACCAAAGGGTAAGTGGACAGAGACAGCAGTTCGTAAAACAGATAGAGCGTCAACAGGTTACCGGACAGAGCGACCCCGTTGGTGGCCGCGATGGCGCAGCAAAACCAACAGAAGAAGCGCGTCTGATTGTCCTCGTTGTGGTCTCGCAGGTAGCCCGCCGAATAGAGCGTTGCCAGCGGCCAGAGAAGGCCCGCGGTGACCAGCAGCAGAGCCCCCAGTGAGTCGAGTTTCAATAGGAAAGGGACCCCAGGCAGCAAGTCCTGGAGTTGCAAGCTCAAGGGAGTGCCGTATCCCCCCATCTGGCTAAGGAAGCCGACCACCAAAACGAGGTTTGTCAGGCCAAAAAGAATGGAGATCCCCTCTCTGACGTTAGGTCTTTTTCCAGCGGCCATTAACGCGATCGGAGCTAGGG
>JBBKWP010000276.1:0-21733 GCA_037968995.1 Candidatus Xenobia bacterium
AGACTCGAACCCGCCAGAGTGCGCCCCAAGAAGAATCCGCCGAGGGCAGCCAAAGCGGCGGAGGTCGCGGCCACCGAAGTGGCAAGCGTTGTCGCCAGCACGATCCAAGCGAAGGCCCACATCAAGGCCGACCCGACGTCTAGAAAACGTAATTTCTTCTTCTTGTTCACGGGGATGGCGGGCCTCCGAATCCGTGTCCCCGCAGGGAAACGAGTTGTTGAGTGGTCGAGTCGAACATAAGCCAGTCTGAAACGGCCGTAGAGTTGAGTCGTACGAAAAGATCGTTGGGATTGGCCGGTATCGTCTCATCATAGAAAACCAGTCGACGCCATTTAGGTTCTGTTTTGCGCGGAACCGCTGTCCCTACCGTCACAAGACTCACAGCTATTGGAGACTTCGCCAAGATTGCGGCCAGGGGTTCCACCCAGTCGCCTTCGATGGGTGGCACGAGAAGGATGCAAGATCCAAATCCGCTGGTGGCGGACTCTCGCAGGAACCTGGCCAGGTCGCTTCCGGATGTGACGCCAGGGTTGCCCGAATGGGCGATCAGTCGAAGAGCATCTTCTTTGCGCTCGACGCTGTTAGACGAACCGTCCGCGCCGAACCTCCAACCTTCACCTAGCAGGCCTGTTTCCACTAGGGTTCGGGCGAGACTGGCCACGGTTTCGTCGCCCGGCCCGGCTACCAAGTAGGCACATGTTCGCGGCGCCGTGGTCACGGCGGCTTCGGGGACTCTCACCATCAGTTTACCGGTTCGGGCATAGATCTTCCAGAGCAACAAGCGAGGAGGATCTCCGGGTGAATAACGTCTCATGTCGACACGATCTCCGGTAGGCTCCCCACGGGGGTCGGTCAGTTCGTCCCCTTGGAACCAGGCGCGAATGAGACTTTGAGAGGTGAGGGGCAACGGTTTCGGGAGCACTCTCAATGAAAGTGGCTCCTCTTGTTCCCAATCGAGGGCGGAGAATCCCAGAACATCTTTGACGATCACTCGGCGACGGAGACGAAAATTTTCCTCAAGTTCGCATCGACGCCCGGGGATGAGCCATTCTTGGCGCCTTCCGTCTGGATTACGCCTCCACTCACAGCGGAAATCTGGAGGATTCAAAATGTGTGTGGAAGCTTCTATTAAGGGAGGCATAAAGCGCGGCATCAGACGAGCGCTGGGGGTCGGGCACCCAGTTGTGAGGTCGAGGCGATAGCCTCCCGGAAGTTCATCCTCCGAGTGATGTCGAAATCTGTGCCCAATATAGAGGGCTGTCAGGATGACTAAGACAGTATCGAAAAGGGCTACGACAAGGACAGACCCCCCAGTGATCAGGATTACCTGGTCGGAATGTTTCATCCCAAAGTAGTAGAAACCCGCACCGATGGTGAGCGCCAGACCCAGCCCAGGGGTGCTGAAAGGCACAAACCCCCACGCGCGTCGTCCCCAACGCGCGATGCGGTGACCCATTCTTCTCATGTCGGCATCCGTTGGCACAAGCCATCGTTTCGATCCAGCGGTCCGATTCACCCCCTCTAAGGGCGCAGAGGCGCCTAGATACGAGGGTCCGTTCTGTTCTGTCGAAAGGCCCGTTCCTAAACCCAACTAGGGGCCGGTCCACAGTTATCCAATAAGATTAAAGGGAGCGAAGAATTCAGCGATCATAGTGGAGAGTTTCCAGTGGCGACCAAGGCTCAACTTTTTGCTCGGAAGTTCCGCGGAGCGAAAAGGTCGAGTGGCCTCGGCATGAACCACAAGGTCAGTGCTTTTGACGGCCGAGACGCCGATCAGAGCGACCACGCTGTACCCCGAACTTTCCAGTTTGGTGCGGGCGGAGACTTCGCGGTCGGCGATGACCCGAATTGTCTTGGTCTTGGTGTCCGGGGTTCGTGCGATAAACTCAAATGACATTCTGCTGGCCTTCCGGTGCCGGACTGGTGTCCCGCGATTTCTTAGTCTCATCATCGCGAAGAAGGCTTGAAGTAGAGGTTGGAAAAGAAGATGGCGGATGTTAACAGTTTGTAAACATCGGTCGGTATGGACGGTGAACAGCCTTTGGTGACTGACCTGTGATTGCGATGCAGGGCTCAGGTAAGGGGAACTTGTTTTTCTGAGACGGAGGAAACGTGCGACGATTCTCCGCGCGGAGCGTGGGGGTTGGGAGGTCGACTTTGAAAGCGAAAGACTACGAATCTATACCATCGGCGGACGAGGCGTGGCAGGCCGCCATTCGAGTCGACCGGCTGCAGTGCGCGCAATTCACCCGCCAACTCTCGACCATGTTGGGGGCGGGGGTGCCGATTCGACAGGCCTTTGAAGTGCTCGAACGAGGTTCCACGAGTGAAGACATCACGGCGTTGATGACTCGAATTCTCAAGTGCGTGGAGGCAGGATGGCCGCTCTCATCGGCTTTCGCTGCATTTCCTCGGGTGTTCAACAAAGTCTACGTAGCGATGGTGAAAGTCGGAGAAGAAACCGGACAACTCGTCGCGACTTTGGGGCAGTTGGCCGATTGGTTGGAGGGTGAGGCCCATCTTCTCCGTCGGGTGCGCGGCGCCCTGACCTACCCCGTGATTGTGTTAGCCGTGGCGACGCTGTTGGGAATCGGATTCTTCGCGTTTCTCTTTCCGAGCTTCTCCGACGCTTTAGAAGGCGCCGGAAGTCTTCCATTGCTGACTCGCCTCATGGTCTTGACGAGTCGAGCCTTCAACAGTCTGTACTTCTGGTTCTTCGCCATTTGCTGTGGCGTCGTTCTGCTAGTCTCGTCCCGAGCCGCTCTTTTGAGAACCGAGAATCGGGTGTCGGTATGGAGATTTCTCTCGACCTTTCCGCTGCTGGGCGCGCTGCTCCGCGATTTCGCGGCCGGGCGCTTCTGTGTCAGTCTCTCCCTGTTGCTGGGCACCGGAGTCGATCTCCTTCGGAGCTTTCGATTGGCCTCGGAGTCCGCCGGTAGCCCCTTTATGATTGACCAATTGCCGAAGGGGCTCAAGGCTCTGTCCGAGGGCAGTACACTCTGGGAAGCTCTCCAAGAATTCCCTGAAACCTATTCCCCCACAGTAGTAGGCCTTGTTCGAATTGGAGAAGAGTCCGCGGACCTGCCCAAAATACTTCACCATCTAGCCGACAGTCTGCGAGATCTCACTGACCATCGACTCGGCCTTCTGACCGCCTTGCTCGAACCGATTCTGATGGCGCTGGTTTCGGTTATGGTGGGACTCTTGGTGGTCGGCGTGGCTCTTCCGATGTACGGTATGATCAGTACGCTTTGAGCGCTTCAATCATTTTCTCGAAGTTGAGTCGCGGTTCCCGAGCAGCCAACCGTTCGATACGAGCCAAACCCCTTAGCACGTGCGGGGACGGATGATCTGTCGATTGGCTTCGCCGATGCGATATCGCGGCCTGGATCTTATCGAGTTCCGCGAGTATCTCCAGAGAACGTTCATCTAGAACGCTTCGACAGAAGTGAGACCAGACGATGTCCACGGCAAGCGCCGTCGGTTGCACTAGGTCTCGTTCGAAGAATCTATAGGACCGGAGTTCATCCATAACGATCTCGTAGGCGGGGAAATAGTGGATTCTCGTGTGGTAACGTTCCAGTTTATCGCACGCCAGCAAGAGTGCTGCTTTTCCACGGGTGTTCTCGATGGCGCCGTCGCGCAGATAGCGAACCGGGCTGACGGTCAGTATGACCTGTCGTCGGGCGTCGCTTTCTAACCAGTGAACCAAGATGTCATTGAGGGCTTCGAAGCAGTCCTGGGGTTCTAGTCGCCGCCGTTGGAAGAGACTTGTAGGGAGACGTTGACAGTTGGCCACTACCTCTTGGTTCGTGCGAAGAGTGAAGACGTTCGCGGTTCCTAGAGTGAGAAGCAAGAGTCGCGACTCTTTGGACGCTCGTCTTTTGAGAGCATCTGCGCCGCGGATCTCTTTGATGGTCTGAGCGCGCTCTGAGCGGCAGACCGAAGTATGGTGGTGCAGACTGCGCCAGCATCCGTCGTGGAGGAAAAGATCAAGTGGAAAGCTGGTCTCGCTCAAGGCTCGGGCGATGGAGCAAGGGTGATAGAGCGTTCCGTGGGGATTGATGAGCGTCTCGAACAGATAATGTTGGAGCTTTCTCCCGATATTCACGGCGAAACAGGAACCCATCGTTAGCACCGGGTCTCCAAAGTCTAGAGTGAAGGGCAAACGTACGGTGGGGATCCGTTGCCTGAGGTGAAGTGGGTCGGTCATCTGAGATTCCTTACGTCCCGCGTCTCTTTAGACCCTGTCCTCTGACTAGATTAAACCTTCGTGACTGACCCGTGACTAGAACGGCTTAAAATAGCGGTTCGGTCACATCAAGACATTTCTAGTTAACAAAATACGGGGCACTTTTAAAGAGATTTTTAAAGTTCAGGCGACTAGTCTGAGGTTGTCACAAAAAGGGCCTATTTCGGTCTCAAATTCAGGAACGGAGGCAGAGGAACTTGACGGTTCAGACCAAGCCAATGGTATTTGAAACAACATTTCATCGTCATCCCCGGTTGCGATTGAGCGCCCTTGGGGCTCTTGAGATCAGGCTCGATGGCGAAGTTATCCAGCGGACCCGCTGGGAGTCGACGAACTCGCGTCTGTTGTTGGTGTATTTGTTGTTGCACCAGGGCTACGTTTCGCAGCAAAAACTCGCTAGAACTTTCTGGCCGGGGAGCCCCTGCTCGAAAGCGCATCGCAGTCTGATTACTACTATCTATCGTATTCGAAAGGCGTTAGGAAGCACCGACCTCATCGTTCGCAAGAATGACGGTTACGGAATCAGCGCCGAGGCCGGTTACGACTTTGACGTCGAGCGCTTTCAGGAACATTTTCGCCTCGGCCGGGCCTACCTATGCTCCGGGGACACGGAGAAGTCTATCGCGGAGTTTCGCGAATTGCGGGAAATCTACCGAGGCGATTTCTTGGAAGAGTTTCGTGACCAGTGGTGTACGTTCCTAGCCCAAAGTCTGCGACAACGTTACGTAACGGCACTTGTTATGGCGGCCGGGCAGCTTCTGGAGTTGAACCATAGGGAATCTCTAGAGTGGGCACTCGAGGCGACTCGTCTGGGTCCCGATGACGGGTCGGCTTGGGGCCTTTTGATGAAGGCCTATGCATTGAGGGGTGAAAGGGCGCTCCTCGAGAAGACCTTTCGGGAGGCTCAAAGGTATGCCGTGCAACAGCTTGGAGCAGCTTCAAATCAAGGGCTGCGTTCCGCCTATCAGGGGTGTCTGCGACTCCTACGATAGAGGGCTGGCTGGTTCAGAAACGAAGTTCCGGCGTCGTGAGATCTATGGGTATCTGGCCGCTCTTCGGTTTTCTGGCAACGGTCGCGGGGCTAATGTTGTATGCCGATTCGGACCGCAGTGGCGGATTGGACCCGTTCGCCTTAGTTCTATTGGCACTGACGGCCTGGGTTCTGGAGTCGATGAGCACGGGCCGGAAACCGGTCGACTTCTCCTCCGGTTTCGTTTTCTATCTGGGTTTGGCGTTTTTGGGAGATGCCACCGCCGCGGTTCTTGTTATGATAGCGGGAGCTTGCGTACGTCTTTTCTCAGGGAAAGTTCATCTTTGGGACCTTTTGTGGACGGCCCCGACACTGATCGCACTACTGGCTATTCAGCACAGCTCGGGCTGGCCGGTTCAGACGCGGCTTATCCTGATCGCTTCGGCTGTCGTTTTGTTGCTAACCGGAATTGTATTCTATCTGGGTTCGACCTCCATCAGCGCTAAGCTGATTCAAGCGGGTCATCGAGAGACAGCCAGGATCGAGATGCATCAAAGAAGCCTGCGGGGTATGCTCTTACTGGCGAGCCCCATGGGAGCCGTTTTGCCTGTCGAATCTGCCTGGGCCATGGTCTTACTTGCTCCGGTGTGCCTAGCCGTTCAGAAAGCGGCCGCCAATATCGGGTTTCGGGTTCACGCCCAGGAAGCGGTCTTTATTCGGGAAGAAGTCGAGCAGTCACGTCAAGAACTGACCGAAATGCGGCGTCGTCTGGAGAGCGCCACCGAACACAAGAAGGTGTTGGAGGAACTCACCTCTGTCTTCGCACAACCGCAGAGTCCGACGGAAGCTTTTGCAGCTTTGGGACGCGTCACCTCGGTGGTCGTAGACTACAGTAGCTTGATTCTCTGTCGCGTGAACAGGGCAGGGAATCTAGAGCCCTCGCTTTATAAGACGCCGACTCCAGAGTTAGTGGAAAGAGCCCTTCGGCATGGAGTGGTGGACCCATGTGTCCAAGGGGCCTGGGACCTAGAGAAAGCCCGTATGGGTAAGGCGCCGGTGAGGCTGTCCGACCGCCTTGTCTCAACGGAGTCCGAGGTGGTCGCGGTTCCCTTGAAGCCTCTCGGTGTTCTCTACTTCGGGAAGACCGATTCCGAGCCGTTCACCCGGTCTGAGGCGAGTCGACTGGTGTATGTTGCCAAGAGAGCGGCTCCCGCTCTGTTGCAAGCCGACCGCGACGCTGAAAGTCAACAGACCATCAGAGAGAAGACCAAGATGAGCGAGCAGCTTCAGAAAAAGGTCGCTTTGATGGGGAAGCTTTTGGGCGGTGTTCAGAATGTGGTCGCGGCCGACAAACCGGAGCAGATCTTCGCGGTTTTAGAGGAGCTTTTGACCACCTCTGTGCCTCATCACTTCGGCGTGGTTTTGAGCCGGGAACAGAACGACCCCGTACGGATTTGGGGACATTCACCCCTGGACGAGACAGCGCTTAATAAAGTGGCCCGACAGGTGTTGAGTAGCCAGCGCGTGCTCTATCTAGCGGACATGAAGCGGACTGCCATGCCGACACCGGTTGAGGGGACCGCAAGTCTGCTCGCTGTTCCGATGCACAACGAGCAAGAGATTAGTGGCATCTTGATTATTGGGGCCGAGGAGCACCAGGCTTTCTCTGAAGAACAGCATGACTTTATCTGTACGGCCGCCTATTTAGTGGGCTCCGGTCTGACCTCTCTGGCTCTGTTTTCTCGTCTGAAGTCGGCCCATCAGCAGGTGGTTCAGGCGAGTAAGCTGAGCGCGGTGGGACGTCTTGCCGCAGGCGTCGCTCACGAGTTGAATACGCCGTTGGCCGCCATCGGTTTGGCCATCGAGGCCGCGGCCCTGCGGCCAGAGAAGGCCGCCTCAAAGCTCGAGCGTGCGAACAAAGCTCTGATTCGCGCGCGAGATATTGTTCGTGGACTTCTAGACCACGCCCGCGGATCTGGCTCCGAACGAAGTTTAGTGAGCATAGTGGATGTTTTCGAGGGAGTGCACGATCTGTTGGGACCACAGTTGATGGGCAAGAAGATTCGCCTTCGCTGCGAACCGGCGGAGAAACTAGATAGAGTCTTGTCCAATCTCACCGACCTTCAACAGGTTTTCATCAACCTGGTACTCAACGGGGCCGATGCGAGTGAGCCCGGCTCAGAGATTCTCCTGAGCGCCGCGCAACATGGCACGACCATCGAGATCGCTGTACAGGACTGGGGTGAGGGGATTCCGGAAGACGCTCACGACAAGATTTTCGATCCGTTCTTCACCACGAAGCCGGTGGGGCAAGGGACGGGACTCGGTCTGTCAGTCTGTCGTGAACTCGTCGAGCGCCACCAGGGCTCCTTGAAGTTCCGCTCTGAGCCCGGACTCGGCACCACATTTGTAGTGAGCCTTCCGGCTCGACTGACCGCGGACGGTCACGACTCGGTGCGATGAGAACGAAGCCGTTGCTAAGCGTCGGGGAAACCTAAGCGCGCTCGTTGATAGAGTTCGAAGAGGTCGAGGTTGGGTTCCATGTCGTATTCCTGTTTGAGCATGGACTCCAGTTTCTGGTACTGACTGATGGCTTGAGTGGCCTGACCTAACCGTATGTGGGACCTCATTTTGAGAGCGTGGGCTTCCTGTCGAAAATTCATAAGATCCACAGCGCGGCTGGAATGCTCGAGAGCTTCACCGTCTTCTCCGACATCGAGACAAAGTTCGGCGGCTCTTGTGAGAATGTCGAACAGATCTCGGTCTGTCTGGTCGCGGTTGGTCAGAGCGAAGTCGTAGTAGCACCCTTCCATGAAAGGGCCTCGGTGAAGGCGGGCCGCGAGGCGAAATTGGCTGAGCGCTCCTTCGGCGTTTTTCGCCGCGTCCAGTTTTTTGGCTTCAGCCGTCGCCTTTTCGAACTCTTCAAAATCGTGCCAGCGAGGAAACTCGGGATCGAGACTTAGGGTTCCGTGCTCTCGAATCAGGGGCTGAGGGGACTGTGGACTGAGGGCCTTCAAGACCCCGCGAAGCGCGGTGGTGGCCCAATAAAGATTGTTTTTCGAGCGGGTCTGATCTTTGGGCCAGAAGACTTCCATGATGAGGTCTTCGGTTACCGGCTTTCCCCATCTGGCGGCTAAAAGAGCGAAGAGAAACTTTATCTTTCGAGTCTTCCAGACCTTCTCGCTCACTGTTTCGCCTTGACTCAGGAGTTCGAGTTGACCAAAGGAGTGGACACGAACGATCTGAACCACGGAACGGCCTTGCTGGCGCGACCGGATCAGGTTCGCCACCTCTCGAAGGGGCGCTTCGGGATCGCTGTCGAGACCTTCTAGAACCGACTCCGGTAGGTGGCGAGACTCGCTTAAAAGTTGCCCCACCTTAAGGCGCTTTGCAGTGGTGCATCGGGCTGGCTCAAAGCAATAGTGAAAGCGTCGCGGAAAGTCACAGATCACCTGAACGAGAACTGGCGCCAAAGGACTCGCCTCCGCTTGAACGGCGTCGATGAGGTGAGGAAGGAGCCAGTCTACGTAGCGGCCGAGTTCATTGGCGCTACTGGGCGACGTCAGAGCGTCCAGGTCGGCCGGAGTCAACTCACCTTCGCCGCGCTCGGTCAGCGCGCATTGTACCAGGGCGCTCCTCACTTGAAGTCCCATGCTTTGGGCGGCCTCTTTGACCGCTTTGAGTCCTTGAGTGGCGTGGTCGGATTTCATCTTCTCCAACAGGAGAGCGGCCTCAAGCCCGACGCCCGTTAAGGTACTTGGACCATGAGTCTTAGCCATACGGATGATGTTCATGCAGTTGGTCTCGCAAACATCCCGAGCGCCGGCGCGCGACGCTAGACGGGCCAAGCCCATAATGCCCTCCAGTCGCTCCTGGGTACGGACCTCTTCTTGAGAAAGGGAACGGTAGGCTTTCGCCGCGCTCTCAAGGTCTCCAACTTTCTCGAGAGTCCTAGCAAGATTTACGAGACTGCGATGGCGCGACGCTCTCTGACCGAGGCCGAGTTGGACTTCCAGAGGAGGTCGCTCTTTGGTCTCTTCGGTGGGCCCAATCCGAGTCTGTGCGTCTAACACTTCCTGACAGACTCGCGCAGGCTTCTCTTCATGATCCAGATGCAACGCCAAGGCCAGTGTTACGGCCTGAACGTCAGTTGTCGGTTCCTCGAGTTCCGGATTTTGATAGTCGTTAATAAGTTTTGTAAGGACTGGAAGATGGGTGTTCGGTTGAAGGCAGACCTCCGGAATGTCTAAATCGGGCAGACGGGCCAGACCTAGCATAATGGTGGCCCACCTCGCGTTCAAACAGACTTGGGGTGGATATCCAAGACTGTTGCACAACTTTTCAGAAGTGGCGGCGGCCGCCAACAGGGAGCCTTCTAACGCGCCCGAGTCGTCCACCATTTGACCGGCGGCGGTGAGGGACCAGTCGATCAAGATACGATGGAAATCCTTATCGCGCTGTTCCTTTTGTCCTTGGCCCCGGTCGGCGAGGATATTGCGAACGTGCTGCAGGAGTTCCTGAATTTTGAAAGGCTTAGTAAGATAGGCGCCAACCTCGAGACGCTCAGCCTTCGCGGTCTCCGCCTCGGTGGCATAACCGCTGACAATCATACTGCCCATACCGGGTTGCAGACGCTGGGCCTGTTCGATGGCTTCCAGTCCGCCTATGCCCTCCATGCGTATGTCCGCCACGATGAGGTCGAAGTCCACTGTACCGGCTAACTCGACCGCCGCTTCCCCGCGATCGACGGCGGTGACGTTGAAGCCCTCCTCTTCAAGGACTTCAGCGAGCAGAGCTCTGAGGTTATCGTCGTCTTCCAAGATGAGGATGTTGGGAACGTTAGAAATTGGACTTTCCTTTGCGTGAGCGGCGGGTGTTTGAATAACCAACGGCTTCACAACCTAGCGCTACAAATCCTTCGGACAACCTGCCAACCGTGCAGATGTCCGGCAAACGTCAAGTCTATCCCATTTGCTTGGGCCTCAGAGAGACGGTAGGGTCATCACTCCCTCCACTCCTCTTGAGTTCTAGCGAATGGGGCCTGGATATCGGCGCCAGTTCTACTCGTCGATCGAACCCAGAAGTTCTTCGTAGAAGGCTGACCATTTGGGGTCGCGTTCGAAGGTGACCTCGATGGGGAACGGATCCTTGTCCTGCTGGGCGTCGTTCAAGCAAGTTTCGAACGGCGCGACATCTGTGGCGTAGAACATCCATTCTCGTTGGCCACTGTTTGTGATCGCTGCCACCAATACTGAGATTTGGTCGGATTGCACAGCTTGCGCCAGCATGTCTTCAAGCGCTTTGATTTGGGCGCCGGTTTCGGGTTTGGGGAGTCCGTCGTTGTCGCCGGCGTACTTCCAGACGATTCTGATCAGCAGCGGATAGGCGCTGAGGTCCGGTCTGTCCCGGAGTTCGCTTCGAAATCGGATGTAAAGAGGCTTGCCGTTATGCTCACCCTCGGCGATCGACCAGTTGTCGTTGGCGATGATTTCGGAGATGGTCATGATTTTGGATTCGGTTGTGGGTGGGCGGTTCCTGGCGCGCATGCCTCAACCATATTCTCTTTTAACTTGAGACCTGACTTGCCAAAGGCAGGGTTAGCTCGAAGTCAGTGCGTCCCGGCGCTGAATTCTTCAGTTTCAGGTCCCCCCCGTGGGAGCGGGCAAGGCTATGAGCAATTGAGAGGCCGAGCCCGGTGCCTGAACCGACTGGTTTGGTTGTGTAGAAAGGTTCGAAGATCTGGTGGAAGAGAGCTGGGGGAATTCCCGAACCGTCATCACTCACCTTGAGAGTGATATGTGTTTGATTTTGGGTTGCCGACAGCCGGACGATGGTCGGTTGAGCGTCGTGGGCGTTGGCCAATAGATTGGAGAAGATCTGAACGAGTTCGGTGGGATCGCCTCGGACGTGGTCTAGATGAGGAAGGTCGAGTTCGAGGGCGACGCCGCCTGAACCAAACGAACGACCACAAAAGAGGATGGCGTCGTTGAGCACTTCCTCCAGATCGCAACGCTGCCCGCCCTCAGCAGGTTTTCGGGAGTACTTGAGCATGCGGCCCACGATGTTTGCGCAGCGGTCCACCGATTTTTCCAACAGGTCCAAACTGGGCTTGACGGTAGCACTCGTCGCCATCATTTTGACCATATGAAGGCTGGTCTTGGCAGCGGTCAGTGGGTTGTTGATCTCGTGAGCGATACCAGCGGCCATCACGCCGAGAGCGGCTTGGCGCCCGGTTGCCACGAGTTCGGCCTGAGCTAATTCCAACTCTTTGAGAGTGTGCGCGAGTTCTCGTGAAAGTTCGCGAGTTCGCACGTAGGTCAAGACGAGTTCCAGGGGCATCACTAGGCTCAAGATCGCCAGAGTGTCGAGAGCGAGCAGAGTCACGGCTAGGTAGCAGAATCCAAAGGCGGCGGGGGCTAACAGGAGTATCTCGCGAGCTTGATGCTGAAGGGTTTGACTCAAGGGGAGTGAGGAAAAGGTCCGCTCTCCAAACGACTGGAGGCTCGCCGCGACGAACACGTAGACGAGACCGGCTCCTATCCATCCCAGGGTAGGGTAGGCCGCACCCACTAAACCGAAGGTCGTCAGCGCCCACCCAAAATTGAACATGACGAGCGCGCTCTCTTTGCCTTTTCGAAGATCACCGATCAGACCCAGTAGAAAGGCGAGGAGTCCCCCGGCCAGCGGGCCATAGAGACAGGCGGCGGTCAAATAGAAGCCTTCCCCAGGGTTCACGATGCCGAAGCCGGGCAGTTTGACCGCCCGCCATTCTCCGTAGAGCGCCAGCGCGGTCAGCAGAAGCAAGCCTTTGCTATCGAGGTGGCTGGGGACCAAGGCGACACAAAGAGCGTAAACGACAATTCCCATGAGACAGATGCGCGAACCGAACTGTCGCTTCTGCGCACTTTGAAGGACTGGATCAATCATCCCATTCTGTTCTCAATTTTCCGCTCGCCACCCCCTCGAGCCCGGCAATGCATACACCGCAAGCAAGGTTTCAGTTGCCCGAGAGCAAACCCTCGACAATGGATATTCTTCTCGTCGACGATGACGAGACTCTACGACTGAGTCTCACCATGCTGCTGGAAAACGAGGGCTACACGGTGGCCGCCGCCGAGAGCGGAGAGCGCGCTTTGGATCTGGCGCGAGAGCACTATTACGATCTGGTCCTTTGCGATGTGCGCATGCCGGGCATGGACGGCATCGAGGCCGTTGGACATTTGAAAGACTCCATCGCGGATGCGTACTTTATCGTCATGACCGGCTACGCCTCGGAAGAAGCTCCCGTGGAGGCGTTGCGACTTGGAGTGAACGATTATCTCAACAAACCGTTCGATCTTCCGTTGTTCTTGGAGAAGGTACGCTCCGTGGCACGGCGCCGTCGTCGTCCCACAGAAACCTCAGGGTTGGGACTTTGGGACATGGTCAGTTCGTTAAGAGAGTATCTTCCTGGACTGGCGGCTCAAGCGGAGATTGTAGAGGAACTTTGTCTCGATCACGATGAGGCATCCTCGCTCGACGAGCGAGACACAGACAAGCTCCGTTTAGGAGCCTGGTTCCACCCGCTGGCTAGTTTTGAACAGGAGGCGACGGAATCTGACCCTCCCCAGGAAGTCATCCCTTCGGCTTCGGACCCCACGGACGAACTGGGCCGATTGCTCCGCGAACTCGCGATACCGGGCGAGCGGACGGCGGTGGCCAAACTCTTGTACAAGGCCCTCGCTCTCTCCAAAGGAGGGGTGGCTCAGGGAAGAGGCTGCTCGTCCGTCGCTACTTCGGACGACCCCGCCGTCCTGGCAGCCCAGAATAGACTTGTGGTCACGACCTTTGGCGGATTCCACCTCATCCTCGACGGCAAAAAGGTGACGGCCAAAACGTGGCAGTCGGCCAAGGCTCGCTGGCTGTTCCTCTATCTTTTGACGCGGGGTGGGCAAAGCGTGCCGGAAGGCCGACTGGCGGAGACTTTTTGGCCGGACAGTCCCTCAGAGAAAGCCCATCGAGCCTTGGTGAGTTCTGTGCATCGGGCTCGAAAGGCCCTCAATGATAGCGACCTGATCGTGCGCTACGACTGCGGCTACGGTCTAGCTCGAGACTGCGACTATTCCTTGGACAGCGAGGATTTTATCGAGACCTACGTGCGGGGCGGTCGTTTTCACCACGCTGGAGATTTGGCTAAGGCTTTGGAGTGTTTTCAGGCGATGTCCGAGCTTTACCGGGGGGACTTCGTTCTCGATTGTCCTTTGAGATGGTGCTCCGCTTTGCGCGACGACTATCGACTCAAAATGGGGGATGCCTACGAGAAAGGTGCGGCGATTCTGTTACTAGACGACGCCCAGAAAAGTGAAGATTGGAGCCGTAGGGCTCTCCTGCTAGAGAGTACCTCCGAGCCCGCTTGGGCCTGTCTGCTGCGTGCGTTGGCGTCCCAGGGTCGACGCGACCAAGTGGAGGCCAGTTATCAGAACTGCGTGCAGACCCTCGAAACCGAACTCAATCTGAAACCGGGCCTCGCCTTGCGCCAAGTGTACGAAACCTGTTTGGTCTGAGACTCAGATGAGATCTTAAGACTTGATGACGTCGGGGGTGGGAAGGCGCCTAGCGCTCACCTCTGACCGAGATAGAGCAATATCTCGATGGCGATCAAGATGATGATGACTAGCTCCAGGACGTGACTACGGCGGGTCTCATTAAGCGATACTACCATATGTGCCGTCTCCTTGATGAGGTCGAGTTTGTGCTCCACGACGCGCATGCGCTGGGGAATCTCAAAGTTGTTCCTCAAAGCATGGTAGAGGCGATCGAGTTTGTCGTCTTCCCAGATCGATTCCGGAGGGTCTAGGACCGACAGTTGGCTCACCAGTTCGCGCCTGATAGCAAGACTCTGACCGATGAAGACCAGCATCTTACTACCCGTTGGCGGCATTTTTCCTTGACGCATTCGGTCGGTCAAACTGGCGGAGTTGGCGGTCATTTCGGTCACCACGTTTTCGTAATGTTCCAGAGTGTTCGACTGAGCTAAGATGGCGGCTATCAAAACCAGACGGTCGGTGTCGCCGACCCGTATCGTGACGAGATTGAACTCAACCCCTTCCTTGTCTCCTGGATCCACCTTGAGATAGAACTCGTCGGCCACTCTTTCGTGCGGGCTGCTCATCAGTTTTCGAAACTCGGAAATGTCCGGTTCGCTCCCCGCGGTCGATAAGACCACGGTGACAACAGTGCCGAACGGAAAGAGAAAATGCAGGGCGTCGGTCCGGCGGATGAGGAGATAGGTTCGGCCGGTGGCCAGCGTACCTCCGGTCTCCCGAGCGGCTGTGATCATGTCGAAAGCCGGACCAAGATGAACTGCCCGAAGTCGATAGGACCCCGGGTCTAGGGGACTGACGTCGGCGCTGTGAGGGGATTCCATAACCTTGGGGTTCGGCTTCTTCGGCCCTCTCCCTCGCGCTCACAAAGTCCGGGACCTGATCGCGCAAACACCCAACCGCGTGTTGGAAGGCCGAAGAACTGATTCATAGGCCGAGATGCACGGGGCTCTGCCGTCGAGAACTAAGTCCGGCGCTCGCAAGCCGAGTCGAGAATACTCCAGTTCAACTAGAAGCTTGGATCTCAATTCAGTAGGCTTCTTTTGGGAGGGGGAACCGGCCCTCAAGAAGGAAGAGCGACCCATGGATTTTGAGAATATGCCTGACTTCGAGGAAATGAACAGAGCTTTAGAAGCTCAGCACGAGAAGACCAAACAGTATTGGGAATGGATCGTCTCCGAAGGCCCGTGCGTAGCTCCGCTGGAAGGAATACGCTCGGCGGTGGAAACGCTCATGGCCATGGAAAAAGAGGTGCTCAAACACCTGAAGGAAGGCCGCTTTGACCTTTCCGATCGCGCCACCGCCTCGGCCGTGCGTCTGGAGAATCGGGCTTATCACCTGATCACCCACAACCTGCTCCAACAACTTTTGGATCGCGGTACAGGTCCCGAACTTCGCTGATACGGTCACCGGAAGCATTGTTTTTGGATTAGCGGGAGACCAACTCAGCCAAGGCTCCGCCGACCCGACCGCCGATTTCGGTGCCGCCCAGGAACCCAGCGACTCCGCCTAGGGCAAGACCTATCGCTCCGCCCATTCCACCACCTAGATTGTAGCCCGCCAACACGCCCAGATAGGGGCCCGCCATACTTCCCACCGTGCCACCCACGGCACCGCCGGTGGCCACGGCCAGGACCTTGCCCGGACGATGTGCCTTCAGAATAGGGGAGGACTCGCGGCCAAACATGGCTTCCAACGGACGCACTCCCAAGGCGACGGTGGACTCGACCTCATTAGCCGTCAGGTCTCCTCGTTTGACAGCGCGCTTCAAGGCAAGGTTCGCCGCCTGGACCCCAAGCCCCGCGATAGGTGAGACACCCGAGGCAAGAATGGCTCCAGAGGCTGTTGTTAGGATGCCAGACGCGTGGGCTAGCTTGTCCCCTGTCTTAGCGGAACCGATCCACTGATTGAGACCCTGACCAACTTGAATGACGGATGTAGCGTAGGTGGCTGCTTCCAGGAAGTGGCGGGTCGGTTGATTGGGGCCAATTTTCTCTCCAATGAACTTACCCGTTTCACGAAACTCTTTGCGGTCTACCAGTTTTTCCGTAAAGCTTTGCTGGTTCTGGCGTTCCATGTCTTGATACTTTTCTGGCGCAACCTCGTTGAGATGCTCGGGATTGCGATGGAACTCTTCGTAGGTTTCGGCGAAATCTTCCCTGGGGTTGGTCTTGGAGTACTCACTGATGTGAGGTCCTTCTCCGTAGGGGCGGTGAGATGACGCTCCTCCCGTTGTAGGAAGGGGCCGAAACGGTTTATTGCTATAATCGGTGGTGTGTCCTATTTCATGAACGAGCGTAGATTCGAAGCGATCGGGAGTGGTGAGTTGCTTCCGCGAGAGTTGAATCTGGTTGGAGCTTCCATAGTCGTAAGCGCGCCCAAGGATTACACTGTTAGGTTTGTCCGTAGAAAGTTCGCTCACCATGCTGATGTTAGCGACTTCGCTGACATGTTTTAAGGGCAGTTTGTCTAAAACACTGACGATCTGAGCGTGCTCAGCGGCCGAGGCGTTGTGGATGCTGGGATAAATGAAACCCGGAAAGGCCTTCAGCATGGCTGAGGCGGTGGTGCCGACGGTAACCGCGCCCGAAGCCAGCGTTTCGATTCGGCTTTTCTCGTGAAAAGATGGGACGTCAACGGTGTCCGCTGATCCGTTGGTGGTGCCCAGCGGTGCTTTTAGCAAAGCGCGGGATTGGACAGCGGGGGCGCTCAGCGTCGAAGGATTCGATTTTTGAATCAGCATGGTCTACCTCTGACCGTAGAATGACAGAGGTGGCGGTCCTCAAACTGGAACGGGCGGTCCTATGAGGTGACACATGTGAACAAGATATGAAAAAGCTCAAGTTCCCAAAAGATTGGAGAACTTGAGTTTCGGAGCGATGGAACGTCCGGACGCAAAAAGATTCTCTCAGACATCATGTTTCCCAGCAGCCAGTAGATCAAGAAGTAGAGGTTGATGGGTCAGTCTTGCGGTAGAATGCGGGCATGGATAAGCAACTCGACATCGGGGCCTTTTTGGCCCAACAGAGTGACGCCGGAACGGTGGACAGCCATGGAGACTTCACCGTCTCTCATCAACAGGCGGCACGAAAGATGGCGAAGTTCGCTTTGCCTCGAGAGACGGCTTGGGTTTCCATGCTGGTTCAGACAGCGGTCCGCTGGAACTGTCGTTCCTTGCAACTGAAACAATCCCGCAAGGAAACTCTGTTTTACTTTGATGTTCCCAATTTAAACCTCGTTCCTACCGAGGAGGCGATCGTCGGTTGTTTGCTGTCGGGTAAGATAGGTGGCAAATCAGCGCTCGATGCCTTCTGTCTCGCGCTGAGGGCCTTAGTCGGGCAAGCCAGGTTGTCGTTCATCCTGGTCGCCGACGGCGGAGACATGGTTCCGAGACCGATCTACTCCGGCCAGCACTACGGCTCGATCACTGAAGCCGAGCGACGCCACCCTCGGTTTTCGCCCAAGACGGGAATATCGCTGACCGTGTATCACAAACCTCGAAAAGAGAGCGATGACCTGACGCTGATGTTCCATCGCGGTGGGGTTGCGATCACTGGGGAATTAGACCGCTTCTGCTATCTGAGCCCCCTGCCAATCTTTGTGGACGGGCGTCGGGTGGATGGCTTATTGACAAGCACCGTGCTTCGGTTTTCCAAAAGGCGACGACCTCTCCTTGTGTCTGGCGTTCGACATCTGGTGGACAGTCCGACGGGGATGCCCCTCCCGGTGAGCTTTGAGGCGAAAACCTTCTCATTGTTGAGCAATCCACGACGAACTTTGCGAACCTATGGAGGGCGTGCTGATTTTGACGCTGTCTTTTTACTGTCCCACCGACTTCCGAACAGGTTGCCCGACCAACTCCAAGGGCTCAATGAGCGGCCCACTCCTCAGAGCCATCTTGTGTTGGTGAACGACGGAGTGGTGGTGGAGACTATGGCTCTTAAGATTCGGACGCTGGATATGGCGCTGTGGGTTTTTATGAACGCCGCCGGTCTCTCCACCGACCTGACCGGCTTCACGACGGTGGACGACGACAAGCGTCGCGCCCGGGTTCAGGAGGTGATCGCTCAAGTTGGATTTCAGCTTTGCCAGAAGAATTTTCAGGACATCGACTTCTTTCGCTCTGATTTGGATGCCCAATCCCCAGACGATGAGAAAGCGGACTTTCAAGACGCCGTCAGCCAACGCCTTAAGATCTTGATGAAAGGAGGCGGCGCCGGGTTGGCGCTGACGTTGATCAATCCCTTGGTAGGCACAACCGCCACTTTGGGCGCGATCGCCGGGGCTTACTACTTGAAGGAACAAGCTCAAAAAGCGGACCCGTACCTCGTGGACCGGGACAAACTTCAGATCCGGATAGCAAGGGACCTTGAGGAGCTGCAAAAGCTCTTGGTGACCACTGGAGTTCTGAACGACGGTCCAGAGGAGCCTCTTAAGGGAGTCGAGTTTGACGGTGATAGTTGAGAAAATCTCAATACAACTGGAACAGAACTGGAATCCATCTCCTTGAGGTAAAACCTTTGTAAAACCTAGCTTTAAGAGGCTTTTAGCTATTGGCCGGAACGTCTGGAACGGGTATATTCGAACCAAGAACACACCCACGGAGGTACCGGCAGATGATGAATGTAAACCTAAATTTTGGCGCTCAGCAAGGCGGATTCGGCCCTATGATGGGAGGCGGCGGCGGCTTTCCCGGCGGCGCCCAGATGGGCGGCTTTGGAGCTATGGGCGGCTTTGGCCAAACGGGCGGCTTTGGTCAAATGGGCGGTTTCGGGCAAATGGGAGGCTTTCCGGGGATGGGCGGTCAGATGGGCAACGACCCGATGATGGCCCAGATGAATCAGATGTCGCAAATGATGGGCCTGATGACGATGGCTATGATGACGCTTATGACCCGCCTTATGGCTCAGCAAGTTCAGATGCTCGGTCAAAGCCAGTTCGGCGGCGGCCTCGGTGGCGGAAACCCACAAGGCTCTCCTATCGGAAACTTTCTGGGCAACGGCCAAGCGGGCGGCGGCGGTGGTGCCAGCGGAACCGGTGGCACTGGTGGAACTGGCTCAGCGGCAGATGCCGGGACAAACACCCCGGCCGGCACTATCGGGAATGTCAACGTTGACAAACTGATTCAAGCCATACCGTCGGGCTACCATGCCAACGCACGCAAGCACTGGCCCGCCATCGTCAAGGAAGCTCAGGCGCAGGGAATCACGAATAAGGCTCAACTGGCTTATATCCTCGCGACGACCGTTCACGAGTCGGGTGCGGGGAAATATATGCAGGAAATCGCCTCGGGCAGCGCTTACGAAGGCCGCAGAGACCTAGGTAACAACCAGAGTGGCGACGGCGTCCGATACAAAGGCCGTGGCTATGTACAGATTACCGGTCGTAACAACTATACCAACTGGGGCAAGAAACTGGGGATCGATCTGGTAGGAAACCCCTCGTTGGCCGAACGGCCTGAGATCGCCGCTAAAATTTTGGTGGGCGGGATGAAAGAAGGGTCTTTCACCGGCAAAGGACTCAATGACTACATCAACGGTTCCAGAACGGATTTCAACGGAGCCCGACGTATCGTGAACGGAACCGACAAAGCGGGTACCTTCGCTGCCACTGCACAAGCCATTCTACGGGCTATGTAATTTCGACGACAACCTAGCAACTCACTAGAAAAACTCTCGGCTGATGGGCCGGGAGTTTTTTGTTTGCGTTGCGGACGGGAATGTATGAGATGGAACTGCGACCTAGGCGGATGCTCGGTGCGTCGGGGCGAGTCGGGCTCTAACTAGGTGGACGCCTTGGAGGCCTTGTGGCGATAGGGTGTTCTGGAGCGCAGTTCGATGGCCGGAGGAGAGTTGGGCTCCTTCTGGGTAAAAATTTGGTGGCCCGGGAAGACCTCAATGAGTGAGCTCAGCCCAAATTTAGAGACTTGAAGTTCTTTTCTGCAAGGGGGCAGAACGCAGAACTCATGACCGCGACGTACACGTTCCGCAACGAGACGCGACAAACTATCGTTGCCGACCGACTTCGAAAAACGAGACATCTATTTGACCGGCTATTCGGTCTTTGCTTGAGGCCGGCTCTGGGTGAAGGGGAGGGGCTTTGGATGACTCCGTGTTTGGGTGTCCATTCGTTCGGTATGCGATTTACATTTGATGCCGTCTATTTGAGCGATTCACTGACGGTGGTCGGGTTGGTCGAAGGCTATCGGCCATTTCGGATAGGCCCATTTCCGACAGGAACAGAAAGTGTACTCGAAGTGTCGGTGGGCACGATCGCGCGGTCTAACACAGAGGTGGGGGACAGGCTCACCTTCGACAAAATCGACGCTTGACGGGCAAGAGAAATATGCTGGGCGACGGTGGGGTAGTCGTGTTAAAAATACGATTTCAACCGTTGGACATCGCTCGGGCATCTTCGTTCTCGCTACAGGCCTCGAAAATCATAACACAGATTCATGAAAGTCAGTATTGAAGGCGTCACAGCGAAGTTCGGGCCACGCATGATCCCACGATTGGGGTAACGTGTTACGGAAAAAGACGGATCGCTGGGCGTTGGCGGAGCGACGGGGTGGCGTCACTCGTTGGGGTGCTGGGATCTGCCGAGCGTTGGATAAGGTTTGGATTTTTGGGATCATCTGGGGGGCGGGGGCGAGAGGTTGAAGCCGGAGCGTATTGTGAAACCGCTCAACTCAGCGGAACGATCCCGCGATTTCTGTAACGTGTTACTGAGAAAGGCGGATCGTTGGACGCGGGTGGAGCGACGGGGGCCGGAGAATATCACGAAAGCCGCTGGAGTCGGCGGAACGATCCCGCGATGGCGGTAACGTGTTACGGGAAAAGGCGGATCGCTGGGCGTTGGAACTGACGCCGCAACAGATACCGCTGGAAGAACGGCAGTAAGCTATGATGCGGCGTTTGCCGGCACAGAAGCCTTAATCAGTACTGCGCAGTCCCACCAGCGGTAGCATTTTGCATTCTAATACCTTTGTTACCTTTTTGGCGGCGAGTTCGCCCGTATCCAGTCGGACTGTGGGCAGACCTAGCATCTGTTGGCGTTCGAGATCAAAGGTCGAGTCGTGACCTTGACCGTCTAACTCGAGGTCGACCCAACATCTTTCTCGCGCTGTACGCACGCATACCAGCGCGTCGAGCCGAAAAAGTGCTTTGCGTGTGTCCACCGTGACCTGAGGGAATAACAAGCAACGGTAGTCGGCACCTTGCACTTCGAGACAGGCGACGCGCACATCGCCGAACGATTGTTTGCTGACGGGTTCGACCACTCTGAGTCTGCGAAACCCCGCGCTGCTCGGAGCAAGGCGGTACGGGTTAGCACCGGAGGCCAACAGTTTCAGCCAGAAGAGGAACTCACAACCCGAC
The DNA here is from genome assembly GCA_037968995.1 of Candidatus Xenobia bacterium. Lineage (GTDB taxonomy): Bacteria > Vulcanimicrobiota > Xenobia > Xenobiales > JADMJV01 > JAEXNA01. The sequence continues at coordinate 21,181 of JBBKWP010000276.1, forward strand.
TCGGGTCGCGCTTGCTCCAAGAACTGCTCACAGATTTGTTGGTCTGCACGAGCCTTGACTGCGGCCACTGACAGGTTTACTTCCTTCGCACCGAACGCTCTGCGGGCGGCGAATTGACGGCTGCTAACAGAACGCTCGGCGTCTCGAAGAGAGGGTTTGACAGCGTGCCAGTATTTTGGCGCCACTGGGAGGTGGGCAGGTTTGATCAGTCCCAACCTGTATAGATTGAGAGCCGATCGAAGTTTGGGCCATTCGGCCAAAGTGGGGCGTCGGTGAGCGTTTTCCAACTGAGATAGGCGCGAGCGCGAGATACCAGTCTGTTCCGCCAAAGTCGTTTGTGTCCATTGTCGATTTTCGCGGGCCTGCTTGAGCCGCAAAGCTAAGTTGTTCTTGTTCATAACACAATGTTAGTAGCTGACTGTTGCATTATAATAGACGGGACTTTGCCAGAACTTTGAAAGTTTGTGACTTGCTGATGAACATAGGGTATGGCGGGCGTCCCCAGCCGCCCCAGTCGGCCCAGCTGATCCCGCGATTGCTGGAACGTGTTACC
>JBBKWP010000277.1:0-4361 GCA_037968995.1 Candidatus Xenobia bacterium
CCATGAAAACGCCCGACAAGACCTGTTACTGCAAGCCTATGCTGGCGGTACCCCGCTCGGTGAGGGAGAGATCGGCGAACAACGAGCCGAATCACTCTTCTCCGAAAGGAATGGAAACCTGGAGTTCACCAGGGCCATTTCGCTTCACAAGATAAGTCGATTCCTAGACGATCAAACTTCTGAACGGAAAGACGATACTAAGATCAGTACGAAGCAAAACGAACCGTGGTCTAGGAGCCCGGCCAACCTATTCAATGTAGAGCCAGCATATTCCAAATCTCATAATCTTTGGAGTGGGGCGCAAACGATCGAATTGAGTAGTGAGACGGGTGAGTTCTCAGTGGCCAGTCGAACGGATTCCTGGGAACTTAAATTTGAAGTCAACCTGGACGATCCGCAAAGGATCGATCTAGGCATTGGACAGTTAGGCCAGTTCTTCCAGCGCTTCGGAACTCCGGACGAGATGCCTTATAGCCCAAGCCTGGTGACGGAAATATTTCAGGTCGCAGGGACGCCAAGTGCTGAAGTGCTAGAGGACGTAGTTTCTAAGGTGGGGCCTGAACTCACCGATACCGTGCTGAGTCGCTCGGAAGGTAAGCCGGGTCAATATCCTGGAGAGGAAGTGCTCACCATCGTCACAGAGATGAAGGCCGAGCTGGGACCCGAACTCTCAGCTGAACTGCTGAGCCGTACCGCTGAGTGGAAGACGGAAAAACTGCCGGCCCGAGCAGATCTTCAGGAGCTTAAAACTTTAGCGACCCTGATGGGCGACGAAGCTTTCACGGACTTCCTCGATTCCGGCATCGTCGACCGAACAGCGATAGACGAGGTAAATCGTGACCTGGAAATCGGTAGAAGTCAGGGCATCTCTCCAGAAGAGGTCCTAGCTCTTCGAGCCCTCGGCGATTTTGACGAGATCTCTAAACATTTTTCCACCCTTGTGAGAGAAGCGAAATTCGACGTTAAAAGTAAGCTCAAGCGGGCTGACCTGGTCCGTGTTCTACAGGAGAATTGCTCCAAGGAAAAAGAGCCTGCCAAACTTTCCTCGGCGCTAGAGAATACTTATCAAATCCTACGACTACGGGGTTCTCGTGATAGAGGATTTGAGCTCCAACGTCTCATCGAACAGTTCGGAAGATTGGATGCTGAGACGCGGGAAAAGTTTGCGGTCGTTCTAGCTCATCCGAGAGTCACAGCACACGAATGGAACGAATTACACATGAGCGGCGATGCTGAAGCGGCGTTCGAGGTCGTGACGACCCAAGAAGATTTCCACCATACCTGGTACAATGTCCTCGGCGATCCAGACCTTGCGAAGAACCGTTTTCGAGGCAGAGATTCCAAAACAGGGCGATGGGAACTCTTCAAAGAGGTCGAAGAGGGGCGAGGACCCGAATTTGCTCGAAACCTTCTGAGAGACTTCGCGTCTGCCAAAATGAACCTTCAAGAGATGAAGAAAGAATACCACGAAACTCCCGTGGAGCGAGAGGCTCGGCGGAACACCTGGATGAACGAAACGTTGAATCTCTTAAGCCGTGAGCGTCACAATTTTGCATCCTCTGACTCATCTTACATTGCTAGTCTGGAAAGAGGAGACGAGGCCCAGAACCGTACCTACGAATGGATTCAAGCGAATCCGGCGAGAAACTCTCTAGATTACAAGTTGGCCAGAGAGGCTGTGGCCGACAGCCGCGATCATCGTACACGAGTTCAAACTCAGGTCAGCGAGTTGGAGCAAAAACTTGAGCGCCTTCAAGGCGGCTGGGTGCCTCACGGCTTACCGCACGCTGGACGCTAGGACTACCACGAACCGCTACAAGACGGGGAGTCCGTCGGGCTCTACATTGTCCCACAAGCGGCGAGAACAGACCCGACTCCGTATCTTGCCAACGGAGAGCCAATAGGCTATTTTTGAATTAAAATCAAAATCAACGAAATCGGAAGTGCGAACAATGGCAACAGATACAAAAAGAGAGAAAACAGAGAGCACGGCTCATTCCTACACCAGTTCTGTGCCTAGCGTGGAAAGATTTGTGGACGTCGTAGCAGAGACGACTTCGACGACTCTCAAAGCTGGAGGGCGGGTGAGCGACGATGTCACCAGTCTGACCAAGAAATTGGTTCTCAACGCTCTTAAGAGCGCGGGCGATGCGGCAGCGGTATTGGCAACGGTAGCTATAGAAAACGCTCGGGCCGGTGTCAAAGGCGCGGGGGAACTCGGCGCGGATGCCGGCGGGGTCGTGAGAGAGTCGGCCAAGGGAAGCATTCGCGGCGTCGGTGAGGTAAGTAGCGAAGCAGGGAACGCTCTCAAGAAAGCCGCTCTTGGTCTGATTCACGGTTCCGCGGAAGTAGGGGCCGAACTTGGGAACGTATGCAAAGTCAACGCTATCGCTACTATTCGCGGAGCAGGCGAGGTAAGCAGCGAACTGGGCCAAGTGACCAAAGTTCAGGCTCAAGGCTTCATTGAGGGTGGGACGGAAACCGCCCTTCAGTTCGAAGATGGACTTCTTCGGTTGGCCCGCAAACTTTACGGCGGCTTCCTCGAAATCAAAGAGGAGCACTCCAACGTCGTGTCTAGCGGTAAAGAGTCCAGCGCTCCTCAGGAAAGCAAGCCAAAGTCCTAAGGCTCGATAAAGTATCGTGGCGGCACCGCCACAGAGGTTTTCCTAAACGATACGGCGACCGTTTCGCGTAAGCACGACTACGATGGTCAGTATGACTCCGCTCAGAATAAGGACTTTGGAAATGGCCGACCCAATACCCCCAATCAGCCCGAAGGCACTGATGGCAGCGACAAGCACCAGAATAAAAAAGCTAATTGCCCAGCTGAACATTTTCGAGAGTCTCCTTTGACTTTGAAGAGACGACGGAGCCTCTCTTCTTCTGTCCTTTGAGTGTCTCAAAGTTTGGCGAGATTTCTTACATCCTGGTCGCGCTCTGAGAGGGCCCTAATGGGTAGAAAAGTTCGTCCCACCGGACCCCCCGCTATGGGATGCCTCTCATTGGGTTTCAGTGGTCTCAACTCTTTCAGTCGCTCCCAACGGAACTATTCGGGAACGAAGCTCTCGCCGATTTCACGACTTGCGGGAATAGATTTGTGGCTTCCATCGCAATATGGAGGAGTCTTGGTCATTTTACAAGTGCAAAGGTACCCGGTCATCGCCTCCTCGACTTTAAAAGAGAGCGGTCCAAAGCGACTTCCTTTATGGGACCCGTCGCAAAGAGGTTGAGCCGAACTGCGTCCGCATGCGCACCACCAATAGGTCTCGCCAGGTTCGAGTTCAGCAGGAAGTGGTCTATTGCCGCTAAGTATTAGCTCATTTTCGTTCGCACTCATGCTTGTACTGTGCGCTCAGTTAACTAAAGTTTCCTTGATCCTCAGACTTGTTGTCAATCCTCCGAAATGACGAGATTTTTGAGCTTTGGTGGATGGGAACAGAGAGTGGAAACCGACGTGAAGGGTAGGATCGCTAGCTTCTCTTGGGGCTCTCCTAGCTGCTCGGACAAACTTAAAGAGCCGTTCAGCTAACCTCTAGGAACGGAAGCTGTCTTTACGGTGCGGTGCGAGAGTATGGTGGAGTATTCAACGAACAGCAAAGGGCGTCAATCGACCGGAGACCTTGTCGAAAAAGGCCAGTTTAGCCGGAATCCCTCGTTCTACGGATTCTTTGAAACCTTTGGGGAGGCGGTCGGCTTTGTAGCGCAGGGCTAAATACACAGGGTAACTCTCGGCTAAGTCTTCACGCTCGGGATTCTGAGCAGCGTAATCGGAAACGAAAACCCCGTCTTTCGTCTGGGCCCCCTTCCACTGCTCCGAACGAGCGTAGAGCGGGTCAAGCGAGGTGTGAGACGCTTCGTGCAAGAGTGCCTCCTCTAAAACACCATCTCGTTCGTATTCCTCAGACATCCCGGTATGAATGAGGATATTGTCGTTGCCTCCGCCAAAAAGCTCTCGGCCTTTGTGAATCGAACTTGTCTTGACCCGTGCCCGCAAGAGGCAAGGCAACTGCCCGATACCCTTAGCGTATTTTTCGGCCTGCTTGGCGGCAATCTTGGTGCTTCCAAATTCCGGGTTGACCTGCATCTCGATAGGCGTCCCGTCCTTGTAGGTCGCTTGAAAAACGTAGGCGTTGTAAGTTTTCCAACCGTTCACTCTTCGATCGAACATCGACCGCTCTTCTTGCCCTAGGTAGGTGACCCTGACAAAGCTCGAGGGGTCCTTGGCGGTGATCGTCTCCGGCGCCACAAAGACGGTACCCTTGTCAAAGATGGGCGTCGGCCTTCCCTCGGCGCTCAGAACTGTTGAGAGCAGAAGGAGGATGGAGGCCGTCACCATTGAGAAGTTGATTGCGGGGCTAAGC
>JBBKWP010000278.1:0-19068 GCA_037968995.1 Candidatus Xenobia bacterium
TCACCCACCCGCACCCCTTGTGCTGCGACGCTTGTCGAGTCTTCACTCAAGTCATTTCTCGCGGGATCGAAGGTTGGTCGGTCGCGGACGCCTTTGGCGAGGCCCAAGCCAACTCGAACGAGGCGGTTCGAGACTTACTGGAACGTTCAAGGGAAGGGCCGCCTCAAGAGTTCGTACACCAAATGGGCTGGATCGCCATCGCTTTCCAAAACGCGTTCCACTGGCTTCTGCAAGAGAAGCCTCTAGACGAATCCCTCGTTTGGACGGTTCGCCAAGGCGGCGATACAGACACCAACGGCGCCATCGCCGGTGCTCTCCTGGGCGCTTTCCAAGGCCTGAAGTCGATCCCTCGAGAATGGCGCCTCGCCATATCGACCTGCCGCCCCAGTCCCGGCAACCCCTCGGCCCGCAAATCGCGGCCTAACATTTACTGGCCGGCGGACGTCCTCAATTTGGCCGAACTGCTGCTTGAAGTTCGGGTGGGACGTTGAACCTAGAGGTCTTTGTAGCATCACCCAAACCGCGGAGCCAACTCCCGCTCCCAAAACTTGAAGAACCCCTCTTGATCGGGCCCGATCTGATGGAGCGCGATTCCGTCGAAACCGGCAGCTAGGCACTCTCTAATAGCCTGCTCGTAGGCATCGGCATCTGGTCCGCAGACAATGGCCGCGGCGACATCGTCTTCGCGAACCTCGGCACAGGCGGCCTCGAAATCCGCGGGGGTAGCGAGTTGCGCGTATTGGGCCCCGGGCAGTCCGACAACGGGCCAAAGGCGATGGACCGTTCGTCGCGCCTCGGCTTCTGTCGACGCCCAGCAGACCGAGATCTGAGTGAACTTGGGACGGTCGAGAGGCTCGCCTTCAGAAAAAATTTTGACGACATCGGCATCGGCGCCCATCGAAATCAGACCGTCTCCAATCCTCTGGGCCAGACCCGCCGCTTTGGGACCGGAGGCGGCGAGAAAAATAGCCTGTTCGGTGGGCGGATCAAAAAGACGTGCCCGCTCAACCCGCCAGAAACGTCCCTGAAAATCGACCTCTCCACCGGCGAAGAGGGCTCGCAAGATGGCAACACATTCCTCTAGGCGCTCCTGACGCTCATCAAAGGATGGCCAACCGAGTCCCGCCACGTGTTCGTTCAGGTTCTCTCCTGTTCCCAGCCCCAAGTGGAATCGACCGCAACTCAGATGGGAGACGGTGGCCGTGGCTTGGGCCAGAAAAGTGGGGTGGGCTCGGAATAGGGGACAGGTGACCGCGCTGATCATCTCCAACCGCGAGGTGTGTGTGGCAAGCGCCCCCAACATAGGCCATATAGACGAACTGTGCCCTTGCGCCTCGTTCCAAGGGTGGAAATGGTCGGACACGAAAGCGAACGAGAAACCCGTCTTCTCAGCACGGACCCCGTGCGATATCAGGTCGCGAGCGGAATGCTCCTCGCCCGCGAGTACATAGCCGAATCGAGAGCCACGGGCCTTCGGGACTATGCTTCAGCTTCTTTCTTGGAGTTCACCCATTCTATGTCGGAGGCCTCGTAGCGAAAACGCGTGACCGAATAGCGGAAAACGTGCTGAGTGTCATTGGTGCAAGCCATCACATCCTCAGGCTCTCTGTGAAAAATCTGGCCCGCCGTGGGACGAAAAACCCTCTCGCCGATGCGCAGTTGAGCGCCGGCGGACAGCAGAATGGTGAAGAATTCGCGGCGTTGACTGTGCCGGTTGGCCGGGATGAAGCTTCCTGGGGGAACCTCCACAAGATCTATCCGGGTCTCTTCGGTTCCGTGAGACACCGAGAAAAGCTCCGCCTCTTTCACTCCGCGCTCTTTCGTTACCCAGGGAACATTTTCGGTATGAATCGCTTGCATTCGAGGCTCTTCTTTCGGAGATTCTCAACCCCTTTTATCCCAGATGATGCGTGAGAGAGCGAGAACTTATGATGCAGTGGGGAGCGCCACAAAGAAGGTCGAGCCTTCGCCCAGCGTGCTTTCCACCCAGATCCGACCGCCGTGAGCCTCGATCAACGCACTGGTCAACCATAGCCCCAGGCCAGTTCCCGGAACAGCCGAACGGTCGCCAACCCGTTGGAACTCTTGAAACAGTTTTTCTTTGTCCTCTTCGGAGATCCCGACTCCCTCGTCGTTGACACTGATAACGGTTTCCCTGTCCTTGACTTCCGCCGAGACGGTAATCTTTCCATCTTCTAAGGTATACTTCGCAGCATTTCCTATCAGGTTGTTCAGAATCTGCTGCAACTTCTGGGGGTCCACCGCGACCTCCAGGTCCCCGACTTCGTTGACGAAGGTCAATTGCTGGGACTTACTCTGAAAGGCCGTACTAATAAATCGGAACTCGGCGTCCACGGCGTCGCGAAGATTCACGTCCATCAAGTTCAGTTCCAGAGCTTGTGAGCTCTGCAGTTCGGAAACCTCGAGATAGGCCTTGATCAGCGCCTCCGCTCGCATCTCAGCATCCAAGATGCGCGATGCGAGATCGCGAACCGTCTTGAGGTCCTCCACGTGATCGATCAGTTGGGCACAGGCCCTGACCACGGTCAGCGGATTTTTGAGGTCGTGGCTGGCTATTTTGAGAAAATTCGCCAGGGATTCTCGATGGGCCTCGGCCTGCCGAGTCTCGACTTCGCGGACCCGTGCCTCTTCGCGGAGCTTTTCCGCCTCCAGCGAGGTCGCCAGTAAGCCGCCAACCGCGCGCAGAAATTGGAAGCTGTCCTCATCGAAGGGAATGGACGGGAGCGGGCAATCTACACAAAAAACTCCTAAGACTTCTCCCTGGCTGCTGATCAAGGGCACGTAAACAGCCGAACGTATGCCTCGCAAGATCGCACTGTACTGAACATCGATATTGTGGTCTTCAGCTTCTGAGAAGAAGAGCGCTTCGCGACGCTTGACAGCCAAACTCGCCAGGCTGTTACTCACTCCGCCAACCTGCTCGCGGATCTCTGTCGCCAAATCTTGAGGAGGGACCAAGTGATGATACCGTCCGTCCGGTTCAGGAGGCCAAGCTATGACATAGATACGTTGCGCGGCTGGAATGAGTTGGTAAAGCCCTTTCAAAGTCATCGCAATGACGGACCGACTGGTGGCCCTGAGCAGATCGTTGACAATTTTCGAAAGAGCCACCATGTAACCACCCAGCGGATTGGGGCCTGTGATCACCTCGGCCAATCCGCCTCCGTCAACTTTCCCTCTCAAGCGCAGGGTCATGCCTTCTTGGGTGGCACCTGAGTCGGTCGTCGCGGGCGGTTCTTTCTCCGCCACGGAAAGTCGGGTATCGCCAAGAATGATGATCCGGCCCAAGGGAAGCTCAGTGCGTTCAGTGAGCTTCGTTCCGTCTAGCCAACTCCCGTTGGAACTTCCCAGGTCTTCGTACAGAAGCTTGTCGCCGTCGATCCATAGTCGCCCGTGAAGGCGGGACACTTTCTTGTCCCATTCCAAGCCGAAGTCAGCCTGGGCGGTGGTTCGACCAAGGGTCAGACCGCCGGCCGGTACGTCGATCTGTCTCCGCCCCCCTTGGGGGTGTAAAAACTCTACCTTCACGTTAACGTCTACTTCTCATTTCTACGAAGAGATCATCCCAATTCGGAGAATCTACCGGATTTGGCAAGGACTTCGATTTTGTAACCGTCTGGGTCGGTGGCAAAAAAGAACTGCCCGAGGAGTTTCCCGTCGTGTTCGAGCTGCTTCATCTCGCCATCCTTCGCGCCGGTTTCACGATAGCGCGACAGAGCGTCTAAGAGGTCATCGACCAACACCGCGAGATGCCCATAGCCTTCGCCGTGCTTGTAGGGTTGAGTGCGATCGTGGTTGCAGGTCAACTCCAATTCGAAATCGCTGCCCGGGGCTCGAAGATACACCAAGGAAAAATTCTCGAACACGTGTCGAGAGTATTCGTTGAAGCCGAAGACGTCATGGTAGAACTTGACCGAACGCTCCAAATCGAAGACCCGCAAACAAGAATGGATCATTTTCATAGAGCGCTAGTGCAACGTTCGTGAAGTTCGTCCCTGCCCATCGGTTCCGGTCGCCCGTCCACACTGAAAAGGTTATTCTTTCAAAGTTCAAAAGTAGCGAGAATGAGAATAGCCCTGTTACGCTCCCTGTTCCTTGTCGCTCTCATTCCATTCGTGGCGGTCGCCGAGCCGGTCGCCCGAGTCCAATCCATTGAGGGGGCCGGCAATCTTTTCGTACAACGCTCGGCGGCCAGCAAATGGTTTCGAGCACACAAGGAGATGGACGCAAGTCTCGGCGACCATCTCAAGACTGACGATAAAAGCTTGGCGACCCTTCGTTTTTTATTAGGCGGACGAGCCAACCTAGACAAGGGAAGCGAAATCTCAATCATTTCGTCACGAGACATCGACGTCGTGTCTCAGACCATTCAACTAAACAAAGGGAATTTCTGGGCCAAGTTCGACAAGCAGAAGGCACCCATTAAAATCCAGACGGCCGGCGGTGTGATGGGCATCCGCGGGACGGAGTTCGTGGTTCAGGTCGACGAACTGGGCAACACCGTGCTCTCAATGCTTGAAGGCGAAGTGGAAGTGGACCCAGCGGTGGGATCGGACTACCTGGCTAAGCCCGGAAGTCGGGTGACATTTGGCCCTGACACCGAGCTTGATGTCTTGGTGGAGAAGCTCGAACAGTTGCGCTTGCGACTTGAAGAGGACCTCCCCGCCCTCAGCGAGATTCAGCATTTGGTGGACCAGGTAGAGGGCTTTGCCGATCTAACTCAGGTTCAGGTCGCCAAGATGAACGACCAACTATCGAAGCTCGACGAGTTGAGCCAGAGGCTCAACGGCGAATCGTCTACTAAGCAGAACCGAAACGCGAAAGCACAGGACCCAGGCCTTCAAGCCCAATGGCCTCAACTCAGCTGGAGTAAAATCGGCAGTCCCCGTTTCGCGGTTCTCATTCTTCCGATAGGCTCCGATGACGTCCTTTGGCTCGACGAAACCTCGGAAAACAACTACAGCTATCCATCGGACGCGCCTCCCCTGAGCGCAGGCACATACCGCTATCGCATCGTCCCGCTCGACTCCAGAGGCAACCCTCAGGGGAAAGCCTTTGAGACTATGGTTCAAGTGGCGGGCACAGCACAGTCCACTCGCACGACGTCCGAGATCAGTCAAAACACAGGTCCCTCAAGCGACGGAGGAGACAACCTCATCATCGCAGATTCCGGAGGAACCCATTCCTTGGAAGCCCAAGGCAGAATGATTGTCGTCAACGGTTCGGACAACACCGTGATCGTCTCCGGCCTCTCTCCCTCCGTGGTGGTCAACGGCTCCTCGAACATGGTGGTTGTGAAGAACGCGGATCGTATCATTGTGAATGGCTCGAAGAACACCATCAAAGTCGATGGAGGCGCCCCGAGCTATATCGACAACGGGTCCGGTAATCTCGTTCTCGGTCTGCGATCACGGTAGCCATTTGACGCTCAGTCCGGGAACCCGCAGGCTACTCCTGGTTTGCCTTTTAGCTCTGCCGCTACTCTTTACTACCTCGGCAAAGCAGCTCGAATACACCCTTTATGACTTCCAACTTCGCCTAGCACGCGACCTTCAGGGAGACCCGCTGCCCAGTTCTCAGATGGTGGTCGTGGGTCTCGACGAGCCATCGGTGAGTCAGGGCTTCAGCGAAGACGACCTTGAGACCATTGCAGACCAGTTTCCAAAGTTTGCGCGTCTCGTTTCCCAACAACACCTGGAGAGCTATTTCGAGCCCGACTCGGATGGTACCGTGCGCGGAATCACTTTGGTCCGAACGAAACCCGACGGTTCCTTCGAACTCGCGCCGCCGTTCTCTCACTATCTGGCTTTTCGCGGATTGACGGCTGACGACGTCCGACTAGAGGAGCACCAACTTCATTTTGGCACGGAATCCCTGCTCCTAGACGACAACGGGCGAGCCTATCCTCTGTTCCCTTTTGTCGCGGCCTCTTCCGCTTCTGAAGTGGAGGCGCGCGGGACCGGAGAACTCTGGAAATTCTTCGACCCCTTCGGGCTGGTGGAAGGCCACCGGGTCGGCCGGCAAGGCTTCAGTCCTGTATCGGCGCGCGATCTGCCCGACATCGTACAACATCTTGATGGCAAGCTTTTGATCCTTGGTTCCCATCTCAAGATCGCTGACGATTTCGAGCGGTCGACTCCGACCGGACATATGGTGAGTCTGATGCTCTACGCCTCAACCACCGACGCCCTGCTTAGCGGTCGTTGGCTGCAACCTACCTCCTACGTGTTCACACTGTTGGCAACGATCTTGGGCACAGTTTTCATCTGTTGGTGGCTCCCCGGAAAATCCAGTTTCCAAAGCCTGGCATCCTGCTTAGGGCTTGCGGTCTTATGGCTGACCGGAAATCAGATTCTTTTTCTGTCCGGTCATTTCACACAAGAAGCTCCCCTTCTCATCCTGGGATTCCTCGCTCTGAGCGCCCACCTTTTGTTTCGGGTGTTGAGACTCACCCAAGCGTTGCGAGGTTTTGGTGGAGACGAGCTTCTCGAAAAAGCCGAGCACGAACTGGTCGCGACCATCTGCTTCACGAATCTTCCAGGCACCATCAAAAACATGGAACAGACTCATCACGAGCAGGGACAGGCCGCCCGGGCGGCCTATGCCCAGTGCTTGGGGCAAGTCGTCACCCGCCACGGTGGAAGACTCATCGATCAACAAGGCGACGCACAAATGATCGCCTTCGGTCTTGATTCCGAGCCCAATCACTCCTCATCTGCTATTGCTTGCGCATTGCAGATCGTGGCTGACGTCGCGAGCCTACTGGGGGAAGTCGAGGGAAAGGTTCACTGCGGAATTGTTACCGGTCCGGTGGCGGTCGGTAAAGTGGGCGGCGGGTCTTACCACTCGGTAGCCGCAATAGGAGACACGACAAACGCGGCGGCTCGATTGATGGGTAAAGCTCAAGACCGAGGTCTGGCCGTACTAGCCTCGCGGCAAACAACGGATACCCTCGGACCCCGCTTGGAACGTCGAGACGCTGGAGAGATTTCGCTGCGGGGCCGCGAGCAGCCCGTACTCGTCGACGAAGTGGTTGCCTTTGACTCTCCACCTCAGCCGTTGGTGACTCGACCTTCGACCGAATTCCCACGGGTCAGCCTGTATGTGATGCTCGCGGCGTGCCTTTCCAGTCTTTTCTTTGGAATCGTTCTTAATCGCGTTTTGCCGTTTCAGTTCAGTCTCTTGGATCACCTCACACAAAGCAAGGCGAAGGCCCCGGTTTATTTGGCGGGCATCGACGAAGAAAGCCTTCAACAGCACCCTTGGCCTTGGCCGAGAGCCGCACACGCTCAAGTCATCGAAAACTGTAGAGAGGCCGGGGTTCAAGGTCTCTTCTTCGACTTGGTGTTCGACCAAATCGGCACCGACCCCGAAGACGACGAGACCTTTGTCCGAGCCGTCCTAGCCAACCCTTTCGTTGTCTTGGCAGCGGTTCTCCCCGACAAAGACAAGGAGCCGTTCCTCATTGGCGGGCTCAACACCGGCGAACAGTGGGGCCTTATCCACGTCGCCACGGACGCAACTCAGCGCGATCAAAGAGTTCGAGAGGCCCTCTGGCGCCTCGGAAAATGGCCGGGCGCGCCCTTAGCCTTGGCTCGATTGCTCGCTCCACACTGGCTTGACCGCCTATCCAACGAAGCATCCTTCTACATTCGATGGGGGCCGGCCCCGGAGACCATCAGCTACCATCGCCTGTTAGACGCGTCCGATCCCATCTTTCAGAAGTTGCGAGGTGCCGTTCTTGTGGTTGGAGACAATACCGCGGCTCCGAGCGACACCTTCGAAACTCCGGTAGGCCTTCGAAAAGGGGCGTTCATCCACGCTCTGACCGTCCAAACTTTGATGACCGACGGCGTGATTCGAGATCGCAGCGACAGCATTTGGTCGGTGCTTCTCAGCCTTGCGTTGGTGGTTGTGACTATGGTTGCGATGCTCAAAACTCGAGGAACGGGCCGAGATGTCTTGGTCTTCCTGGGACTCGGATCGGCTGTCGTGATTTGCATCGCCGCGGTAGCCAACTTTGGGTATTACCTGGGCACTCTCCCGCTCATTTCTCTCTTCAGTGCCTCGCTTTTCGGTCTGGCACTGAAGGCTCTGGGCGTATCTCGAAAGCTGACAAATTACGTCCCTCTCGCCCTCCAACAGAGGCTCGACAAGGAAGGCACCGTGGCGGACAAAACTGTCTGGGCCACGGTTTTGGTCACCGACATTCGTGGATATACGACACTCTCCGAGGGCAAATCTCCCGTCGAGATCCTAAGGCTTCTCAACCGATACCACGAGGTGACGGCCGCTTGCTATGCGCGTCAAGGAGGTCACCTCTTGACCTATCAAGGGGATGCTCAGATCGTGGTCTTTGGAGCCATCGATCCGCTTTCTTCGCCCGTGGAATCAGCGATCCGAGCCGCCACGGAACTCCCCGATCTCTTAGCCCATCTCAACGCCGACGCGGGAATCTTCGGCGACGAGGAATGGGACGTTGGAGCGGCCCTGGCTACAGGACAGATGACGTTGTCCTTGATGAAAGCAGGAGGACAGCTACAGTACACCGTTCTCGGAGAGCCCGTTCGAAGGGCGCATGGCCTTCAGTCGCTCTCCCAAGAACTCGACTCCAAACTCTTGCTCGATCAAGCCTCGGCGCTGGCCGTATCAGATCTCCGAAGGACCGTGAAAAAGACTTCATCCCAAGGAGCCACCGCTTATGTTTTGGCTACCAATGAGAGGTGGGCTGTGCCCGACCCGTCCTAGACGTGACGGTCTACCCGCACAGGAGACTTCCTTAAGAAGCGACAAAGCAACGGCATGTTCAGCACCCTCCAACGACTCACGCTCGTCTTTCTTCTCTCAATGCCGGCCTGGAGTCAGACAGCCCCTGCTCCCGAATACGAGAATCTTTTCCAGAGAACAAGCGGGTGGACCGGAGCTGACGGGACCTATTCGGCCCCCTTGCATAACGGACAAACTTTGTGGGGATTTTCCGACACGTTTTTTGGTGATATCGTCGAAGGTCGGCGCGTCGAACCCTTCAGATTCGTCAACAACTCCTTCATCCTTGAAGGTCAAGCCGACACGAAAGTGCTCAAGGCTCCAGTCTTCACTCCGCCGTCAGGGGGGGGGTGGTTCTGGCTTTTCGACCTCGTCAAGGAAGAGAATTTTGAAATCCTACTGGGGCAGTTCGAGGGCACCGGCGACGGCGGTTTCGGCTTCCAGCAGTCCGGGCTCTGGTGGGCGCGCTTCGCTATCGATCCTCAAAGCTCTCAAATCACTGTTCGAGAATATCGCAAACTTCCCACTTTTGAACGAAAAGGCAAGGAGTTGATCACCTTCGGTCCAGCTATTCTAGAAACTCCCAGTTGGCTGTATCTCTATGGTGTCCATGACAAAGTCGGAGAACGTTTGGCCGTCATCGCCCGTGTTCCCAGGGGACAACTGGGCCAACCGGGAGCCTGGAGATTTTTTGACGGAAAGACCTGGTCCGCCGACATGTGGAAGTGCAGTTCGCTTTTCGGCGGAGCGGCCATGGAATCGTCAGTGCATCGCACCCGGTCGGGCGCTTACCTGTATGTGGGAAGCGACGAGTCCGGCCTGTCTTCCCGAATCGTCGCTCGTTTGGCGACGACTCCCGAAGGTCCCTGGGGTCCCACTTTCCCCATTTACAACGCTCCAGAACACGAAGGCGAGATCTTCGCTTACAATGCTAAGGCCCATCCGCATCTCAGCCGAGACGGACGCATTCTCATCTCTTACAACGTCAACACTTCTAATCTCGAAAGAGTAGTGGCCGAAGCCGATATCTACCGACCCCGCTTTATCTGGTGGACGCCTCCAAGGGCGGAGTGGATGCCCCAGGCAGACTGATCCGGCGTCCTTGAAGTTTTCTCCCGCCAAAGAGGCTAAATATCAGCGGTCGAGATCGAAACTCTGCGGCGTTGCCTTTTTGGCAGTGCCGCCGGGCCCTTGGCTTCACTAGAGACTTCCTCGGACGATTCCCCGCGTTTAGGAGCGGCCGTCAGCTTTCGGTCGATGGACAAAGGCCTGGATGGAAGGGAAAGATATTTTCCAACCAAACCTCGCAAGCGGCCGAGAGCGATCCCCGAGGTGCTGCCCAATTGAGCATAGAGCCAGTCGGAAAAGGCCATAAACTGGTCGAATGGCTGCTCACCGAGCAGACTGGGAACCTCTTCGAGAAAGCGCCCGCTGTTGCCAATGAGGTCCCAGTAACGGGAAAAGCGACTCAAACGTTGCAGTTCATAAAAGCTCAGGTGTGATGTCTGAAGGACCTCATAGGGGGCGGATCCCGCGTAGACCATAGCCCATTCGGGCTCCGCCAGAGTGATCGGAGTGCCTTTTAGACGCTTCAAGATACCGACTTGAATCTCTGACGGACCGAGTGCCACTAGAGCGTCAAAGCCATTTGCGAAGCTTTGGAGGTCTTCCCCAGGCAGTCCCGCGATGAGGTCCGCATGAACGTGAACCCCGCTGCTCTCTTTAAGAAACGTCAGATTTTCTTCGATCAGTCGAAAATTTTGACGACGCCCGATCCTGGCACAGACCTCCTTGTTGAAGCTCTGAATCCCAACCTCGAACTGGAGGACTCCCGGAGGGAAGGCACAGATAAGAGGCTTGAGTCCCTCCGGCAGACGGTCCGGAATCATCTCGAAGTGCAAGAACATCCCCTCAACGTATCGCTCCAAAAAGAAGCCCAGGATACGCTCTGAGGTTTCCGACTTGAGATTGAAGGTGCGATCGACAAATTTGAACTGGCGAACTCCGCGCTCCAAGAGTCGTTCCATCTCCAGTAAAAAGGCGCCGAGTTCGAAGGACCTTACCGACCGGTCCAAGGACGATAGACAGAAATGGCAGCTGAATGGACATCCGCGAGAGGCTTCGACGTAGATAATCCGCCCATGCTCGAGATCGAAGGCCGTGTAGTGGGAGTAAGGAGATTTCAGGTCGATGAGCGGAGGAAGCCCTCCCGGCAAAACCTTGTCCGTCGGAAATCTGTTGGCCAGGATCTGACGACAGAGATCTGCGAAGGCGACATCGCCTTCACCCCTCACGAGATAGGTCGCCGCCCCAAAGAGACGAGTACCTTCCCATTCGTGACTCACCTCCGGCCCACCGATCACGAGGGTGAGGCTGGGGCGAAGGGCCCGTAGAAGTTCCGCTACGGTGGTCAAGACTTCAACATTCCAGATATAGACCGAGAGACCAACAATGGTGGGTTCGCACTCGAGAATCTGTTCAACGATGTCGCGTTCGCGCACTCCCAGACTGAACTCTTTCAAGAGTGTAGACGGTTCCAACTCCCCCATGTTAGCCAGCAGATAACGTAGACCGAAAGCGGCGTGCTGAAACCGAGCATTGACTGTGCAGAGCACGATTTTCGGCTCCCTTTTTCGGGACAGGTTGTCGACCAAGGTCATCGCCATGGACATTTTATGGGTGAAACCAGAAGACGAGGGCGAAGAAAGCGTAGACCGCCAAGAACATGGCGCCCTCCAGCCAGTTGGACTCTCCGTCGATGAGCGCGGCGCTGGCAATTGAGACGCCCGCCGCCAAAAATAAGATTTCAAAGATGCTGAACTCCAACGTCATAGGGCCCGGGCCGATAAAATACGAGGCGATCACCAGCATCGGAGCTACCATGAGAGCGACCTGTAGGCAACTGCCCATAGCGATCTGAAAGGACAGCTCCATTTTATTTTCACGCGCCACCCAGATGGCAACCGACCCCTCAGCGGCATTCCCGACCACAGCCACCACCACCACGCCCACGAACAGTTTGCTGATCGGGTAGGCTATGAGCAGTCCGTTGATGGCCTCCACAAAAACGTCGGACAAGTAGGCGACCGCGACCGTCGCGACTAAAAGGGCGACGATCGCCTGAGCCTTGGACCAGACAGGAGTTTCGTGCTCTTGGTCCTGAGGCATCAGCAAAAAGCGATGAGTCTTCAAACTGAAGACTAAACTCATGAAGTAGATAGAGAGCAACACGATGGCCGCTGCCAGTGAGGCGTGTTGGGTTAGGCGGGCCGCGACCTCATTGTTCAATTGGACGTCCAAACCCAATCGGTTGATGATGGGAATGAACGAGGGCACGACCAAAGTGACCATAACCAGAATGAGCATCCCGATGTTCACGTTCGCTCCAGTTTTAGTGAAGCGCTGGGTCTGATGCTTGAGGCCTCCGTAAAACATCGATGCCCCAAGAATCAGAAGCAGATTTCCCAAAATAGAGCCGGTGATGGAAGAGCGAACGATCTCGAACATTCCAGCCTTCAGAGCAAACAGAGCGATGATGAGTTCCGTAACATTACCAAACGTGGCGTTGAGCAGGCCGCCCCAAACCGGACCAGTGTAGAGAGCGAATTCTTCGGTACTTTTGCCGATGATCGTCACTGTCCCGAGGATGACCGAGCAGCAGGCCACGAACAGCCCGAGGTGTCCCCCGGCCCCCGTCAAGTGCATGAAAATGACAATGGGTAGACCGAGTGCAAGAAACGAAATCTTGGGCAACGTTTTGACAATATTCATATATACTCCATGGAGAGACTAAAGGTCGGATCATTCGCATCGCATAGAAGTTCGACCTTTCAGGCATCTTGATTTCCCTTGGCGCCGCGGTGATATTCTCTTCCGACCCAAAAGGAAGCCTACCGAAGCGACGGAATCCTTTCTTTATGAGAACAGTCCTCTGCATGGCGAGTTTTTTCAAGGGCCACCGGCTTCTTGAAGCCTTCAAGAAGCACGGATGTCGCACCATCCTAGTGGGCACCACGCGCGTCCGTCACGACCCTTGGTGTCACGAACACATCGACGAAAGGTTCTTCGTCCACGATTTCATCGATACACCCAGTCTTCTCAACGCTGTCAGCTATCTGGCCCGCGATCGCGAAATTGACCTGGTGGTGCCCCTCGAAGAGTATTCGGTGGAGACCGCCGGCATCGTGCGCGCGCATCTGGGGTGTCCCGGGCCCAGCGAGGGAGTGACCCGACGCTCACGAGACAAACTCGCGATGCGTTTGACCGCCGAGAAAGCCGGCCTCCCAATCCCCGCCTTCGAAGGGTTCATCAATCGCCAGAAATTGACCCAGTTCATGAAGAATGTACCGCCGCCATGGATGGTCAAACCAAGAATGACGGGCGGCGCTGTGCAGATCCGAAAGCTAACGACCGTCGAAGAGGTTTGGAAGGTCTACGTGACACTCGGCGACCGAAGCTCCCATCATCTCATCGAAGCCTTTCTGCCCAGCGATGTCTATCATGTCGATTCCATCGTCTACGGGGGCAGGGTCCGTCTCGCTGTAGCGGGTCGCTACGGAACGCCTCCGTTCGATGTCTGGAACGGAGGCGGAGTCTTCACATCTCGAACGGTTCCCGAAAAGGATCCCCTCCACGGGCACCTTCTGGACCTCAATCAACGAGTGATCGATGCTATTGGAATTCGGCAAGGTGTCAATCATGTGGAATTTCTCGAGCGGGATGGGAAAGTCTACTTTCTAGAGATCGGGGCCCGAGTCGCGGGGTCTCATCTTGATCGCTTGACGACGGCGGCCACCGGCGTGGACTTGTTCGAGGAATCGGCTCGATTAGACCTGACACTGCTCGAGAACTCCAGTTACAGGCTCCCCAAGGCGAAGAAGTGCGAGGCCGGGATCCTGCTGTGCCTCTCTCGAGACAAGGATCCCAACCAGGAGTTCTCTCAAAAGCATAGTGAAGTCCGTTGGACCCTCGCTAAAGACCATCATGCTGGGTGCGTTGTGGCGAGCCCAAGCTCTGATCGGATCGACAGCTTACTCGAAGAGATACGGAAAGACTTAGAACGGGACCACTTGGCGGTCATGCCGGCGTCGGACTCTCCCGCCTAAAGTCTGCATGCCGGCCCAGTCTCCAGGGTCCCGGTAGACTCCCGTAAACAGAGAAAAGAGCTAGGGGGTCTCCTAGCTCTTTTGGTGGTTGGGGATGTATGTTGTTCGTAAGTCTAGATTATCCGTCGGACCGCATTCTTGTAACATCCAGAAATATCGCCTACCCCTACCCTAAAGTGTTACATACCGATAACAGAACATGCCTTGCCATGACCACAAAGCCTGAGTTACACTGTCCCTACGAACCTATTATGCGACCCAAAAACCAGAAAATATTTCAAATTGCCTTCTCTCTCCGCAGAGCAAGTATGGTTGGTCGTCGAAGTTCCCTCTGTTGCTGTTGCTGTTGCTGCTCTTGTTGTTGTCGCTAGTCGTCAACCCATCAAGCATCAACACCAATTTTTAGTCAAACAGAGGTAGAGCAAGTGTTCGAAAATCGTAAACCCGTCGTAGGAATCCCGATACCCCTCGATTATTTTGATCGGGAACCGCTTTGGGGCAACTCAGGCGGTTACCGAGCGGTCGTAGAGATTGTCGAAGCTATTGAAACAGCCGGAGGCTCCGCTCAACTTCTCTTCCCAGGCCTGGACGCTCCCGTGATCGACGCCCTGATTCTGCCTGGTGGCGGCGACGTCGACCCCAGCCACTACGGTCAGACCGCTCGACCAGAGTTAGCCGACCTCGATCCGGCGTTCGATCATTTTCAGCTCGACTGGGCACGACGCGCCTTCGAATCGAAGTTGCCGGTTCTCGGCATATGCCGCGGAATGCAAGTCATGAACGTGGCCGCGGGCGGTACCTTGTTCCAACACCTGGCCAGTTCCGACACACACTTCCCTGATGCGGCTCGTCTCGACGCTTCCTTGCGCCCCGAACCCGTCCACGAGGTAACACTTGCCCAGAACTCAAGGCTGGCGCAGATCGTCGGCTCACAGAACGCCAGAGTGAATTCTCTCCACCATCAGGCCATCGACCAACTCGCGCCACTGTTTCAGGCCTCGGCCTGGGCGGAGGACGGACTGGTGGAGGCGTTCGAGCGGGCCGATGCTTGGCAGGTGGGTGTTCAGTTCCACCCGGAAGATCTTCGGCACGTCGATGGCCGATTCTCCGGCCTTTTCCACCAACTGGTCGAAGAAGCCGGTCGCCGTCCCGTCGCTTAGGGCAGTTCCTGTAGGTGACGCTGAAAAATCCCTACCCTAGGGAAGTGGATCGATCTTCACGGGAGTGTCCCCCGCCTTGGGATGGGTAACTAAAATCGTCCCTCCCGCAAGTGCCGTTTCGACTTCAAGACTGGACATTCCACGGGTGTCCGTCCGAAACGGATAGGCCTGGGTTCCATTCACGGCCACCTGAAAAACCTCGTTGGCAACCGGATTTCCCCAGGGGTCGGTTAGCTGGACTTTCATATTGACGCGCTGAAGCTCCCCGATTCCTTCCACCTTGGTCTTCTTTCGGCCCAAGAGTTCCACTTGAAGGCGCTTGGGCTCTCCCCCTTGCAAGGTCACGTCCTTGTAACTGGACAAGGGTCCACTCAGGACACTGAGTCTGGAGGTTCCAGGACTGCGGATGGAAGTAAGGCGAACCTTAACCTGCCCTTTTGAGGTCTTCGCTTCGGCGGGCTCGATCACCAGTCCGTGAGCAAAGAATCTCACCGGTGTACCGTCAGCGACCAACCCACCGCTTTCGGTCTTCAAGGTTATCAAGGCGTCCGCGGAACTCTTTCCGTCAGCCTTGAGCGCGGTCTGACTGAGAACCCAGTCCGCTTTTGAAGGATAGAGTTTTTCCCGGGAGTCTTTCACCAACAGGGCAGTGGCCACAGGCTTCTCCTTGGTGGAATTACCGGGCCCATCCGAAACGATGTGGTCTCCTATGACCATATCGACCGAGGCTCCGCCGTCGAAGTTCACCGCATCCTTCACTCCAAGACCGCGCAGCCAATCCACCACAGGCTCGAACTTCGCTCCTTGGGAGTGGTTGTCCCTAAAACCTGTGACTGTCGAAAAAACCAAATCTCCAGACTTGGTCTGACCCACCAGGCTTCGGGCTGCGACACGCGTGATGTCATTGCCGCCCGGCCCTAACTCTTCTTCCTTGGCAGTAATCTTTGCACTGCCGTCCTTTATGAGACGAGGTCCCCCGCCCAGAGCCATCCAGGTCTTCGTCCAGTCGCCTCCGTCGAGGTCCTTGATGGCCTGCCCGGTGGCCGCCAGGCGCCCAAAAAGCGGTTGGCCGTCTTTGGTCATTCCAAATCCGCTACGCGGAGGTCGACGGGAAACGTGAGGAGCTAACATCTTCCCGTCGCGATAGACCAGACCCAGCGCGCCGCCGGAGGACGCGAAAAACCCGCCGTTGATGCCGGCGACGGCATTGTATCTTGCCACCATTGATGAGACGGTCTCCCGGGCGTTGGTCACTTCCTTGGCCAAGCCTATGGCCACCGAGACGTTGGAGTCGGTCGGATCAAAGTGCACACGATTCAAGCGCACCCAGAGTCCGGACAGATAGCGATCCTCTCGGATCCACCGAATACCCTTAGTGAGCGCCATCTCCTCGCGCCACTCCGAGGCCAAAGGCAGGTCTACGACGAAGCGATGGGGACCTGTCAGAGTCTGCACTCCCACCCTCGAGGTCGGTGGCCGGTGATCAAGGTTGAGTACCAACTGGCTCCGATTTAAGGAGACCTGTTTCAGCCCCCAACTTTCTACCATGGGCGTGTTGGGTGGAGCGGGTGCGGACGTTCCCGGCAAAGCGTCATTGAATTCGATGACCAATCTTTCCGGACCCGTCGAAAAAAAGACACTGGCCTCCGGCGGTGCGTGCTCGGTCTCCACCACGATACGCAGAGTGTCTCCATTCACGCTTTGACGAATCGATTTGATACGGTCCATCTCGCTACCGGTCTGAGCCCTAGCCGGTGCCGCGAACGGTAAACAGAAAAAGAAAGCTGTCATGGTCAGTGAGACTGCTTGAGTTTTATGAAACATGGAACTCCTTGAAAAAGTTTAACTATTCCATGTCCGGTTGGGTTTCCTTGCAACAGAGCCTAAAGCAGATCGCGGGCTTGAGAAACACTCAAATTCAAGGTGGGAATCCATTGGAAGTGATCGGCTAAGCGAAGTAGCAAGGCTTCTGTCTGCGCGTCTCCGTGGCCCTGACGACAGAGTCGAAGCGCTTCGGCGAGCGGTAGAAAGTTTTGCTGGTCTTCTCCTTCTACCTGTCGGAAGGCAAAGTTGTAATAAAGGTCTGACTGCCCACTCGAAGCTCCCGTTTTCGGTCCCAAAATCGTGATAGGTCCGGAAAAGGCGCGGGACAACCTCTCCTTGAGGAACGCATCTCGGGGGCACTTCAGATCTGTTACATCTTGACGAACGACCCGTGGGGAACCCGGAGCGAACGCCAAGGCTGGGCGAACCTGCCAAGTGAACTCGACGAGCGGACCACGAACGGAATCCCAAGCCACAACGGCCAGTTTCACGCGGTCGTAGTCCGTTTGGAGATATTGATTAGCAAAGGTCTCCCGAAAGGGCGTTATCCTACCGTCTACCTCAACGGCGTGACTCGTCTGGGCGTCGATCATTCGTCGGTCAGGAACCAGCGCCACAACTTCTCGAGAGCGACAGACCACCGAATTGATCTGGGAGTACTCATTGACAACCCTGGGTGGCAATTCGGCGATTTGGGAACCCTTGGCCAGGGTCCGGACATCGAAGGGCTCTCCGAGTCCCAGCGTATCGAACCGCACCCTTAGACTCGGATGGTCTTGGACATAAACGTCCAACTCGGGAAGAAACCCTATGACATCGAAGGCACGACCAAACATGGTTCTAGCCCGACCGGAATCAGCAATCTCCCCGCGATCCATGGCCTCGATGGCTTCCTTTGCGTCGTAAAAGACCGGACCGATGAGGTCGGGAACTTCCATCTGTCCGCCGTCCCCATAAGGAGACCCGTCGAGAACTACCACAGCCATAGAGTACAAGTCAGCCTCGGTCGACTCGTTCGGCATGGTGGGAACCAACTCGTCACCCAACCCCCGGAAAGTGGCCTCGGCGACGGATCCTCCGACCTCCTCGGCAAGTTCACCTAAAGCGATTTTGCCACTCCCCACACCGCTCTTATCAAGGCGGCCGGCGATGCCGCCCGTCGCAACATACGGTTCTCCCCGTTCGGCCCGCGCCAAGCGAGTGTCTCCCGACTTGAACACGGGATGAGGCCGGCCTTTCTCATCGAGCAAGAACGAAGCGATGGCCGCCACGTGATGTCCGGGACCGTGGATAAACCCGTCACGATAGCTCTCAGGTCCGTCCGGAGAATCCATCACCACTTCATAGCTATGGAATTTGAGAAACTTGTCGAACAGAGTTCCGGTGATCTTGCTTTCTAAAACGACCGGAAGTTGGTTCCGGCTTTCCGAGACCTGAGCGACGCTCGACCCCATTAGAAAGGCCGTCCATCCGACCACCAGGATTGCGCGTCGAGCCAGCCGTCCTATGGACAGTGGCCTCCTTATACTCAATGCCCGGCATGTGGGCGCCACGAGATTTCTGAATGCCCACTTTGGCACTTGGAAAATCAGAGAGATTCCTACTTCAGCTCTAGTTCATCACCTATGGCCATGATTTCAACACTCACGTTCTGAGCCGCTTCCACCTCCGCCTTGAAGGCCTCGATGTCGACTTCGATGGGCGGCCAAGTGTTGTAGTGAACAGGGATGACAACCTTAGGAGCCACCAATTCGATGGCTTTCTTGGCTTCAAATACATCCATCGTGAAATGTCCGCCCACGGGCAGGATCAAAACCTCAGGCTTATACATTTCAGCGATCAGTTTCATGTCGCCAAAAACGCAAGTGTCTCCGGTATTGTAAATTCTCACGCCGTCAAAGTCCACGACGATCCCCGCCGGCATACCCATATATTGGCCGCCATAGGAGGACGAATGAAAAGCCTGCACCATTTTTGACCAACCCCAATCATGGGTGACTCGGCCGCCCAGTCCACATCCGACCACCTCTATTCCTTTTTCGCCTAGAAAATTCGCCAATTCGAACACCGCGACCACTTTTGCGCCGGAGCGCTTGGCCAGCATCTCGGTTTCGCCGACGTGGTCCTCGTGGGCGTGGGTCAGCAGGATAGTGTGGGGCTTGAGGTCTTTGGGGACCTCGCCGGTCTTCGGA
>JBBKWP010000279.1:0-10857 GCA_037968995.1 Candidatus Xenobia bacterium
GCGAGTTCTACCGAGACAGGCTCCCCCAGAAGCCCGTCGCGCACCGGATAGAGCCAATCTTTACGTCCGGCCTCCAGTGAGAGGAACAGGGCCGCTTCGCTGAGCGGAAGGTCTTCTGAGCGACCGACTTTGAGTCGAACGGGTCCGTCATCCCGGAGTAGAGTCTGAAAATTTTGCGGGTCGGCTATCGAACCCAACTGAATACTGAGTGGGAGAGGCTGACCGGAGCCATCTTTCGTCAGGTCCCAGGCCTTGCCTTTGCGGCTGCTGCGGTAGTGGTCCAACGGATACTCGGGGGGACGTAGTCGACCGCTGTTCCCGGAAGTGAGAAAGCGACATGCCAAGCTTGAGCCTTGGACCATTTGAGTAGCCCAGGGGGTTTCAGGGGCCACCGGAGCGATGGGTTTGACTCGTTGGCCTTCCAGATGGACGGGAACCGAAGAGTAAGCGAGACGATAGAGAAGTTCTGATTCCGTGGCTTTCTTTAGCCCCCCGCCACCAGTGAAGCGGTTCCACCACCCCTCATCCATAGAGAAGGCCAGTTGACACTGCGTCCCCTCGGTGCGCAACTCGACAAGGGTAAGAACTCCGTCTTTTAACTTGAAGCTACCGGTGGGGCTGGTCCAGTGAAGCCGGTACTGAGGCGCTCCGAGGGCAGCGGAGAGTCCGAAAAAGAAGTGCTGTGTCGTCACGGACCCTAGGTTGTCAAAGGCGGCTGAGGCGCCGTCGCTCAGGAGATCTTCGAAGGCCGAGGCGTCCGGGCTCGCGCGCCATTGAAAAGAAACCTTCCAGCAATCGTCCTCATAGCGAATGAAGAGATCACTCTCGCTCACCCGGTGGATGGCCTGCAAGCATCGCAAGAAAGGATAGAGACGAAATTCTGAGCAGAACGTCGCGAGTCGAATTCGGACTTGGGCCGGATCGAGGGTGAAGCTCGCGTCTTGAGCGACCCGCTGCCCTTGCGCCCTTTCCTCGGCCAGAAAATCTTCTAATCCCATCGCCAACGATTTCGTCCCAACCTCGCTTTCCCCCCCGCCAGCTTAGGAAGTGGGCAGCGTTACTTACGCTCCGCCCCTCATTCATTTGGTCCGAAAATGTCGTCACTCCGTAGATGCCCAACGAGTTCCCTTGGAGCGATGCTCGTTTTAGCAAGGGCCGAATGACGGTGAAGAGGTGGAAGTGATCGCTATCACAGATTCGCTGTGATGGGCGTCAGAGACGTTCCGTTCCGATTCTCCTAGAATGACGATTCAAGGAGAATAGCTCAATGAATATAGATACGAACCATCGAGGAGTAGGGGCTTCGCGACAGCTCGGGCGCCCCAAAGCATCGAGTTTGAAGCCGTCCCCTGCAAGGATGACGGGCCCAGGCAAAGATATCACAACAGTCGACCCATCTTCGAATCAACGAATCGCTCCCACAATATCGAAAGAACAGAGTCAACCCTTACCATCACCACCTACCGAGCATAAGGACAAGCCTAAGCCGACCTATTTTGGACACCAAGCCACCCAGACTTCAACAGGGGTTCTCTTTCTGGAGCCCCTCGTGAGCAATCCCTATCAAGAGTCGATCGATGAGGGATGTTCCTACGTTAGCGCACAGCCTGTCGAGAGCACTCAGCCCCAAAGACACATCCACGCCTTCCAGGGAGAACTGAAAGAATCGGACATGCCGCAAGCGATTCGTGAAGCCTGGTCTCGTCGCTCGGATATCGGACTGGCCGAACTGTTCGGTAAACTCTTCGCAGGCTCGGGGGTCAACGTTTCCGAAGGGCGTCTGATTGGCGATACCGAAGATCCAGCGCTGGAAACGTGGGAGTACAGACTGAAGCTGAAGTCCGAGACCTCGGGCCGGACGGTCGGGCAGATGAATCGATGTATCACCTTCTCGGAGGACGAGGCTCCGGAAGTGAGCCACGACCTACTGAAGCTTCAACCTGAATTCCAGGATAAGAATCTCGCCAAAGAGCTACTGTCTCGTTCTGTGGAGGTCTACGACCAGATCGGAATCGAGAAGGTCACTCTGACGGCGGGCCTGACCGTGGGAGGATACGCCTGGGCCAAGTACGGTTTTAAACCTGACTCACCAGAAGAGACGTGGGAGCTTTGGGATCAAGTCCAAAGTAACTTGGAAGACCTGTCACTCTCCGCGCGGACCAGGAATCTCGTATCAGGACTTCTGCGCAGTGACGATCCCAAAACCGTTTGGACCCTGTCGGATTTGGGACAGCAGGTAGAGGACGAGTACGGCGAGGAAACGACACTAGGGAAAGCTCTTTTGATGGGTACAGCGTGGTGCGGGGAATTAGATTTAACGGATTCCGAGTCTCGCCAACGGTTTGACCAATACACCAACAGACATAGAACGACCGACTCAACGGGTCAAAGAAAGTAGGATACGACCGTGAAACATTCCCAGAACATTAAAGAGAACTTGGACGCTGTCCACGAGCAGATACTCGAGGACGGCGAGACCAGATTCCCCCGCGAATCCTACCGACGCCTGATGGAAAACGGGGCGAGCCACGAAGAAGCTCTGGAACTGTTGGGATACGATCCCAAGAAGCAACTCATGGACTTGGATCCCAACCCGTTACTGTAAAAATTGAGCGTGTCCGTCGGCTTAGTATGGCGGGGGCGCTCTCTTTTCTCGTCGAAATTTCTGAAGTCGCCTCCGGAGGCGACTTCAGAAATCTTGCGCCCCGGTCGTGGGTCGTGTGAGACTCTCCACGAGGAGTCCCCCACTTCCGAGAGAACTTTCGACTCCATGCCACGTTTAGCTAACTCCACCGACTTAGAGAGTATCCTCCAGTTGGCGGAGGATAAAGACTATGCGGATTGGCCATCGCGGGGGCCCCAGGATCCGAGCCCGGCGTTCTTGCTGAGTCTCCGAGATTCTGCAGCCTTGGCCTCGGAGTATGATCTGATCATAACGGAAGACGAGCGAGACGTCACGGGTTTTCTGGTTCTGAGGAAACAGCTCACACGGAGCATCACCAGTGACCGCGAGTCTGTCATTCAAGACTGGTTTGCTCCCCAGGTGGTGGAACAGAATAAACTTCTCGAGTTCGCGGTCGAGACAGCGCGAAGCTACGACTCTGGATTTCTCACCACTGAGATTTCGCCGAGCGACAGCCGCGACCAGGAGTTGCTGGAAGCTTCAGGATTCCGCCTAGAAAGTCACAAGATCTCGGTGGCCACGGCGGAATGCCGAATGCCAGAGGGGAGCCCATACTTGGTGCGTCCGGTGGAGCCTGACGACGCCTTTTTGATCGCGATCCTTAATTCGACCATGCTCCACCACACCTTGTGTGCCGGTCGTGACTATGACCTCGGCGAACTCACCTTGCGTTCTATAGGTATCCTGATGGAACAGGTCAGTGGGCAGGGTCCTCAAAACGCGGGATTGGCTTTGACTTTAGACGGGGAGATGGTTGGGCACCTACTCATCGACTTCAATGACCAAATGGGCTACATCGCAGACCTTGCCCTAGCTCAGGACCACTGGGGCGGCACCGCGGTGCGTCACCTCATGCGGGCCGGTTCGAGGCTACTCTTCCAGAAGAATATTCCCCTCTTTGTGGGCGATGTCAGCGCTACCAATCGACGCGCGCTGGTCGTAGCCCAGAGGGCACTAGGATTTTCTGTGGAGCGCCGACGCTACGGTCTCACGCTGTAAGCTAGTCTCGAGCGAGACCTCAGTAACGAGCTGTTCAGGGGACATAGGATATGCTCTTCCCTGACCGAAGGTTCGCGGCATGAAACCCACCGTTCCCATTGCTGTTACTGGTATCGGCTGTCGCTTTCCGGGCGACGCTAACGACGTTCAATCGTTTTGGACGCTGCTCATGAACGGCGTCGACGCCGTGTCGGACGTCCCGCCGGAGCGTTGGCTCAACGCCCGCTTCCACCACCCCGATAAAGGGAGGGACTACCGCACACCTCAAAGCCAGGGCGGCTTCTTGGGAGAAATCGACGGTTTCGACCCGGCCTTTTTCGGTATCTCGCCGCGTGAGGCCTCGACACTCGACCCGCAACAGCGCCTGCTCCTGGAAGTGGCGTGGGAGGCCCTAGAAGACGCTGGATACCCTTTGGAAAAAGTGGCAGGAACCCGAACAGGTGTTTTCACCGGCGCCTCCTCACACGACTACTATGACATTCAAGACCTCGATTCACTCACCACTCACAGTGTGACCGGGTGGGCCATGTGCATGACCTCCAATCGGCTTTCCTACGTCTTTGATCTGCATGGCCCCAGCGTGACTCTGGACACCGCATGCTCTTCATCGCTTGTGGCCCTCCACGCGGGTGTCACCAGCGTGCAGAGTGGCGAGTGCGATACAGCCCTGGTTTGCGCTGTCAACGCGTTACTGCATCCCATCCACCACGTGGCTTTCAGCCGACTCTCTATGCTCAGTCCCACCAGTCGTTGTCACGCTTTCGACAGCTCCGGCGACGGCTATGTGCGC
This sequence comes from Candidatus Xenobia bacterium, assembly GCA_037968995.1. GTDB lineage: Bacteria > Vulcanimicrobiota > Xenobia > Xenobiales > JADMJV01 > JAEXNA01. The sequence goes on from JBBKWP010000279.1 coordinate 4,473, forward strand.
AGTGAAGGGGCCGGTGTGGTGGTGCTCAAGCCACTGGAGAAGGCTCTTGCTGACGGCGACCACATTTACGCCACTATCCTGCGCACCGTGGTCAATTCCGACGGACGCAACGAAGGGCTAACCTACCCCAGTGTGGAGGGACAGAGCCGCCTGCTGCGTGAAGCCTATCGTGGGCTTCCCATCGAACGGGTGCGCTATATTGAAGCTCACGGGACTGGGACGGCGGTCGGAGACCCCGTGGAGACCACCGCCATCGGAACGGTACTCGGGAGTCCAGAGCGTCCGATCTTGGTAGGTTCGGTCAAGACGAACATCGGTCACCTGGAAGCCGGCTCAGGCATGGCCGGGCTGATTAAAACGTGTTTGGTGGCCTCCAAGCGGCAAGTTCCGGCCAATTTGCATTTCCACGACCCCAATCCCAATATTCCCTTCGACGACTTTGGACTCACGATCCCCACGGCGGTCAGCAACTTGCCGGAGGGCGACTTCTTGTTGGGAGTCAACAGTTTCGGGTTCGGAGGAACCAACTCTCACGTGGTGCTCAGCCCGCCCCCGGCAGAAGCTGAGGAAAGTCCTGTAGTGGCGAGCGACGAGCCTCAACTGCTTTGCCTCTCGGCGCGCAGCGAAGGCGCTCTCCAGGCTTTAGTGGAGCGCTATCAGTCGCTCGAGTCGGCGGATCTGCGCCAAGTGGCTTATTCTAGCCTGATGCGCCGCACCCACCACCCGTTTCGTACCGCGGTGGTGGCGGAGGCGTTGTCAGATCTGAGCCAGGCTGCAACCACCAACGGAGCCGTGCGCCAGACTCCCAAAGTCTGTTTCGTCTATAGCGGTCAGGGATCGCAATGGCAGGCGATGGGCCGAACTCTGCTAACCAATCCCGCCTTCAGCGCCCTGGTTGACGAGTGCGAACCTCATTACCAGAAAGTCTTGGGATGGTCCCTGCGCGAGGCCTTTATGAGCGACTCGACCTCGGTCGACCAGACCGCGGTGGTGCAGCCTATGATCTTCGCCTTGCAAGCGGGTCTGACTCGGATGCTGTCGGCCTGGGGCGTCGAACCCGCCATGGTGATCGGGCACAGCGTGGGCGAGGTGGCCTCAGCCTGGGCTTCAGGCGCCATTGATCTTGCTGACGCTATCCATCTGATCTGTCATCGCGGTCGCTTGATGGACCAAGAATCCAGCAAAGGTCGTATGCTTTCGGTGTCCGCATCCGCAGACGAGATCTCGCACTATCTGAGGGACGGAGTCTGCGTGGGAGCCATCAATTCTCCGGGAACGGTGGTTCTGTCCGGTGGAAACGAGGCCATGGACGAGGTACACCAGCGCCTGCGCGAGGCCGGCTTCGACTGCACCGAGGTGAAGGTCGAATACGCTTTCCACAGCGCTCAACTCGATGTTGTCAAGGACGAATTGATGACCTGTCTCGAGAACCTCACCCCCCGCCAGCCTCACTGCACTTTAATATCCACAGTGACCGCGGCGCCCTTGCAGGTCGCAGACGCCGCCTACTGGTGGCAGAACGTCCGTTCCACGGTGCGCTTCTCCGAGTCCGTGAACCGCGCTGTCGCCGACGGCGCCACAGTTTTTCTGGAGATCGGAGGCCACCCCGTCTTGGGGCCGTCGATCAGCGAAAGTGGGGGCCAGGCGCTGGCCACTTTGCGCCGTCACAAGAACGACCGTGAGGCGTTCCTGAAAGCCTTAGGGGACCTCTACAGTCTGGGTCAGGATCTGCAGTGGGGCGAAGGATCACAACCCGGATGGGTGTCGCTGCCTCTCTATCCTTGGCAGCGCGAGCGCTACTGGCGGGAGTCCCGCCGCGTGAATAGACTGCGGGTCGAACCGACCCAATACGCCATGCTGGGCCACCAGGTGGAACCCAATATTTTCAGTCAACTTCTCACGCCCGAGGATCCCCCCTGGTTGAAGGATCACCAGTTCCATAAGCAGACCATCGTGTCGGCCAGTACCTTTATGGAGATGGGCTTCGAAGCCGCCCACGCCCGTCACGGCAGTTTGCCCTTGGCCTTGGACAACGTCCACATCGACGCCGCTTGTTTCGTGAACAGCCAGACGCTGTTGCAAACCATTGTCAACGACGACGGAACCTTGGCTATCTATGCCGAGGCAACGGACGGCAGTGAAAAACGCAACCTGATGTTTCGAGCGCACGTCTGTAGCGATCCCGGCGCGATTCCGGCCAATTTTGATTGGGAAGCCATCGAGGGCGGACTGTCCATCGAATGGCAAGGAAGTCTCACCCAACAATGGGCCGAGCGCGGCTTGCTGTTTGGGCCAACGTTTGACGCCATCTGTGGAGGCCGACGCGGACCAAAGGAAGCGGTGGCCCATATTCGGGGAGCGGCCTTTCTACCCGCTGCTGACGGTCTCTCGTTCACCCATCCGGGCACTATCGACTCTTGCTTCCAGGTGGGTCTGGCTGCTCTCGACTCCAAGCTCATGGGAGACGGCACCAACTGGCTTCCGGTGGCGGCCCGACGGGTTCGCGTGCTACGGCCGTTGGAAGACGAAGTGGTGGCCTATATGCGCTGTACCCACCAGACCGCAAGAGAACTCGAGGGAGATCTCACCGTCTGCAATAGGAAGGGTGAGGTGCTGTTCGACTTACTGGGTTATCGTCTCGTGCGGGCCGCCCAAAGTTCAGCCGGGGATGCGACCGACGAATTATGCTATGACCTTCATTGGGTCTCCACCGAACTGGCGCCTTCGGAAACGACCCATCATAAGGGGGCGGGGGAGGGGCTTTGGCTCGTCTTCAGCGACGAAGGCAACTTGGCTAAGAGCCTTGTGACACGGCTTGAGGCCGATGGCTATTCCACGCGTGTCGTGAAGCCTGGAGAAAGCTTCGACATGAAAGAGATCGGACGACTGGCCGGTTGTCTGCATCTCGCTTCTCTTTCGGCGACTCTGCAGGATCCGGCCGGCCCTCTCATGCCTCTACTTGAGATGGCGCAGCAGGTCGAGAGGTATCAGATTCTGCCGCCACGCCTTTTCGTGGTGACCCGGCGCAGTCAAGCTGTAACGCCCGAGAATCCTGACAGCGTGAGACTGGACGTTCAGCCTGCCGCCTCTCCCGTTTGGGGACTGGCTCGAGTTTTGGCTACGGAGGACCCAGCGCTGCACGCCACGCTCGTGGACCTCGAGGATGAGGAGCGCGACGCGGACATTCTCTATAGAGAACTTTTCTGTGAACAGGCAGAGGAAGTGGCTTTCCGCGGAGGCGAGCGTTTCATCCAACGCTGTCGCAGATTCCCGCTTTCCCAGCAAGAACCGGTGCCGCGGGCTCCGCATCCGGGGCAGGACTATCTCTTGACCTGCGATCGTCCCGGCACTTTGGAGGCCCTCGAGTGGACAGTACCCGCGCCAGTCGCCCTGAAAGCTGATGAAGTGCGTGTCACCGTGGCTGCCGCCGGACTCAATTTCAGTGACGTTATGCGGGCCCTTGGCCTCTATCCTACAGAGGGAGTTCTGGGGATCGAAATGGCAGGTACTGTGAGCGAGGTGGGTGCCGAGGTTCACGATCTCAAACCAGGCGACCGTGTTATGGGCATCGCTCCGGGCGCCTTCGCTTCCCAGGTCGTGGTGCCGCGCTCGTTCGTGGTTCCCACTCCCTCCGAAGTGAGCGACACGGAAGCTTCCGCCATGCCGCTGGTCTTTGTGACAGCGTATTACGCCTTGGTGACCATCGGACGTCTGAAAGCCGGCGAAACGATTTTGATCCATACCGCTTCCGGCGGTTTGGGCCTGGCGGCCATTCAGGTGGCGCGCAAAGTCGGAGCCCACATCCTGACCACCGCGGGGACTCCCGACAAGGTTCGTTATCTGAACGACTTTGGCGTGGAACACGTCTTCGACTCCCGCTCCACCTCGTTTGTCGATGGGGTTCTGGGAGTCAAGGCTGACGGCGTCGACGTGGTGCTCAACAGCCTAGCGGGCGAGGGCCTCACCGGAGGTCTCTCGGTTTTGGGTCGCTTCGGGCGCTTTCTCGACGTGACCAAACGCGATATCTATAACGATCTGCGGGTGGGTCTCAGCCCCTTCCGCAACGGCCTGTCTTACCACGCTATCGATCTCGAACAGGTGATCAACTTTGACCACCAGACTATCCAGGAACTCTTACAGGTACTGGCCGGCGATATCGCTGACGGGAAAGTGAAGCCTCTTCCCCTGCAGACTTTCGGCTACGGCCGAGCCGTCGAGGCTTTCCGCTGTCTGAGTCAAGCCAAGCATATCGGTAAGGTGGTGCTGGAAGCGGAGGTTCCGAAACTGGTGCAGCCGAGTTGGAAGCCGGTTCCCGGGGCCGCTTACGTCGTCACCGGCGGAATGGGTGGTTTTGGCCGCGAGGTTGTTCTCTGGCTCCTGAGCCACGGGGCTGACCGGGTTGTCGTCCTCTCGCGCACCCCGAAGGCTCACACTGGATTTGACGACCCTCGAGTCGAAGCTCACGCCGTTGATGTCGGTGACGCCCAGGGTGTAGCGGAGCTTTTTGATAAGTTGGGAGAGGTGCGGGGTGTGGTGCACGCGGCTATGCAACTCGACGACGTGCCCACCCTCAACCTCACTCGAGAACGCTTAGAGGGAGTCTTCCAGGCGAAAATCCACGGAGCCTGGAATCTACACCAAGCCACCCTGCGGCAGCCGGTCGACTTCTTCGTTATGTTCAGTTCCAACGCCGCTTGGTTCGGGGCCGCCGGTCAGGGCAATTATGCGGCGTCCAACACGTTCCTCGACAGTCTGGCCCACCATCGTAACCAGCTAGGCCTGCCGGCCCTGACGGTCAACTGGGGCCCTCTGGGAGATGTCGGATATCTGGCCCGCAATCCGATGGTCGCCGCATGGCTTGAAGCGGGCGGGAGCAAGATGATCACTTCCGCTCAGGCCTTGCATGCGTTAGAGAACGCTTTGGACGTCAATCCCACCCAGGTTGGAGTGATGAACGCGGACTGGACTCTTTTGCGCAAGGCCATGGGAGGTAAACCGGTTCCGCGTTTTGAGGCGTTACTGGCCGGCGGCGCCGCTAAGCGCGACGAAGGAATGGGCTTTCAACACTTGGAAGCCCTGGAAAGTGTCGAGCGCCGGACAGCGCTGCATCCGATTGTGATCGCTCAGGTGGCCCGCGTGTTGGGAACCCAACCGCAGCGTCTCGACTCCAGTCAGTCCTTGATAGATATGGGTCTGGACTCGTTGATGTCTTTGCAGTTGCGCAACTGGGCCAAGAGCACCTTGAATGTCACCCTAGCTTCGAGCACGTTGATGGAACAACCGTCGGTCGAGACTTTGGTCGATCTGCTGACAGACTCCATGGAGCCTAGAGAGGACTCCGAGGCTGCGACCGACGGAGAGTTGGATTACCTCGAGGACGACGAAATTGAACTCATGTTGGCCTCTATGCTGGAAGACAGCCCGACATGAAACCATCGGTTCAAAAGCTCAGCCCGGAACAGAAGAGGGCCATGCTGGCACGTATGCTCGAACAGAAGTCGGCCGCGGGCAAGACGGCGTTTATCGTGCAAGGTCTGATCCTCGACTGCATGATGAACCATTCTGGGATCTGGAATATGCGTTCGACCATACGATTCTTTCGCAAAATCGATCCGGAATTATTGCGCACCCGAATGCAGCGTGTCATCGATCGTCATCCGGCCTTGCGCACCACCTATGCCATCCCGCCAGAACAAGACATCGAGTATCATGCTAAGATGCTGACGATCAGCATCGAAGCGATGAAGATGTGGGAACTCAATATCGAGGCACACGTGGAGCAACGGGTTCATCCCTCGCATCGTCTCGAGTTTAAAGTCGTGGATGCAAGTCAATGGTCGGCCGAGCAGTTGCGCGAGCAACTCCTCACCGATGCCCTCGAGGGCTACGACCTGACCCGTCTGCCGGTCTGCCGCTTGAGGCTATACCAACGCCGGCACGACGATGTCATGCAGTTCGATCTCCACCATTGCGCGGCCGACCTTTGGAGCATGGAGGTCATCATGGCGGAACTGGAAGAGCCTCCAGAGGGCCCGCCTCCGCCGGGCTTTCCCGAATTTTGCGTCTGGCAGCACGCTTGGTTTGCCCTTCCTAAGGCCCAGGAGATGCGCGAGTGGTGGAGTCGAGAACTGGAAGGCTGCCCCGATCTGGCGCTGGCCTACGCACCCGGAGACAGCATCGCTCATCACGTCCTTTTCCATCTGGACGCGGAACTTGTCGCCCAAGCCCGCCGCGTTTGCCGAACCCACAAAACCACCATGTTCAACCTCGTTCTTTCGACGCTCCAGGTCAGCATGGGCCATTTCTTAGGGTTAGAAGATTTTGCTTTGGGCGGGGCGGTGGCGAATCGTCCGCACCAACGTTTCGAACAGACCGTCGGCTTTTT
>JBBKWP010000280.1:0-5253 GCA_037968995.1 Candidatus Xenobia bacterium
CCCCGTCACCTTGCCTACCGGCGCCTCATCATCCACCACCAGAATCCGTTGTCCCCGCCCGCCCTCCTCGTTCTTCCGGGCGGCCGGGGGCGTTTGCAGTCGAGCCGAAACCGCTGGAAAGAACACCTCGACGGTTGTCCCGCATCCCAGCGCGCTCTCCACTTTGATGGCCCCCTCGTGCTCTTGCACGATCCCGTAGACCACCGAGAGGCCCAGGCCAGTCCCCTGATCCGGACCCTTAGTGGTGAAGAAAAGATCAAAGGCGCGCTCCGTGGTTTGTCGGTCCATACCGTGACCGGAGTCGACCACGGCCAAGCGCACGTGGGCGCCGGGGAGCAGGCCGGGAAACCGACTGGCGGCTTCGGCGTCGAGTAGGCAGTTCTCCAAGGTCACCGTGATCTGACCTGGATCCGTGCCGATGGCGTGCATGGCGTTGCTGCCCAAGTTCAGGACAACTTGATGGATCTGGCCGGCGCAAGCTTGCACAAAGTCGGTCGTGGGAGACAAGTTGATTCGAAATTCGATGCTCGAAGAGCAGGACGCACGAAGCAGCCTGAGAGCTTCGGTGATGACAGCGACCAACTGGAGCGGCAGGCGGTCAATCTTTTCGGAGCGGCCAAAAGTGAGGATCTGTTTGACCAAGGCGGTAGCCCGTCCGCCGGCCGCCAGCACCTCCTCTAAAGCCTCTTGGACGGGGCTATCGACAGGAGTCTCTTGCTGGGCGGCTTCGGTGAATCCTATGATGGCGGCTAGGATATTGTTGAAATCGTGGGCGATCCCGCTAGCCAGTGTCCCGATGGCTTGCATCCTCTGAGACACTCGGAGTCGCGATTCCAAAGATTGACGCTCGGCTTCGGCGAATTTGCGCTCGGAGATCTCTTCATGGGCCACCACGACGTTCCCGCTTTCGCCTCGAAAGGGAGTCACCACCGCTCGGAACCAATGCTGCGGCCCGTCGGGCTCATGACAAGTATACTCCACGCCGTACGCGTCGCTTCGACCATCCATCACCGAGCGAATGCCCGCGGCCATGCCTGTGGCCCCCTCGGCCCATGGACCCGTAGCCAGATCACAGACCTCTAAGTAATCGGAGTCGAGGAAATACGGTTTATCCGTTGGGTCGGGGAAACTGGAATTCCAGACATCACGCCAGACCTGATTGACGGCGATGATCTTTCCCGTGGCATCCAGCACGCAAAGCTGCACGGAGACCGCATCGATGATCGCGGCCGCGAACTGTCGTTGCGTCTGGGCCGCTCGTCTGGCCTGCTCACGCTCGGTGACGTCCGTCATCACGGTTTGGCACTGCTGACCGTCCAGCGACAAGACAGCCTGAATGCTGAGGATACGTTGACCGTCCGGTCCATCGCTCTCCACTTGACACGGCGGGCCATCGGCTTTGGCGAAGACGCGGGCTAAGAAGGTCTCGAACACAACCTGGCTCCCTGCGGTCAAGAAGCCTCCTAATCGCCGACCGTGCAGTTTAGCGCGGTCGCCTCCCAACAGAGCGGCGGCAAGTCGGTTCAGCTTGTCAATGGTGCCGTCGGGGAAGAGCAGAAAATAGCCCACCGGGGCGAAATCGTAAAGTTCGGCGTAGCTGGCTACAGCAGCCTCGACCAACCTGTTCGAGGCTCGAAGTTGCTCGTTCTGCATCTCAAGCTCGATCTGATAGATCTGCAGTTCGTGCACCAATTGTCGAACCTCTCGCGCCGAAGAAGGTCCTGGGGGAAGGGAGGCCAGGCTTTGCAGTTTGAGCTCGGCTTGGCGTCGAAGCTCTGAGCGCCCAGCCTGAACCCGGTCACTCATAGCCTGGACCCTCCGTTTGGATGCCCATGAGAGAGTGCCCGAGTTGTGTCGACGAAGGTCATCACGACGCCGTCGATACAGTTTTCTCTGGTGCGGTATGGCATGATTCTCACCGTGAACGCTCGCTCGTCGCTAGCGGAAAGCTGTCGCTCGAGAATCGTCTGGGAGCTCAAAACTTGCTCCACATCGGCCACCAATCCAGGGAAATGCAGGGTGCTCTTGAGATCGGTGATGGGCCGCCCGGTATCGCTTGCGATCAACGGAAAAAGAGTAGCCGTTCGCGCCGTGAAACGACGGACTCGGAGCTTGTTGTCCAAGAACAGCGTGGCGATATCCGTGCTGTCGAGTAGGTTCCTCATGTCGTCGCTGGCCCGCGACAGTTCTTCGACTTTTGCCTGCAACTCATTGTTGACGGTTTGCAACTCTTCATTCACCGACTGCATCTCTTCCTTCGACGACATGAGCTCTTCGTTGAGACACTGTTCTTCCTCGTTTCTCGCATTTAGCTCCTCGCGACTGTCCTGGCCTTGCTGCCGCAAGGCCCGCAACTCTTGCAACGAGGTTTCCAGATCGTAGGCCAGGCCGCTAGGGTCTTTTTCTCCCACCTCGGGCGCCGGGGCCACCGCACTTTTGGCAAAGACGACCAGCATTAGGCGCGGGGGCACGACATCCGTCGCTATCCCAGACCGGTCCTTGCCTGTCGCCTCCGAAGAGACAGGCCAGACGGTGATGTCGACGGACCCATCCTTCAACGGCAGTCCCTTGGCCAGGACTGTCTTGTCCCGGCGAACGGCTTGCGAGAAGGCTAATTCCAGGGGGGTGCTGAGCTCGGGTCTGGCCATGGCGAAGAGGTTCAGGTTCGCCTTCCCGGCCGGGGGTTCGAGATAGCCGCCTGTGCGGCCATGGAGGTATAGTATATCGCCCGTACCGGTGGTCAAAGCCGCCACGGGACTAAACTGTCGCAGCAGGATGGCCTCGGTCAATCCTTTCAAATTGAGCGGTGTCTTGCCCGCCGCCGCCAGGCTGCTCGCGCGAGTCAAACCCACCGACGGCACGCCCCGGAACTCGCCTAAATAGCCCGATGGAGCATCTTGACGACAATAAAACCGTTCCGGACCCTTGATCGACGCGAACAGCTCGGTGGTAGCCCCGACGGATTCAGAACCGCCTAGCAGCAGTACACCTTCCGGCACCAGGCTGTAGTGAAACAGCTGCAGCACTCTGCTTTGCAGCTCCGGCTCTAGGTAGATAAAAAGGTTCCGACAGGTCACCAAATTCAGTCTCGTGAACGGCGGGTCCGAGGTGACGTCGTGCGGGGCGAACGTGATCATCGTGCGAATGGAGTTGACGATTCGATAGCTCTGCCCCTCAGAGACGAAAAATCGTCGCAGCCGTTCTGGCGAGACCTCAGAGGCGATAGCGGGGCCGTACAGTCCGGCCCGGGCTTTGGTGATCGCCTCAGGGTCCATATCGGTCGCGAAAATGTGTAACGAGAGAGTTTTATCGGAACGCAGTCGCCGGCAGAACTCTTGGAAAACGATGGCCAGTGAGTAGGCTTCTTCACCAGTCGAGCAGCCGGCGACCCAGGCGCGGAGCTGTCCCCCTTCTGGAAGTCGGTCCGCCAGGCCCTGCAGAATTTCGTCTCCTAACTGCTGCCAAACGGCGGGGTCGCGAAAAAACTGGGTCACTCCAATGAGCAACTCTTTGAAGAGCAACTCCGCCTCCTGGGGGTTCTCTTGTAAATGACGAAGATAGCCGGCCCCGTCCATCAACCCCAGTAACGACATACGACGCTCTATCCGGCGAGAAGTGGTTCCCTTTTTGTAGTGGGAAAAATCGTGACCGGACTGGTCCCTCAAATAAGCCACCACGGCGTTCAATCTGGTCTCATCTAGGGGCGCCTCATAGGGTTGGTCCGAGGGCCGCAAATGAAGCACGTAGTCGGTGATTCTGGCCGCCAGTTCACCAGCCGGTGCGACAACGTCCGCCAATCCCTCGTCGATGGCGCTACCGGGCATACCGTCGAATTTGGCAGATTCACGATCTTGGACAAAAGACGCCCCGTCTTTGGCCTTGATGGCGCGAAGGCCAAGGCAGCCGTCTCGGCCCATACCCGAGAGGATGACGGCGATCGCGCGCTCCCCCTGATCGGCGGCCAAGGAGCGAAAGAACCCATCGATGGGCAGCCAATGGTTGTGCGGGTCGGTCGGCTCGAGCAGACGGAGTCCCCCCTCATGGATACGGAGATCGTAGCCAGGGGGCAACACATAGACACATCCGTCCTCGACGACCAGACCGTCTTGGATCGGTACGACCGGGAGCGCCGTTGTCCGACCCAGCATCTCCACCAGGTTGTCCTTGTGGGCCGGGTCGAGGTGCTGGATCACGACGAGTCCCATCCCGCAATGGATGGTCAGCGGACCGAGAAACTCCGACAAGGCCTGAAACCCTCCCGCGGAAGCGCCGATTCCCACCACGATGCTAGAGGGTTTATGCATTTGCGGCCGGCGAAGCCCTAACGATCTCGACGATTTTGAGGGCGATCTCTTCAGGGGGCAGAATGAAATCCACCGACCCGCTCTCGATGGCGCTATCCGGCATATCACGCTGTTGAGCCGTCTCAGGTGCTTGGGCGATGGTGATGCCGCCCACCTTTCGGATGCCGGCCAACGCCTCGCTGCCGTCACCGTCGAAGCCTGAAACGATCACGGCGATCAGCTTTCCATCCCAGTACTCGGTGAGCGAGCGAAGAAAGACCGTGATCACGTCCGGCCAGCCTCTGGGCTTGGAGATGGGTTCCAAGCGAAACTCGCCATCCAGCACGTGCAGATCGCGAGCAGACGGGATGATGAAAACGTGGTTGGGCTGGATTACCAGTCGCTCGGAAATCAACTCGACCGGCATTTCGGTGTAGTTACCCAAGATCTGATGCAGCCTGGTGTCGACGTGGCGCAAGTGGTTTACGATAACAACGGCAGCGCCCGTGTCGGACGGAAGGTGCTTGAGCAATCGCGTGTAGGCGTCGAGACCGCCGGCCGATCCACCCACGCAGACTATGGGAAAATTACGGGAATCGTCGCTCGGCATGGGGAACCACCTTTATATCATCTCAGACTACACTATACTGAGCCCAAGAGCCAGACCTCGGGGTTCTTCGGGCCGACATCCCTAGACCTTCTTAAGGCGGCGAGCCCAGTAGTGAAGACACCTCTTCGACGAGTCGGCACCCAGGTGGTGCAGGATGAACCGCCCACACTCAAATTTATGGAACCGGGGGCCAAGTCAATCCCGAGTGGGCATTGACTAAGAAAGAGCGCTAGTCGGTATCACACATCGGGGGCTAGACGAGGCGTCCCAACCGGATGCGACTCATTAGTCGTGAGAAATCTGAACGTTTCGATATATTTTATCAATACTCAGCTGAACATTGATTGTCGAGAGCCCAAA
>JBBKWP010000281.1:0-12402 GCA_037968995.1 Candidatus Xenobia bacterium
GGTACTGGTATGTTCCCGGCCTAATGGCCGCAATTCTGTTGCATTCCATTTTCAACCACTTTCCGGTATCACCCATCCTGTCCACGCTGGTGACCAGGACGTTGGTTTGTGTTGATACCGTATCCGTCGGTGCCGCGTCCACCAAAGAAGTGGCCGCGTCGGCGCCAGAAGTTGTTGCCTCCGCCGGTCCGGATGTCAGTGCTGTTCTGTTGATATTGACCTTGGTTGTATCGGTTGGGGGCGAAGCCGCCGCCGTATCCGCCGTAGTTACCATGTCCGCCGTAGTTACCAGGAAATCCCATGTTGAAAGCCATCGTTTTTTAGTCCTCCGCAATTCTTGTGTACTGAGATTATCACGCATTCCGGCAATAAGTTAAGGGCTTTTTTGTTACTAATATGTTAATAATCACGTTTCATTAGGTGATATTACTATTTTTATAGGAAATCCGGGGAGAACTATTCGAGGTTTCAGGGGAGCCTGGAGTCGTGGGGCGGTCGAAATCGAGCAAAAAAAAATGGCCCCGAGATCATCTCGAGGCCAACTATGTGGGGAACGCTGGAAACTATTTCTTTTTTAGAAAAGTCTCAGCTTTTTTGGTCCAGACGGAAGGGCCGCCTTCATCGTATCCGTACTGTCCGAGCATTTTGCCCTTCGAGTCGGCGAAGACGATGGTCGGGAAACCTTGCACGCCATATTTTTTAGCCAGTTGTTCATTCTGGGCCTTGGTTTTTGCGTCGAGTTCCGTCTTGCGAGGAAAGTCGAGTTCTAAGAGAACCACTTTTTTGGCGGCCCAAGTTTTGAAGGCGGGTGTATCAAAGACTTCTTTTTTGAGCTTGATGCACCATCCGCACCAGTCGCTGCCGGTGAAGTCCATCAGAATAGGCTTTCCTGTAGCCTTGGATTCTTTAGCAGCGGCATCCCAGGAGGTGTTCCACTTGTCTCCGGCGGCGAAGGCCGAAGAGGAGAGGAACAGTACGCCGAGCGCGAGGGTGATGAGAGATAAACGTTTCAATGGAATGTCCTTTCTTGGGGGCGTGGTCTCCACGCCCGGTCACTGAAGTTACTAACCGGCCTTTGGCGGGTGAGTTCCCATACCTTTTAGGGTCGTGAGAATTTGACTTGCACCATGATCAAGATCAGGAAGACTGCGAAGGCGTAAAGGGCTTGTCTGGCATGGCTGTTACGTCCCCTGAGCCAGGAGTAGATAGAGCAGAACGGCAAGAGCAACAGATGGAGCACATAGATCATGCCGAACAGAGATAGCGCATTGATCGGGACACTATAACCCATAGTGTACAGTGCGCTAAACCCGGCGGAGAGAAAACAGGCCAGCCCCATCGTTATCCACCCGAGCCAAGGCCCGTCCTCTTTCACGGACGGGGCCTCCGCGCCCGCGACCGGAGCTTTCATGACGCGCGCTTCGAGAACGGCGACGTTTCGGGGCTGAAAAAGCGGATCCCGGTCCGCCGCGGGAGTGAGCTAACGAGAGCCATTCACGTCGCTTCACCGAATCCTCTGGGCGCCCTGCTCATAGGATCCGAACCTGCACGCGGGGAACGCGCATCTTATGGACGGAGATAACTGGCGCCATAAACAAGATCGGCTGCAAGCTTTTCTCGACACTCACGGTGCCGGGACTGCACCCTATCGCGTGGACCTCGCTGAGCAGAAATTGTATTGGGTCGATACCTTCGGGTTGTCGCTGGTGGTAGCCGATTGCAAGGTTTTATTGAGCTACGCTCATTCGAATCGTTCCGTGATGATGGCCTGGGCCAACAGTTCCTTAGCGCCCGGCAGTGCGATCGATAGGCTCGAGGGTTTTCATGACTTCTATTCCGACTTCACCCCTGAGGATGTCTGGCTGTTGGCCTCCGACTGTGGGAGCCTCGTCGAGGCCGAGGCTCTCTATAGGGCTCCCTCGCCTCAGTCTTGGGTCATGCTGGGACTTTGGAATCTTCGACCAGGAGGGCCCGAACAGTTCCACTCCGCCTCTCCAAAGCTGCATGTGCAGACAGTTCTGAAGCGTCTGATCTCACACCCTTATCTCGCTGAATTGACCGTGCTGCTGGATAACTACGCAGAGAGCTTTCTGCAGTTGGCCGGGCATACTCACAAAACCACCGAATTTGAAGCGCCTCTCAAGGACACGGCTCGAGCCATGAGAAATTTTCTCTCTTTGGCCAACGAGGAGCAGTTGGAGTCCTTACGCGACGGCTTGAAGCAGCTTGAGGCGACCTGGGACGCTCTCCCTTAGGAAGCTTTCCTAGCCGAGGGCGAGGGCTTCCTCGAGGTCGCGCTCGAGATCTTCGTAGGCTTCGATTCCAACTGAGAGGCGTATGAGTCCGTCGTGAACCCCGATCTCTTCGCGTCGTTCCTTGGGAATGGAAGCGTGAGTCATAATGGCCGGATGCTCGATGAGAGACTCGACTCCACCCAGGCTTTCGGCGAGGGCGAAAATTTTAGTTCCCTCTAACACTGCACGGGCTTTTTCGAGGCCGCCCTTGACGACGAAGCTTATCATTCCCCCAAAACCAGTCATCTGGCGCTTGGCCAAGTCGTGATGAGGGTGGTCAGCGAGGCCCGGATATATCACTTTTTCGACCTGCGGATGGTGTTGTAAGAATTTGGCTAAACGGATCGCGTTGGCCTCATGTTGACGCATGCGGATGGCAAGGGTCTTGAGCCCACGCAGTGTGAGCCAGGCATCGAAGGGTCCGGGGATGGCACCGACCGACTTTTGGCAAAACTTCATGCGTTCATGAATAGCCTCGTCGTTGGTGACTAGGGCGCCGCCGATAACGTCGGAGTGTCCGCCGAGGTATTTGGTGGCGGAATGCACCACGATGTGGGCGCCTAGGTCCAGCGGTTTCTGGAAGTAGGGGCTCATAAAAGTGTTGTCGACCACTAGGTAGATATCTTTGGCGCGGGCCATTTTGGCTAAAGCCGAGAGATCGCTCAATTTGAGCAGAGGATTGGTGGGCGTTTCCACCCAGAGCATCTTGGTCTGAGGGCCGATAGCCGCTTCGACAGCATCGAGATCACTGGTGTCAACGAATTTGGCCAAGATGCCAAAAGAATTCATGACTTGGGTAAAAAAGCGAAAGGTGCCCCCGTAGGTGTCGTCGCCCACGACCACTTCGTCTCCACTTTTGAGCAGATACATGCAGTTGTTGATAGCACCCATGCCCGAGGAGTATGCGGTACCGAAGCGGCCGTTCTCTAGGGCGGCGATGCAGTCTTCATAAGCTTTTCGGGTCGGATTGTCGGCGCGAGAGTAGTCGTAACCCAACTTGGGTTTGCCTAGGCCCTCTTGAACATAGGTCGAGGTCTGAAAAATGGGGACGACCACTGCTCCAGTCGTCGCTTCCGGTTCTTGACCGGCATGAATGGCGAGAGTTTCGAAACCGAACGAACGAGCGTTAGAAGACATAGTTCAGGGCGAGGCTGAGGACGATGAACGCGGTGGCTACCCAGTTGGTGATCGTGTCGACGGTATCGTCGGCGCTTTTGGCACCGCGGAAACTGGCGCTACTGTCGGAGCCTCCCATCATGGATCCCGAAAGACCTTCGTTTTTGGTGGTCCGGGTCAGGATCGCCAGAATCAACGCGATGCAAACCAGCATGTAGACAAATCCGAAGAGGTACTGGGGGGCAGTCATGCCCGCTGTGGCTTGGGCGAAGAGTGTCAGTGTGTTCACGAGAGGGAGTCCTTAAACTTTTTCTAGAGTCTTGTAGTTGACGATACGGGCGAAGGAGTCGGCGTCTAAGGCCGCTCCTCCAACGAGAGCGCCATCGATATTGGGTCGAGCCATTAACGAGTCGATATTGTCAGCTTTGACGGAGCCTCCGTATAGCAATCGAATTGCCGAAGCGATTCTTTCTCCATACTTAGCGGCTAACTGCTCGCGAATATGCTTCATCACGGTTTCGGCATCGTCGGGGGTCGCGGAGCGCCCCGTACCAATGGCCCAAACTGGCTCATAAGCTACCACGAGGCGTGATCCAGAGTCAAGGTTCAGGCCGGCCAATGACCCCTCCAGTTGATCGGAAATCACGTTGTTCGTGATGCCCTTCTCCCTTTGTTCCAGAGATTCCCCAACGCAAAGCACAGGGAGAATGTTGTGGGCGTCGGCTTGACAGACTTTCTTGGCGCAGTCTTCATCGGTCTCCCCGAAGAGGGTTCGACGCTCGGAGTGGCCGACCAAAACGTATTTGCAGCCAGCGTCTTTTACCATAGTGGCAGAAGTTTCACCGGTGTAGGCTCCGCTGTCCGCGAAGTGCATGTTTTGTACGCCCAAAGACAGACGGGAATGGCTGGAGGTCAAAGTGAGGACGGTGTCCATCAAGATAGCAGGAGGGCAGAGGAGGACGTCGCGGTCGGTCCCGTTGATCTGTGACAAAAGGTCCTCGACGAGCGTCTTGGCTTCCCGACGGGTGCAGTTCATCTTCCAGTTGGCGGCGAGCAGTGGGGTTCTTTCCATTTTTGAGACTCCTTGTGATGAATAATGGCTTGAAGATGTTGAATTGGGACTTACGATTTAGCTGCTGCGGCGGCTTCTAAGATGGCGACGCCGGGCAGTTCTTGTCCCTCGAGGAACTCTAAGGATGCTCCACCACCGGTCGAAACGTGGGTGATGTGACTATCGAGGTGCATCTGGCGGATGGCGGCAGCGGAATCTCCGCCTCCCACACAAGAGATGGCGTTGGAGCGAGCGATGGCTTGGGCCACTTTCAATGTCCCTTGATTGTAAGGCGGGGTTTCGAAAACGCCCATGGGGCCGTTCCAGAATACAGTTCCTGCCGTTTGCAGAAGTGCTTCGAACTTGGCGATGGTCTTCTCGCCGATGTCGAGGCCCATCATATTTTCAGGGATAGCGTCGACGTTCACCTCGGTGCGTTCAGCGACTTCTTTGATTTCTGTAGAGACGGCTACGTCATCGGGGAGATAGATAGCGGCGTTCTGGGAATTCGCCTCGTCCCATAGGACCCGACAGCCTTCTAGGTCGTCTTCGCACAGAGACTTTCCGATCTCGTGGCCCTTAATTTTGAGAAACGTGAAGGCCATACCCCCGCCGATTAAGATGATGTCGGCGATTTTTGCAAGATTTTTCAAAACCCCTATTTTGTCAGTGACCTTGGCTCCGCCCAAAATTGCGACGAAGGGACGTTTGGGATTTTTTATCAAGCGACCGAGTTCGATCAGTTCTTTCTCCATCAATTTACCCGCCGCAGCGGGCAAAAGCTTTGCGACTCCGACGGTGGAGGCGTGGGCTCGATGAGCGGCGCCGAAAGCGTCGTTGACATAAAGGTCGCCAAGTTTAGCTAAGTCGCGTGCAAAATCGGGGTCGTTCTTCTCTTCGCCGGGATGGAATCGGAGATTCTCTAGGACGAGGACCTCTCCCGGATGAACTTTGCCGACCATCTCCTCCACTTCGGGACCGATGCAGTCGGGAGCCATCGTCACCTTGGCGCGAATCAGTTGAGAGAGGCGAGTGGCGACCGGGGCCAGAGAAAACTCCGAACGGGCTTGCCCGTTGGGCCGACCGAGGTGCGACATCAGAACCAGGCGAGCTTTCTTGTCGATCAGGAACTGAAGGGTCGGTAGGGCGGCCGCGATCCTATTGTCGTCGGTGACCACGCCGTCCTTAAGGGGACAGTTGAAGTCGACTCGCACCAGAACGGTTTTGCCTTCTAGCTCTAAGTCTTCGAGAGTTTTGAACATGACGATTCTCCTGATCGGACGAATAAGTTAAGTAAGGACCAGATCCCTAAGGTCGAAAGGGAGCCTCTCAAAGGGGAGAGGCGCCCTTTCGGTCTTGAGGTTGGCTTTCTAGGCCTTGACGACCAGTTTGCGGCTGGCCATGAACGAGATGAGGTCAGCGACGCGGTTGGAGTAGCCCCACTCGTTGTCGTACCAGGTCACCACTTTGACCATTCGGCCCATGGCGCTGGTCATCAGGCCATCGATGATCGAGGAGGCGGGGTGTCCTTTGTAGTCCATAGACACCAAAGGCTCGTCGTTGAAGGCTAGGATGCCCTTCATGTCGCCGGCGGCAGCCTCTTGGAAGGCCTTGTTAAGGGCTTCAGCGGTGATGTCTTTTTTGACGGTCGCTACGAAGTCGACGATGGAAACCGTGGGCGTGGGCACGCGCATGGCGATACCGTCGAACTTACCCTTGAGATCAGGCAACACCAAGGAAATCGCTTTAGCCGCCCCGGTGGAAGTGGGGATAATCGAAAGCGCGGCGGCGCGGGCTCGACGCAAGTCGCTGTGCGGCAAGTCGAGAATTTTCTGATCGTTGGTGTAAGAGTGGATGGTGGTCATGTAAGCTTGCTCGATGCCCCAACCGTCATGCAAAACCTTGGCGGCAGGCGCCAGGCAGTTGGTCGTGCAGGAAGCGTTGGAGATGATGTGGTGCTTGTCGGGGTCGTAATCGTTGTGGTTTACGCCCAAGACGATGGTGATGTCTTCACCCTTGGCAGGTGCGGAGATCACGACTTTCTTGGCTCCAGCTTGGATATGTTTGCCGGCGCCTTCCTTGTCGGTGAAAATCCCAGTGGATTCCAGGACCACGTCCACTCCGTACTTGGCCCAGGGAAGGTTCGCGGGGTCGCGCTCCTTGATGACGTGGATCTTCTTGCCGTTGATGACGAGATCTTCACCATCAGCTTCCACGGTGCCGTCAAAGCGTCCGTAGTTGCTGTCGTATTTGAAAAGGTGGGCATTCGTGTGGGTGTCAACCAAGTCGTTGATGGCCACCACTTCGATATCCGGGTGGTTTTCCAACATAGCTTTGAGGCTCTGACGCCCGATGCGGCCGAAGCCATTGATTCCAACTTTTGTACTCATAAAATTCTCTTTCCCTCCGTCCGACCTGATTGAGTGGTCGGCTGTTCCCGTCGAGTTTACCCCTGGAGACGAAGACCTAAACAGGCCAAGGCTGATTGGCACCCCCCCCACCGGGGAAGGGAATGCACGGCGAAATCTGGCATTATGATTGGAAACGTTAGGAGTTCCATGGCCCCGGCTCATTCCACACTTCAGATTGCCTCTTTTCAAAGTTTCGAATGCCATTCGTGCGGTCGTTGCTGCCGGAATTCTTGGTCCATTCGTGTGGAGCCAGGTGCCCGAGACAAGATTCAGGCTACCGCCGTCGCGGAGAGGGTCGTAAAACTTGGGTATCAGCCCCTGGTGGTGTTGGAAGACAAGGCGGTGGTTACTGGGCGTAAGACGGACGGCGCGTGCGTCTTTTTAGAGACAGACAATCTCTGCGGTATCCACGCGGAGATCGGCAAAAAGAAAAAGCCGCTCGCCTGCCAAGTCTACCCTTACGGACTGACCGAGACCCCGGATGGCTATTTCGCCTCGCTGTCTTTTGCCTGTCCTTCAGTGGTGGCTGGACTGGGCCAGGACCTAGAAGCCAATCGACGCGAACTCGAAGGGTTGCTAAAAGACCACGGACAGGCCATGTCAAGACCGGACAGCCTGCCTCACCGGGTCGAAATCTTGCAAGGTCAATCCATCCCCTGGGAAGAGTATCTTGCTCTGGAGACCGCTATCTTAGCGGGCTTTCGACCGGAAGACCCAATTTCATCAATCCTGTCTATGGCTACCGAGATCGTGCTGACGATGGCGATTCGCGCCGAGGATACGGAGGCCGCATTTGATTGCTCGTCTGTAAAGGGCGGACCAAGGGATGGGGATTTTGAGGAGGCTGTGCTGAGTATGTTCACCGCCTCTGTGGTAGCCTTGCTTGAGAATCCCGACGACGCTGAGGGTCGTCAGCCTTTCAGTGAGGCGCTGCTCGCGGGCGAGTCGCTCCAATCCCACCGTCACCAAGTTCTGCTGCCGTTGTTCTCTTTGCGTCAGCCAGAAGCGGCGTGGGTCAAAAATGTCTTTCACCGCTATTTCCAAAATGCGATTTTTGGCAAGTCGTTGCTCACCACGTCAGTGGTCTCACGCTTGCTCTGTCTCGCCTGCGCCTACACTCTCTTCATGTTTTACGGTGACGTCTTCAAGAGTTCTGAATCCGTCCAGGCGCTCTCTTTATCCGCGCTCACGAAGGCCTTCGAACTCGTCGAGTCGGAACTGGTCGTTCACACACGAAGTGTGGATCAACTGTTTTTAACTTTCGAAACCACTCTGCTGTCCGCTTACAGTTCCTAAATTCTAGCGCTGCACCATCATAGCTTTTGGAACTCAATTGAGTCGAAGCGCGTCTGTCTTAACGGGAAGATTTTCGAGGCGATGTTAAGGGAGTGTGGCTATGTTTAAGGAGAAGGTGTTTCGCCTTGCCGCGACAAGTCCCATGTATCTTCTTCCCATGAACCAAACACCCGACTTTGAAGACGTTTATCAAGAGCAGGCAGACTTCGTTTACAGTCTGTCACGTCGTCTATCTCGGGAAGCGACGGAAGCCGACGACCTCTTTCAGGAGGTGTTCCTCAAAGTCTATCGGTTTCTACCAAAGTATCAAGGCGGCTCATTGAAGGGTTGGTTGCGCCGAATCGCCGTGACCACATACACTTCCATGAAGAGAGGGCGCAAGAATCAGACTCTGGTCGCTCTTGACGACAAGCCCGGCTGGAAGGAAAGTGTGCCGGATCCAGGGGCCGGCCCCTTGGAACTCACCGAACAGAAGCAGGACATAGAGTCATTGGAAACCGCTTTACGTTGTCTGACCGAGGACTTCAGAACAATCATCGTCTTGCGGGAGTTAGAAGAGCTGGACTATTCTGAAATTTCACAACTTCTAGACATACCGGTTGGGACGGTTCGTTCCCGTTTAGCTCGGGCGCGCGTGGCTTTGCGTAAGGAATTGGAGACGAGTGATGGATAGCGCCCAACTCGCGGAATACATATCTGCCTCGCTCGATGGCGAACTGAACGTCGAAGAGACGGCTCTGCTCAAGGCCGAACTGAGAGCCTCGGAATCGGCTCGTAGACTTCAAGAGGAGCTTCGCGCTGATCGTCAGAGGTTCCGGAATCTGTTGCCTATGAAAGCTCCGGCGGAACTGAAGGCCCAGACCCTTTCCAAAGTTCAAAGGTTGGGAGCGCCCAGGCGGTCTGTGGCACGGAAACTGTTTCTACTCGCGGCGACCGCGCTCGTGGTGATGGGACTTTTTTGGTATCTGCGACCAAACTCTGGGCCGGGCGCGCGCCTCTATTTTCGGCCTGGCTTCATCGCCGCCGAGGCCGGTAAGATCGGGCAGGACCTTCGTGTCGCCTTGGGCGGGCAGGACCAGCACGTTTTAGTCTCCGCGCCAATGTCTGGACGTTTTACCGGCGGGGATACCAGGGTCGAGTTCTTAGCTGACGCGGGCGAGGTACACGGCGGTAAAATTTTGATCCGCTTGGCTTTCGACTGTGATGGGGACGGTGTGTTCGAGTCCCACGGCGAGCCTCAATTTCGGGACCTCGACAATAAAGAGGGGTTCCAGCGAGTGGTCTGCCGTTGGGGGAACATCGAGCAGATTCGGGATCTTGAGAAGGGAACAGTCAAAGTCGAAGTTTTGAATCAGGACCCGAAGAGTTCGGTAGTGGCGCTAGACCTCGGATCAGAGAACGTTCATTTAGAGATCCCGTTCGCCGATCTCGAGGTGCATGACCTAAACGCCCATCTGGTTGGACCTCTAGGCGACGTTTTCTAGCAAGGTTTGGACTCGAAGCCAGTTGATCGTCGTTAGTCTTCGGCCTCTGACGAAGGTGTGATACGAATGGGGGAAATGGCGGAATGGGTTTCGATGCTCAAGGTGTCTAGGAGTTGTTGATAAGTTGATTCCATCAATGGCTGAGCCTGTTTGGTGCCGGTCACGATCAGCTCACAGCGATAATCTTTGGTATAACAGATGATTACCAGGCTGGGATAAGGGTCGTCGGAACTATAGCTCAACGCCTTGTCCGCTCCTGGAATGATGGGATCGTCTTTCAGGCGAGAATGCTGATTGATTCTCTGGGCTTGCTTGTCTTCACGGTACTCCCCGTCGAGTTTGTCGACGTTCACCCACGCCTTGATCTGCACGGTGACTTTCAGTTTCCCTTCGCCGACCACTCGGCCAAAGCTCGTTCGCGTGAGCTTCCCGTCTTTATAACCCAGCGGTTCAAGGTCTGGGATGTCAAAGGCTAAGATCTCCCGGCCTTGGCGCTCCACGACTTGGTCGCCAAAAGCTGGCAGAGAGCAAATGAACGCAAGGAGCAAGAGGCGAAAAATGTGACGATGAAAAATAGCTGTTCCTTCGCCTAGACTTTTCAGGGACACAAGCTTCCAATGCTTTCGCCCATCTGCACTACGGTCTCGATCCCCGCGGCCGAATTTCTTATAAGATCCTCGTCAAAAGTCATCTTGCCACGCTCAACGAAACAGATCGTGGTACTCCCGCCGAACTTAAAATAGCCCTTTTCGTCGCCTCGAGCCACCTGCGTTTCGGACTTGTAAGTCTGAACGATGCTGCCGACACCAAGCGCCCCGATCTCCATAAGCAAGACCGTCCCGAACTCCTCGGTTTCGAGCGGGCAGATCGTTCGCTTGTTGAGTGCGTAGACGGAGATCTTTTGTTCGAGCGCGTACGGACTGACACTATGGAGAAGCCCCGGAACCGCCTTGGTGGCGCCGGCAGTGCCTGAAAGGGGGAAGTGAAAGCGGTGGTAGTCGGCCGGGCACAAACGTAGGATAGCGCAGCTTCCGCCTCGATAGCGTTCCACTAAGGCGCTGTCTCGGTTGAAGAGATCCATCAGATAGACCGGGGCCCACTTCACGTTGGATAGCGAATTTTCGTCAATCGATGGGAACACCAATAAACGACCGTCGCCCGAGCTCAAAAGTTTGCGGGGATCGTCGGGAATAGGCCGAGTGTCGGCTTTCAGCCTGCGCGCGAAGAAATCGTTGAAGGTCCGATATTCCTTGACGGGCTTTTCGCATTCCTCCAGGTCGATGCCCAGTTTTGTAACGAAATCATTGATTTTACGCTTGCTAATCCTGGTGTCGTTGTAGACCCCATAGGCTCGACTCAGCCAACGCTTTGTAAAAAACTTCGAGGTCAACCGCACACCTAATTTGGTGCCATAGCAAAGGCGCATGAGATCTTCGCCAAAGACGATCTCTTCGACCAACTCATCGGTCTTGCGACAGAAGACTTCAATCTTTTTTTTCTTGGGGCCGAGCTTAGATCTCAGCTTTTTCGAACGGTCCAAAAGTTCTCCTAACCAATCTTTGTGATTTTCCTTGCTTCGCTCACGGGTGTCAAGGCGTTCTTCCTTCAATCCTTTTGGATCGTGGTCTAGCAACATCAAAGCACTGCTGATCGCTCTACTGGGGAGAAGGACACCTTTCTCATATTTTTGGAAAGCTCGAGGCCCACCGCCGATAGTAACTCCTGCCGCCGTCTGGCTGAGGCGCAGTTTTTTGCGAATACGGTAAATCTCTTCAGGACTGAGTAATCCCTCGGCCGCCGCTTTGAGACGATTCAACGCCTGGTCGGAAACCTTCATGTCTTTGCCGCTGTGAAGGCTTTCACCTGAGGAGTCACAGTACCATCCCGGCATGTCGATTGTTACGCTCTCACCCTTGTAGGTGAGCGTTAAAGGTCTCACGTCTCGTTTCATGGGTGCTCCCGTTTCGGGGCAGGTATGTTCAGCCATGGTCGTGCTCCTTAAAAGATAACAATAGAAATTCAGTGACGACGTCTGCGGTGAACTTTACGTAGAGGATCCCAACGGAGGATGGAACGTGATAGACATCTTGCCACACCCTACGAGCAGCATCCGGAGACTAAAATTGGAGAGGTGGTTTGGTAATGACGAGAAGCTATTGGATTATGATAGGTCTTATCTTGACGGTAGCTGTGATGCCGCTCTGGGCTCAAACGGACAGGCGGCCAATGAGGCCAATATTCGAGGGACAGGATGATCTGAAGCCTCCTCTCAAGCTTTTGGGGTGTGATGGTTGGGTCCAAAGCCAGGAGGGAGCCTACGGCTTGTCTTCCAAGACCATAACCATCGTTCACGAAAGTTGGTCTTCACCCCCCGCTAAGCAACAGGGAGATTTCAGTCGTGGCGTCATTATTAAACGTTGGTACTTTGATAATCCGAAGGATATCCCATACTTTCCCACCATTCCGGGAAAGCTGACCGGCAGCCCTTTTCCAGGTTGGGACAAGACTCCGGAATTCGGTGAGCGCAGCTTGAGGTACGGAATCGGGAACATCACTTTTGCCAAAGGCAACGTCCTTGTCTCAATCTCGTTAAACTCGAATAATCTATCAGCGACTCGTTATCGGCCTTATATAGATAAAATAGCGGCTGAGGTAGAGGCCGCTCTCGTCAGTGGCATAAACAAGCCTTAACCCTAAGCTGGGGGCCGGGCACTGGCCTTTCTGCTTGTGGAAGATGAGTTGGCCGGCTT
>JBBKWP010000282.1:0-68482 GCA_037968995.1 Candidatus Xenobia bacterium
CCACCCGAGAGAACCCAGCACTTCGGCGATGAGCTCGCGATTTGGCGCTCCGAGAGTCCAGTTGGCCGCCACCAAGACAAGTTGGCGTCGCCGAAGAGCTGCGCCATCCTTGGGATCCTGGCACCACCTCTCGAAAGCTTCTCGCACAGAAAGTCGTTGAAGCAGCGGACTCTTCAGCAAGAGGCCCCAAAGGTCTTGACACTCGTCTAAGGCGCGAACGAATAAACTGGCCACAATGTCACCGAGGTCGGGTTGTTCGTCGACTAGCAGTTCCCACATGGCCGTGGCATTGAGGACCTGCCTTTCGCTCAGCCCCTGCAAACTGTTGAGAGAAGAATTCTCGAGCACCTCGGAACCGAACGATACCAAAAGCTCCCCGAGGGCGATCGAACCAGACGTGCTCCCCACGGTGAGAGCCTCCTCTGCGAATCGCTGCATGAGCCCATTGAGGGCAACTTGAGCGTTTCGAGAAGCATAGTATCGACGCAAGGCTTCGCCCAAAAGGATCTTCTGGTGCGTTTCCGTGGCCAAGTCCAGATGACTCTTCAAGACCTCAAGCGCTGTACTATCAGTCTCGCACCACCCTTCTAACAGGCCCAGTAAGTCCGCCCGTTCCGACGACGTCAGTTGGTCCTGTTGGGCCAGAAACAGGTCGAAAAGTCGATGTGTCAGGACCGTCACACCCGTCGCCTGTTCTGTACGGCGCAGTTCTGAGAGGCATTTTCTTAACTGGTTGCAACCTTGCTCGGTCTGAGTCAGACTCTCTAGCACGGTCTTTCTTATCTTCGTCCAGAATCCGACCCAGGCCGGGGGATTTGCCTGGGTCTCGGCCTGCAGCAGGAAATGGAGCGCCTTTTGGGTCTCGTCCGTATCGTGATCGAAAACTCGACGCAAAGCTTGTCCTAGCGCCGGAGACACTTCTTCGAGCTTCTCGGCCACTTCGCGGTTCAGTTCGTGCCGATGCCGTCCTAGCGCGGTCGCGACTACGGCGGCCCGAGCCGTGCCGTTAGGGGCTGCGCGAAACAGGTAACGAAAGGCCTCTACGAGCTTGGCTTCCGATTCAGCGTCCAAGAGAGTCAAAGATGCCGACTGGAGATCTTCTTCATTCCAGGCGCCGCCGGCGCTGGGAACGGTCGCCATCGCATCTCGACCGTAAACCGCTAAGATGGGTACCAGACTCTGCTCGGCACCGCCCTCAGGCTCAGGCTCGCTGGTCAACTCGCCCTCCACCCCTAGGAGTAGAAAGTTTGGCTCAAGCAGACGATAGGAATACCCTTCTGATTCGCTGTGAGCCCGCAGGGTCGAAGGCTCGCCTCTCATCGACAAAAATTCTTTGAGAACCTTAGACGAGAACTCACCGGTTGACCACGATTCCAGCAAAGCGAACGAAAGGTAGACCGACTCCTCAGCGGCCGCCCGCAGAAGAACGAGATCTCGAAAGTTGAGTTGGAGTCCTTCGCCTTCTAGATACTTCTTAAGGGCGCGGTTGGAAGCTTGCAGATCGGGGCGAAAGAAGTCATTGAGCAGGTTGGTCATATCTAGGATGGACAAGTTCGACCGGCGATCGTTTGGATCCCGCCCGAGATGTGCTATACTTGGAATCAGTGCGTGTCTTCTTCCATACTTCTACCAAAATTTGGCTGGAAATCCGCATCAATCGAGACAAATGGGCGTTTACAAATATTTAACAAACATGCCCCTTTACGAATCCCCCGAGCGTGGGATAACATAAACGAAAGCAAACGCTCAAATCGAAAGGGAGAAAACACCAATGGCATTCGACGCAGGATTACAACAATTTCAACAGGCACAAGCCCAACAGCAGCAGCTGACCTCTGTGATGAACCAAACGAGACAGTCACAGAACTCTTCACAGCAAGAGACGATGACCACGATGAACAACATTCAGCAAGAGAATCGACGCGGTATGTCCGACCGATTCAACTTGCAACAGAAAACTTCAGACAAGATCAAAGATCAAGCTGCAAAAACTTGGCTCAACCGTGTCGAAACCCGACGCAAAGTCGACGACCAGCTCTCGAAGTTCATTTCCAGCTAAAGAATTTTTTCAACTTTAAGACTGCCCGTCAGAGGCTGATATAAGTTTTGAAATCTCTTAATTAACAGGGAACAAAGCAGGATCTCTCGAAAAGGAGAGGGGATAAAACCCCTCTCTTTTTTCTTTTCTATTCTGAATAACGTAGGTCTCGAATCCGTCTTGGAGGAATAGATATTCTCAATCCCCAATCCAATTCGTTAGTGACGACTCCATGTTTGATGAATTAAGCCACCCGTTAAAAATCTATCAAGATTTCAAGGACCTACTGGACGGGTTTCTCCACGGGGATATTTCCGAAAAAGACATTCTCAAAGCCCTCGATGCCTTGAACAAGAAATTCGTCAACTTCTTCGATTCTTTGCAGTTCTGCTATGAAGCCGGAGAAGAATTCCTCGAGGAGAACAAATCCTGGATGACAAAGATGGACGAAGCTTGTCAACTCCTGGAAGAATCCAGAGACCTCATCGAGGAATCCATACTCGTTCAAGACCACGATATCGAGGAATATATGGCCATGCTCAAAAAAGCTAACCAACTCCTGATCGACGTTCACATAGAACTGGAAGACTTGAACGAACGAGAAACCTTAAAGGGCTATATCTAATCCTTCGGGGCCATTGAACCCGACGACTCCTTAGGGTATATTGTTTACACGTATACTAACTTTTCAGGGGAGGGGTCTCTAGGAGTTTTCATGGCTTTGATCGACAATCCGCTACAAGTCGCCGACAAGGGAAGTCTGCAGCCTTTTCTACCGATGATCTATATCGCTTGGGCCGGTGGGGAACTCTCCCCCAAGGAACTGAGAGCTCTGCGCAACAAACTTGAGAGCTTAGAAAATCTCGACACGGATGCCCACCTGCTCCTCAACCTGTGGCTCAATCCGGAAGCGCCGCCGTCGGCCGCGCAGCTTCAAATCCTGCGCTCCACCATACGCCACAAAGTGTCCGAACTTCCCGCGGAGAACCGCGACACCTTGGCCGAACTGGGAGTAGCGCTGGCTGGCTCTCAACACGGCGAGAATGAGGCGCTCAAAGCCCTCTTGGAAGAGGTTCAGACCACGTTAGGCGCTCACGGCAGTGAGGCCACCCAGGAAATTCTCGCTCACGGAAACATCAAGGACACCTCTCCCCTCCCCTCGCCGGGCTCTGGGGAGTTTCCGCTGCAAGCCCTCATCGCCTACATGGAAGAGCCTCATCGTGCTCACTACGAGTGGACGCGCAAAGTTCTTTCTCACCCAAGATTTTTCCACCGTTACGGGGAAAGCAAAGAGATTTTTCGCGAACGTGTGGTCAACTGGTGCAAGGAGATCTCTCGTGAGGGCCTCAGCGCCATTCCTTGGCCCAAGGAATATGGCGGTGAGGATAATGTGGGGGGCTTTTTAGCTTCCGCGGAAACGTTGGCCGCCTTCGACGGTAGTCTCTTGATCAAGTTCGGGGTGCACATCGGACTGTTCACCGGTTCGATTTTCAATCTAGGGTCTAAGAGACACCACGATGAATATCTTCAGAAAGCGATCAACTTTGAACTGCCGGGATGTTTCGCGATGACCGAAACCGGTCACGGAAGTAACGTGCGTGACATCGAGACCACCGCAGTCTACGACCAAGAGCGAGAAGAATTTGTCATTCATACCCCTCACCTGGGAGCCCGCAAAGACTACATTGGTAATGCCGCGCTCCACGCTCAAATGGCCACCGTCTTCGCGCAACTGGAAGTGGCCGGTCAAGAATTTGGAGTCCACGCCTTTCTCGTGCCGATCAGGGACAAGAACGGAGCGATCCTACCCGGTATTACCATCGAGGATGACGGAGACAAGATCGGTCTTAACGGTGTCGATAATGGACGCATCGTCTTCAATCAGATCCGGGTCCCCCGAGACAACCTGCTCGACCGTTTCGCGCAGGTCTCTAAAGAGGGAACCTACACTTCGAACATCAACAATCCCGGTAAGCGCTTCTTCATGATGCTCTCAACACTTGTTATGGGTCGAGTCTCCATCTCCGCTGCCGTCAACGCGATGGCGAAGGTTGGCCTCGCCATCACCGTTCGCTACGCTGAAAGTCGGCGCCAGTTTGGCCCTGCCGGCGGTCCCGAAGTGTCCGTGATGGATTACCAGACCTACCAGCGACGTCTCTACCCCCACCTGGCGACGGCTTATGCGCTCACCTTCGCCAGCAAAGACCTGATCCGAATGTTAGGTGATGAGGACGAAAAGAAACGACGGGAACTTGAGAGTCTAGCCGCCGGCCTTAAGGTTGCCAGTTCCTGGCACGCTATCGAATCTTTACAAGTCTGTCGAGAAAGTTGCGGAGGACAAGGGTACCTTAGCGTCAACCGGTTAGGAACGCTCAAGGCCGACGCGGATGTTTTCGCGACGTTCGAGGGTTCGAACCCCGTGCTTTTACAGCTTGTCGCCAAGGGACTGCTCACCGGCTATCGCCATCAGTTCAGCGGGAACAAATTTTTTGGGATCGTAAAGTATCTCACGAACAAAGCCGCCGTGGTGCTGAGCGAGCAAAACCCACTGACCACTCGCAATGTTGATCCCGCCCATTTAAGGGACCCTGAGTTCGCACTTTCCGCGCTTCGTTATCGCGAGGATTCGCTTCTAGTGTCCGCCGCCCGTCGCTTGAAGAGTCGCCTAGATAAGAAAATGGACTCCTTTGAGGCTTTCAACGAGTGCCAGGATCATTTGTGTACCTTGGCGCTGGCCCACATCGAACGTGCGATTTTGGAGAGTTTTCAGAACGCGGTCAACGGCTGCCCGGACCCTGAAGCAAAGAAAGTCCTCTCCAAACTCTGCACCCTTTTCGCCCTCACTCGAATTGAGAAAGATGCCGGTTGGTTTTTGGAATCCGGATTGCTGGAGCCCAGTAAATCTAAAGCCATCCGCAACCAAAACCTCAAGCTTTGCGCAGAACTCCGACCCGACGTTCGTTCCTTGGTCGATGCCTTTAACTTTCCCGACAAGATCCTCTCAGCACCCATTGCCCTCGGCGAGGTGCCTGCCTGAAGGTCTGTGATCCGCACTGCCACCTAGACGACCCCCTTCTCGACGACGATCTCGAAGAATGCCTCCAATTAGCCGCGGAGTCTGGAATCGGGGGGATCTTGATACCCGGTTTCGGCCCCGAACGTTGGCCACGTCAGTCGAGACTTTTAGCTCTCGAAAGTCCACTCAAAATGTGGGGGGCCTTTGGGTGGCATCCTTGGGCCTTAGAGTCTTTAGAGGACCCCGCTGGGTACTCGGAGGGCCTAGAAAGCGGCTTTGAGACGTTCGCAAGCCATTGGGGCCACCAACTCAAAGCCATCGGCGAATTTGGTCTCGACCGAAGTCGGATGGGGCAAAGAGTTTGCGATCAAGACCAAAGGACTGTCTTCGCCCTTCATCTCGATTGGGCTCAAACGCTAGACCTGCCGGTCATCCTTCACATCGTCAAAGCTGACGGGGCGGCTATAGAAGCTTTGAGGAACAACCCACCAAAGCGAGGCGGTGTCGTCCATTCCTACAGCAGTCATCTCGAGATGCTCCCTCGCTACGCCGAACTCGGCTTGTCTTTTAGCTACTCAAGTTCCCTGCTCAAGGTCCCGAAGGTGCAAGAGGCGCTTCGTAAAACCCCTGAGGACCGGCTCATGTTCGAAACCGATGCGCCTCAATCGCTACGTCAAAATTTCGTAAAACCATGGGGTCCGCACCATCTCACGAAAATCGTGGAGGCGGCTTCGCAGATTTTAGGAAAAAGTGTAGAATGGTGCTGGTCCTGCCACCGTGAAAACTGCGAAAGGGTTTTCGGCCTCTATCTTTCATAATGGTTTGACCGAATATTTAGGGAGTAAGACCTTTGAGTACCAGCACAGTAGAGATTGATGAGAACTACAAACTCCACCGGAGATTCGACCGCATTGGACGACTAGTCGGCGACGACGGCATGGCCAAGCTCTTCGCGTCTCGAGTGGCCGTGATCGGCTTAGGCGGCGTGGGAAGTTTCGCCGCAGAATCTCTCGTGCGCAGTGGAATTGGGTGTGTGGATCTCGTGGACTTTGACTTGGTCTGCATTACCAACAGTAACCGCCAGCTTCAAGCTATGAAGGGCACCATCGGGAAACCTAAAGCCGAGATCCTTGCGAATCGCCTGTCCGACGTGAATCCCAAAGCGATCATCAACGGAATTCAGTACTTTTACAACGATCGTACCTCGGAAAAGATACTGCGCCCCGCCGGTCAGCCTTTAGACTTTGTCGTGGACGCTATCGACAACGTGACCGCGAAATGCCATCTGTTAGCGACCTGTCGTGAATGGGGCATTCCTGTGGTGACCTCGACCGGGGCCTCCGGGCGCTGGGACCCTACCGCCATTAGGGTGGAAGACTTGGGGAGAACTACAGTGGACCCTTTAGCTCGAGACGTGAGAAAAATTCTCCGAACACAATACGGCTTTCCGGACGGCAAGAAGGCTAAATTCGATATCCCGGCCGTCATTTCGACCGAACCCGCCGGAAAACCAATGGACCTGACCTATGACAACGGTGAAGGATTCCGCTGTGTCTGTCCCGGCGGTAGCAACGGAATGCATTCCTGTGAGAAGCGCTCGGTCATCTACGGTACCGCGGGCTTTGTCACCGGCACCTTTGGGCTGGTCTGTTCCTCGGTGGTCGTTAAGAGTATAGCCGGGCCGAAGTGAATTCTTACCTCGGTATTCACCTCGGGCGTTTCGTTATGACTGCCCAACTGGTCACCGAGGATGGAACACCTTGTCTTTCTGAAAGGCGACGCTTTTCGGAGGGAAATGATGTGGCCTTGGGACTCGTTTCTCTCTTGGAGGAATGGAGCAGCCACCAGGCCTGGCAGACCCTAAAAGGCCTTGGTTTGGGACTTGAAAAGTCTCAGAGGCTTCATCTTCCTTCAGCACTGCTTCGAGAGCGTCTTCCAAAAAGTGCGAACTTGGTGATGCTCCCCGCCACTCAAGCGATTTTATTGGGTGCGATTCCATACGCCCCAGGTCTTTTAATCAGCCTGGGAAGCGCTCTGCGCCTTGCGACATGTGACTCGACTCACGTCTATCGAGAGTTTCGTTTGCAGGAAGGCGGCGGGGCTTGGTGGGTTCAGGAGCTATTGCGAATCTCAGAGCATAGCCCCAGACTGCGACAGCGCTTGTCCGCACTTGGTGCGAACGAGTCGCAGTTGCTGCGTGCCGTACCGTCCCTCTTGGAACTTGCGGATTACCCGGGGCCGGACCCGGTTCTCAAGATTCGTCTGGACGGTCTTTGCACCACCATCGCCAACAGTTGCCTAGGGCTCAGTTCTCGTCTTCCGGGACTCGGAAGAGTCGCTCTTTCTGGATTTTTGCATCCCAGCCCCATGTCTCAGCGCATCACTCGGAACCTGACCGAACAGGATACCCATTTACGTATACCTAAGCCCCGATTTCCCGCCTCTGTCGGCGCAGCCCTCGTGGCCTTGGCTGCCCACAAAGAGATGCAAGAACGACAACTTTTAGGGAAATCGTCCCAAAGCAGCGGAGAAGCAGCGAAGCTGGGAGATTGGGGCGCCCCGGTCGACCTGATCAGACGCCTCTATCGCATCCGCAAACCCTTCGATAGGTATCCCAGCCCTGACGACCTATGACAGACCCTCGACGAAAGCGCCAAAGAAACTCCTTGCGCCCAGAACAGAAACCGAAAGGGGGACTGTTTGCTGAACTGGCCTGGGGAACGGCCCTCTCACTCTATGAGTGTGTGCTTTTGGGAGACAAAGCTTGGTGGTGGAAAATGCACTACGGACTTTGGAAAGCCTATATCGGCTGGAATCCCGATCGGGTTCTCGACAGTCTAACGGACGAAGAATACCGAGACACTCTCGCCTACGGCGAAACTCCAGCTTCCACCATCCTTCGCGCCTTAGCCATCTGTCGCCATCACTTTCCCGACGCCGACTCTCTAACGGACCTCGGGGCAGGTCGCGGTATGATCGCTATGACAGCGGCGGCCAACGGATGGGATGTACTCGCCTTGGAATACCTCAAAGAGTTCGTCAAACGCTCTGAGCCTTTAACCCGTCGTTGGGGTTGGTCCGTGGATTGGGTTCAAGGCGATTTCTTAGTCCTTCCCCTCCCCTGCAGCGACATCATCCACGTGGCTGCTACCGCTCTCCCCTTAGATACTCGCCAACTCTTGGAGAACAAGTTCGCCGCGGAATGTGGCCCGGAACAGGGAATACTTTTGCAAGACTGGATCCTCGACGAGGAGCGCTTCGAAGCCCTCGTGGGGATCCGATTGCCCGTCACCTGGGGAAGCTCCTACTTCACTCTTCATCGGCCTAAGCAGAACGTCGGCTGAGTGTGGATTTACAGGAACCCAAGGAACTGGGACGGAATCAGAGGTCTTTGCAAGCCAACGATTCCAACAGCCCTGCTCCCCCACTACCCGTGTCGCTACTCTCTGACCTGAGACACCGTAGCGGGCTCATGGCCGGAGCCCCCGCCCACGCAGAACTTGGGACGGCTAGACCGGCTGTGGTTTTCGCGCCACTGGTTTTACCTGACTGGGACGGTTCCATCAACGATGCCAAATTTCTGTTCATCAAACGGTCGTCCCATATGCGTCGTCACGCCGGTCAAGTCGGCTTTCCGGGCGGCGTGATCGACGGCCAAGACGAGAACCTTTTGGAAACGGGCTTTCGTGAGTCTCATGAAGAGATCGGGCTGAGTCGTAAAACGGTGGAAGTCCTCTGTTCGCTCTCTCCGAGAGCTGTGCCCAGCGGATTCCATCTCTACCCTTTTTTCGTCGCCACGGTCCAACGCGAGTTTATCTTACAGGAATCCGAAGTCGAAGCTGTCCATCTTGTGCCGGTCCAAGAGCTTTTGGATTGCAAATTTCGAGCCGAACAGAAGGAATGGCAGGGCACTCAATATCGTGTGGTCTACTTCGATCTCGACGAGCTGTGCATCTGGGGTATCACCGGGCGGATTCTCGAAGTCGTCCTCGAAACTTTCTTCGATTGGAAACCCCGGCACAATGAGTGATCTAGGTGGCCAACTTAGCATCACTTTGCTCTGCGGGGGCGTCGGAGGCGCGCGCGCAGCGCTCGCCTTGAGTGAGAATTTTCCGTCCAATCAACTCACCTTTATCGTCAACACAGGCGATGACTTTTTGCACATGGGTCTCGAGATTTGGCCAGATTGGGACACCGTCGTTTATCACCTTTCCCAACTCAGTGATGACCAACGGGGGTGGGGACGCGCCGACGAGGGACTTCGTTGCATGGAAGAGTTCGGTCGCTTGAGGGCCCCCATTTGGTTTCACCTAGGCGACCGAGATCTCGCCTTGCACGTTTATCGGACGTGGCAACTGAAATCTAAAAGTGCGCATCGCGTAGCCTCTGACATCACTAGCGCTCTTGGGATTCCAACGACCGTTTTACGCGTTACCGAGGAGAGCTTAGCGACCTCCTTACTACTCAAGGATCGAACTGTTATGGATTTTCAAACCTGGTTCGTAGGACATCAAAGCGGACCCGAAGTCCAAGGGGTGCTGGTTCCTGGAGCCGCTCAAGCCTCCGTCACACCGGGTGTCCTAGAAGCCATTGCTTCTTGCGACCTGTTGTTATTCGCCCCGTCTAATCCATTCTTGTCGCTGGATCCGATCCTGAAAGTCCCCGCCGTGGCAGAGGCTGTCGCGCGCCGAAGCGGACCAAAGTGGGGGATCAGCCCGCTCTGGAACGGCAAAGCTGTGAAAGGCCCCTTAGACAGCCTGCTCGCTCAAATCGGCACGTCCCGAGGCCAACAGGGAATCGTTGACTACTTTCGTGTCTGGGTCGATAGGCTGCTCCTCCCCGAGTCCGAACGAGTAGGTCTCGTCTCTGGAGACCTAGCCTTGGAGGGATGTCGAACCTTGCTCGCCGATCGCTTGAAAAGACGTGAATTTTGCACCGATCTGAAGACACTTTGGAGCAAGCTCTGATGATCGCTTTTTTTCTCCCTTTCAAAGGCCTCGAGACGGCCAAGAGTCGTTGGCCGATCGACGATGCCCCGAAAAAGCGTCTGCTCTTAGAGCTCCTTCAGCGAAATTTAGAAACCGTGGCGGGCGCCGTGGGACGAAACTCGACCTACCTCGTCACTCCTGACCAACAGTGTCTCGAGCAGTTTTATCACTATCCGGGGATCCACACCCAAGGCTTGGGTCTCAATCAGGACCTCGAAGAAGCCCGCCGCTGGATCACAGATCGAGTTGAATTAAATGGATTGGGAATTCTCCTTCCCGATCTTCCCGACCTGTCCACCAGTGATATGGAGACCCTGCTCGCGATATCGGCGGACGCGGAAGTGACACTCTGCCCCGACCACAAAGAGGTGGGGACAAATGCCATTGTCCTACGGCCTCCAAACTGTTTAAGGTTTTGCTTCGAAGGGTCATCTTATCAACGCTACCTCCAAGAAGCCCGGTTACAGGAACGTACAATCTTGACGGTTCGTCGATCCGGACTGGCTCAAGATTGTGACCTGCCCGAAGATTTAAGGAGACATTCGTATCTATGACATCTGTAAGCATCATGGGGGTCGAAAACTTACCGGAAATCCGTGCCGGAGACGACCTCGTCGGACTCTTGTGCGACGTCCGTCCAGCCTTGACCCAAGGCGATATTCTCGTGGTCACTCAAAAAGTCGTTTCCAAGGCGGAAGGCCGTGTCGTTCGTCTCGACACCGTGAAACCGCGTCCTAAAGCCGTTACCATCGGACGCGACATGGAAAAAGATCCCGCCTTGGTCGAACTCATCCTTCAGGAGAGCCAAGAGATCCTAAGGCAAGAGCGTGGTGTTCTCATTAGTCGAACCCATCACGGCTTCGTGTGTGCCAATGCGGGTATCGACCTGTCCAACGTAGACGGGGGCCAAAGCGCTTGCTTACTCCCTAAGGATTGCGATGGATCCGCTCAGAAGCTGTATCTCGGTCTTCGAGAACGATTGGGCTTCGCGGTGCCTGTCCTTATCAGTGACAGTTTCGGTCGACCGTGGCGTCAGGGAATTACCAACGTCACACTCGGCTGCGCGGGACTGGAGCCATTATTAGACTACCGTGGGCAACACGACGGTGAGGGTTTAGAAATGAAAGCGACCGTAGCGGCCGTGGCGGACGCGCTGGCCGCCGCCACCGAACTCGTGGTCGGGAAAAGCGACGGCACCGGGGCCACCATCATTCGGGGCTACATCTTCACACCGAGCGAATCGGCAAGGTTCGGGCCGACCTTGCGAGACTGGGAACACTGCTTCTTCCGATAGCCGGCAGGCGCATCCACAGCCCCCTAGGTCGAGACGAGTAAACTCTCGATGGATTTCATGTAACATCTAGGACCTTGCAAAACGTCAACAATGCACCATACTAGACCAGATGCGCGCGGGAATCCATAGAACAGACTGTTGTGTCTTAACCAGAACAAGACGTAACTTTTGGGGAGCCACACTCGCGGAAGTGATCATCGGATTGGCACTTTTCGCGATGCTTAGCCTCGCTGTCACCGGAACCCTTATCCAAACAGCCAGACTCGACACGAAAGACGTCACGCTCACGGAATCGACAATCTTGGCCGACACACTCATGGAGAGACGGGTGAGTGATGCCCGCGAATATGAACGGTACCGCGACCTGTTGGGCACGCCTGACGGCGACTATTGGACCCTGGAGTCCGACCGACCCGACAACCTTCAGACCCGCTATATCTACAGAGTTGAGGTTTCAGAACTCAATCCAGCTATGAAGCGGGTCATGGTCTCAGTCTCCCATCGAGATTCGGCTTTCCCAATTCCAACCCCGGACTTGAGTCAAGGCCAGAACGGCGTTGCCATCACAGTGGGAACCATGATCGCGGAACCGGCCCGATGAAGCGTCCATACGTGATAAGTGGACTCACCCTGGCCGAAGTTCTGGTCGCTTCCTCAGCTTTTGCTTTTGTTATGATGATCGGTATCGGAACGGTCAGTGTCGTGAAACGGAGTGGGGACCAACTCAGAGGTCGAAGCGAACCACGCCAACAGTTGCGGGTCTTACTGGGCAACCTGCAACGAGAGTTGCGCGCGGCGACCTTCATCTATTCACCAAATGTAAGCCTCGATTTCGGCTCCACTTATCAGCATGAATTCACCGGCGGTCCGCCCACGGATCCCTCTGACCCTCCAGTCCAGGAGGTTGTTTTCGCAAGATCCGAGAGCGCGGCCGTCGAACCAGAATACACCGTGGAGGCGCTCTTCCTTCAACAAGACCTGGGCCCGGACCGCGCCTATGACGGGGCCCACAAGATCGTGCTCACCCGCATCGCTCGCCAAGTGGGTGTCACGCCCGGCAGTCCGGCCGACATACAACTCACCAATCTTCCGACCAGCGACATCAACGTCCGTACGTTCGCCACCGCCACTCCGGCCGAAGGTCTTCGGATCCGCCAAACGCCCACCGGGGATGGATTGATGTTCGAATTCGTGATCGGCCATAAGACAGAGGGAGAGAGCATTCTTTACGAGACCTATCAGACTCATCTGACCATGAGGAACAATCGATGACACATACCAGAAAAGGGTTCATGTTGGCTGCCGCACTCATGCTCGTGCCTATCTGCTTGATTCTTACCTTCAGCTTAGTGCGACTCAT
Organism: Candidatus Xenobia bacterium; assembly: GCA_037968995.1. Classification (GTDB taxonomy): domain Bacteria; phylum Vulcanimicrobiota; class Xenobia; order Xenobiales; family JADMJV01; genus JAEXNA01. Next base: position 12,697 of record JBBKWP010000282.1, read on the forward strand.
CATCAGCGGGGTCGGCTTCGGGCTCCAGGCACAGCAGAAAACCAAGGCATTTTACCTGGCCGAAGCGGGCCTCAATGTTGGGTTTCATGTCTTTGGCCTAGGCAACTTCACCACCGTCACCCACGAACCTGACGGCTCCAAGGTCGGCGCATCGGATGACCTCGCGGTGGTCTGGCCCGCAAATTTCGAACTGCAAAGAGACGGCGACGGATGGATCGGTTGGACCTACGATCCGACAGTCGACGAAATAGAGAAGTCGTTCACCCGTTCAGGACTCGAGGAAAGCTACCGTTTCCGAATCTGGTTTCCCGACGAAACCAAGCCCATGGAGTGGCGGGTTGACAGTGAGGCCGTCGTCGGAAATCGGATGGCCAGCCATCATCTGGCCGGAGTCCTCGAGGATCCTCAGCAATATCTGTTGTTCGACAACGGCGACCTGGCCGACCTCGCTCGCTCCTCCCATCAAGAACTCAAGGGACAGATACACACCAACGGCGACCTCTATTTGGCTCCGTGGAGAACGACCGGTTTCTCCAAAGGGGGGTTTTACATTGTGCCCCCTTCTACAGATACCTCGGGAAACACCATCACCGAACTCCAACTCACCGACGCCGACATCACCACCGGCGAAGACCTCATTCGGCGCCACGATTATTGGGGTCGATCCGAAGACGGCATTCAGGTCGGCGTCAACGGAAAGTCTTTAGGTACGACGTCGTCCAACTACTTCGACTCCTTGAGTCCACAATGGGACAGCGCAGGAATCGATGGAGCTCTGTCAGTTTTCGCTGGCAAAGTCAAAACGCGCGATGTGGGCGCGCGACAGAAAAGTCTTCCCCACTCTCTGACTTTCGAACCGGGTGGTTACTACGACCAACATGCAACCTTGAAGATTGGGGCCTCCTCGGCGCCTAGTAGTTGGCTAAAGACCGTCGATGTTTACAACGAGTCTGAAAAACAAAAAGTCCGCATCGCGGAGATCGATCTAAAGAAATTAAGCGCATCCGGGCAGTGGCCTGAGAATGGGCTGCTGTACTCTTCCACTCCCATTCGTCTAACCAACGGTGCCGATTTAGGAGACGCCCTCACCGTGGTCTGCAGTGAAACCGTGTACCTCCAAGGCGATTTTAATAAAAAATATCGCAGCTCGGCAGACCTTGCGAACGACACCCATCGCGAAAAACCCGCCGCAATTATGACCGCCGACAGAATCTATAGGATCACCGACGATATCGTCGATGACACCGAATCTAACTACAAGTTTCCTATAACCGACCCGGATCTGTTCATTCACGGTCTTCAGGAAGCCGGGACGAAATTTCGTCCCGCGACGGACCCCCCAAAGTTCCCAGGTGACCCCAACAATGTCATCGAGAGCAATGTCGTGCTGGTCGACAGCACGCCCACGGAAGACACCGCTGCCTTCGCGTTCGCCGACCAAGGTCACCCGTCCGCCTACCACCCGGGTCTCAAAGTTCGGCTCCATACCCCGCCCGGCGGAGAAACGGAATTCGTCTTTCCTTCGTCGGAAGACTTTCTGGAGAACGTGAGCGGCGTGCGTTTCGAGCATTCAGGCAGCGAGATTCATCTGCGCAACGCGACCATGGTCAGCGGTATGTTCAACGAAGAGTACAATGGCCAAGTCCGACAAGGTTCCGGGCCGACACCGTACGTCTTGCGCTCCGTCTACATCCCCCCCAGCGAATTCTGGTTCAGCGGCCCGGCCGACGAGAAGCCGGGACTTTTTCGGAGCGCGAACGATATGGTCAGCGGGCTTTCGGGAACGCCTCTTCCCTTCGCTCTCAGGTCGGCGCGCCGTACCTTCTGGGCCGCCGAGTAGGAGGCCGCTAAAGGCTCGGAGAAGTCCGAGTCATGTCGAGTAAAACGGGTAAAATCACGGCGGGAAAAGCCAAAGAACGAATTAGCTCTTTAGAAGAGAGTATTGCCGCTCGTCAACAACGTTTGGAACAACTTGAGGCACGTTTGCAGCGAACGGATGCGCCCCAAGAGCGCCTTGTGAGCGCCAAACAGCGACTTGAAAGACGGCTCGCACAAGAAAGAGACCAAGTAGAGAAACTCTACCACTTGCTGGAACGCAGTTCCCCCGTGAGCGAAGAGAGCGGAGAGTTTTTTGTCTCCGAAGAGATCGACGATCTCCATCGGTCTTTTGAAGAAGTCCGTCAAAACTTCGCTCAAATTCAAGCTCGAATCGACAGCCAAGAGGTCCCTCGAGACCTTACGGGTCGTCTCACCTCTTTCGAAGAACGAGTCACACGTCGAGAGGAGGTGGCCTCGGAACTTTTCGGCCAGTTGCTGTCTCTACAAACAGCCCTCGACCAAGAACGGCAAGCGATTCGACGGCTGACCCGGAGAATTCGAGAGCAGGACCAAAGCCTCGACGCTCTTCGCGAAGCGGTGGAGGATTCGGTGGTGGCCACCGTGGACTTAGCAGAGCGCATTGAAGAGCTTGAAGAAGTGGTTTCGGATAGCAAAGAAATTTCCGAACCTCCCGCCGCCATTGTCTCTGAGGAGAAGCCATGGCTTTCCGAGCTAGAAATTCTGCACGAACAAGTCGACGATGCCCGACGAGACCTCCGCATTTTAAAGGAGCAGATGGTGTTGTTGGCCCAACAGCCGCCTGGGGATGAGTCGGTCGCCTCCTCTCCGTCGGATATCGACGCCATCCTCTCGCGCATGGAGGCTTTCGACCGACGTCTCACCGAGGTAGCCGATTCAACACCTAAGACCGTGGAAGGGCCCGAAGATTCCCGTGCTTTGTGTTCACCCGCGAAGTTCGGCACGAACGGAACCTCGTCCCGTCATAAGGTCGCCCTGTGTTCGTCAGGCGCGCCTGGAACGACTCGCCCGCGTCATCAACCATGACGGAGGTCGGCTCACGAATACTAAAAGCCGTCGTGATGGGCGGCGGCCAAGGTACGCGCCTGCGCCCCTTGACCTGCCATTTACCAAAACCCATGGTTCCGGTCTGCAATAGGCCGGTGATGGAATACTGCCTGGAACTCCTTCAACGGCACGCGACGACACACGTCTACGTGACCCTCCATTATTTGGCCGACGAAGTGATAGCTCACTTCGGTAATGGCAGCGATTTCGGCCTCCGCATGCATTACAGTGTCGAACAAGAGCCGATGGGAACCGCCGGTAGCGTGCACCTCCTGAAAGATTCGTTAGACTCCACTTTCTTCGTCGTCTCCGGTGATGCCTTGACCGACTTCGACCTCCAGGCGGCCCTGCAGTTCCACCGAAAAAGCAAAGCCAAGGCAACCCTCGTCCTGACTCGGGTTCACAACCCGTTGGAATTTGGCGTCGTGGTAGTCGACGAAGAACATCGGATCATCCGATTCCTGGAAAAGCCGACTTGGGGTGAAGTGTTCTCTGACACCGTGAACACAGGGATATATATTCTCGAGCCCGATGTTCTCGACCTGATCCCCGCTGGGCAGGCCTTCGATTTCTCGAAAGACCTGTTTCCCCTTATGCTCGAACAAAAAATGCCCCTCTTTGGCTATGTCGCCGAAGGCTACTGGTGCGATATCGGGACCTTGGAACAGTATCAGGACGCCAACCGCGATCTGCTGACCGGCAAGGTGGATCTCACTTTACCTGGCAAGGAGCTTCGGCGCGGAATCCACGTCGGCAAAGGCACCCGAATTCATCCAGGCGCTCAACTCGAACCGCCTCTTGTGATCGGTAAAAACTGTCGAATCCGAGAAGGCGCCCGCCTTCTTGAGGGCACCGTCGTAGGTGACAACTGCATCATAGAAGAAGGAGCCAGCCTTCATCGTGACGTGGTCTGGGAAGACACGTTCATCGGGCGAAAAGTTCGGTCAGAGGCGGCCATCATCGGTCGCAAGGTCACCCTCAAATCGCACACCGTGGTCGGTGAGGGAGCCGTACTGGCCGATGAGGTGACTGTCGGCGAAGGTGCCAATGTGTTTCCCCGAGTCAAGATCTGGCCTAAAAAGAAGGTTGAGCCCGGAGCGCACGTCTCCCTTTCACTCATTTGGGGTCAGCGATGGCCTAGTTCGATGTTCGGCCGAGAGGGCATCGTAGGCCTCGGGAATATTGAACTCACCTCAGAGTTCGCCCTCAAGTTGGGCTCAGCTTACGGTTCGCTTTTGAGCAAAGGAAGTACCATCATCTTGGCCCGCGACAGTCACCCCGCGTCGCGAATGATCAATCGCTCGCTGATTTGTGGTCTCATTTCGGTGGGAATCAACGTTCAGGACCTTCGCATCACTCCAACTCCGGTCACTCGTTTCGTGTTACGCAACACTGCTGCGCTCGGGGGAATCCATTGCCGACTCGCCAAAGACGATGTTCGTAACCTACAGATTCAGTTCTTCGACGAGCGCGGAGTCAACGTCGGAAAGTCGGTGGAAAGAAAAATCGAAAACTCATTTTTTCGAGAAGAGTTCAGAAGGACCCTCATGGATGAGGTGGGTCACATTGACTTCCCCGGTCGTACCACCGAGCAGTACTCCGAAGAGTTCGCTTCAAAGTTGGACCTTGAGCTCTTAAAAGAAGCTGGCTTCAAGGTCGTCGTCGACTACGGCTCGGGTGGCTCATCTACCGTTTTACCTCAGATTCTCGGACGACTCGGCTGCGAAAGCGTAAGCATCAATGCCCATCTCGATCCTATCCGAGCCCGCGAATTGCCTTTCGATTCCCCGTTGAGGCTCAATCAACTTTCCGACATAGTCACCACTTTGCGCGCCGACCTGGGCGTTTTACTGGACCCGGTTGGTGAGCGGATGGCCCTTATCGACGACAAAGGCGAACAGATCGACGGTTCGACCCTGCTCATCCTTATGACCATTCTCGTAGGACAAACCGAAAACGGAGTCTTGGTCGCCGCTCCTGTGTCGGCTCCTTCCGTGCTCGAGAGCATCCTACTGCCCAAAGAAGGCCGGGTTGTTCGCACTGGAGTCGATTTGCGGTCACTGATGCATCGAAGCCAGTTGGGCCGCGATCGCATCCGACTCGCGGGAACCTCCGAAGGTGAACTTTTCTTTCCCGACTTTTCTTCAGGTTTCGATGCGATGTTCTCCTTCGTGAAGCTTTTGGAGTTGATGTCTCGTCATAAGGTCGCCCTATCCGAGGTCAGAGCCTTAGTACCTAAGATTCACCAAGCAAAGAAAGAGCTACCGTGCTCTAGTCTCGAAAAAGGACGACTCATGCGCCGTCTGCTCGAGGAAATGAAAGATCGAGACTTGGAGATGACGGACGGGCTCAAGATTCTCTCGCCCGGAGGCTGGGTTTTGGTAGTACCCGCGCCATCACGGCCATCGTTACTGCTGTGGTCAGAAGGGCAAACCGTCGAGCAGGCTCAGAACCTCATCAGTGAGATCTCCGACGTACTGACGAAGTTGATGGAAGCACCGGTCACCCCAGAGGAGACGACCTCCGTAACCCCGTCCTTATCGCATCAAAATCCCACCCTCCCCGAAGAGAAATCTTTCCATTTTTGGAACACTCAACGCTATTTGGGAGTACGTGCCAGGACATTTTCTGAGTTCCTCGACACCCTTCACTACATCGAGACTTCCTCGCTAACTTACCATTTTAAGCGAGGGGATTTTTCCAACTGGGTAGAACACGAACTGCGCGATCGATGGCTGGCAGACCAGATCCGAATGCTGGAAGCCGACCCTGATCGTCTAGAATCTCTTCGCTCGAGCCTGGTTCAACTGCTCAGTCAGTCAGTCCATCATCGACCACCCGAAGAGACTAGTGGGAACTTAACAGAAAGTGAGGCGACATAGCGTGACGGACGAAAAAGGCAGGGACTCAAGTTTTTTTGTCAAGGCCGGGGTCCTGGTGCTGATCGGCCTCGGATGCTTCGTGCTTGGAAGCTTTGTAGGTCCAGCCTGGGGCTTGTCAGGTGAGAAGCTCCCTTACAATCAATTCGAAAATGATGTCAAGTCAAAGGCTTACACCACAGCCTCGATCGACGGCAACATCATTGTTCTGACGACCAGCGATGGGAAAAGTCTTAGGACCGAAGCCCCCGAAGTCGGACGAGCAGTCGGGCTCCTTATTAAGTTTGAAGTTCCCGTGACGGCCTACCGACCGGTCCCCGCAAGCGGTCTCACTTGGCCAGTCCTTTTGGCACTGCTGGTGCCCTATGGAGTCTTGGCATTCTATGCTTTCGCGCTCGCCGGCGCGGCGTCTGTCGCCGGAACTCCGCTTCCGGAAGCCGAAGAGGTTTCTGAAGAGCCGGACGAGATCTGATAGAGGCGCCAAACCCGAGCGCTTAGAGCACCGTGAGTGTTTTCCAGCCAACCTATGAGCGATTCACAAGCCGATCTCGTCCAACGCCTTCTTAAACTGCGCGAAGCCGTCGCTTATCACAACCAGCGCTATCACCAACTCGACGACCCCGAGATTTCAGACTTTGAGTTTGACTCGTTGGTACGAACACTTCGGGACTTGGAGGTTTCGCTTCTGGACCTCGAGCCGGAAAAGACGACCGCTCTAGCGGTTGGCGCAGCCCCTTCAAAGCGATTCCATCACGTCGAACATTCGCAACCGATGATGTCGCTGGAGAACGCGACGTCACGGACCGATCTTGAGCACTGGGTCCAACGAATGAATCGTTATGTCGATTCGGATCTTGAGACCGTCTGCGAACTCAAAATGGATGGGCTGGCCGTCTCGCTTCTTTATGAACAAGGCCAACTCGTAAGGGCGGCGACCCGAGGGGATGGACGCGTCGGCGAAGACGTCACTGCCAATGCCTTGACCGTTTCGAACATCCCAACCCGACTTAAGGCCGACCAGATTCCGGCGCGCCTGGAACTGCGAGGGGAAATCTACATGCCCCTGACTTCATTCGAGGGTCTCAATCGACAACAGGCTCAAAATGGGGAGCGCTTGTTCGCAAACCCTCGCAACGCGGCCGCCGGCTCATTGCGCCAGAAAGACTCTTCCGTGACCGCCTCGCGTCATCTGGCTTTTGTGGCCTATCAACTGACCGCCACTGAACCCGAGGCGAACATCGCCACCCATTGGGACGCGATGAGGTATTTGGCAGATCTTGGCCTTCCGATCAACGAGCACTCTAGCCTAGTCAAGGGGCTCGATAGGGTCTATGAGTACTGCTTAAAATGGCAGACGAACCGCCATCTCAACAACTTTGAGATCGATGGGGTGGTGGTGAAGCTCAATCGTCTGGACCACCAGACCGACCTCGGGTCGACCTCCAAAGCTCCTCGTTGGGCCATCGCCTACAAGTTTCCCCCAGAAACCCAGACCACTCTCCTGCAAGACATTATGGTTTCCATCGGTCGCTCAGGTAAAGCCACGCCCTTTGCTCTTCTTGACCCCGTTTCAGTCAGTGGGTCAATCCTAAGGATGGCGACCCTTCATAATCAAGACCAAGTCACCCAAAAAGACGTACGACCAGGCGACACGGTGATCGTTCGTAAGGCCGGCGATGTGATCCCGGAAGTCGTCGGTCCCGTCTTGTCCTTACGGCCCAAGGACTGTCCTCCTTGGAGCTTTCCCAACAAATGCCCGGAGTGCGGCGCCCCCCTGATAAGACAACCCGACCAGAGCGACACGTTTTGCTTGAATTCCGCCTGTCCAAAGCAACAGGTGCAGCGAATCGCTCATTTTGTCTCTCGCGATGCGATGAATATAGAGCAACTAGGAGAGCGCACCATTCAAACCTTGCTGAGCAAAGGTCTGATCCGTGATTCGGCGGACCTTTACTCCATCGATTACGATCGCTTGTTGGCCTTGCGTGGTTTTCAGCGGGCCTCGGCGGCTAAATTGGCCGGGGCCATCGAGGACTCCAAAAAGCGTCCCCTATCGAACCTCCTGCTCGCTCTAGGTATCGCCCATCTCGGTAAGGCAGGGTCGCAACTTTTGGCGCGTACGATGGGCGATATCGACCGCATCGTCAAAGCGTCGACTGACGTCATTGCCGCCGTGGACGGCATCGGACCGATCATCGCACAGAGCGTTCACGATTTTTTCGCGGACCCCCACAACCGTGACCTCATCGAGCGTCTACGAAACGCTGGGGTCAACCTCAGCGCCCCCGATCTCCCTTCTTCGCCTCAAACTCTCGTCGGAAAGTCCCTGGTGGTCACGGGAACACTGCAAGGATTCACTCGGGAAGCCGCTGTGGAAGCCATCACAGAGTGCGGAGGAAAGTCTCCCGGCAGCGTTTCCAGACAGACGACGGCCCTGGTATTGGGAGAGGCTCCCGGCACCGCTAAAATCAAGAAGGCACAAACTTTGGGCATTCCGGTCATCGATGAAGCCGCGTTCGTGACGCTCTTGGAAACCGGTCAACTCGAGGAATAAAAAAAAGCCGTCTGTCCAGAGACAAACGACTTTTTTCCGTGAGAAATCCTGAGAGTCTAAACTTCGTAGATCCCGAGTTCGAAGAGTTGAGCCGTCATATGGCCCGGTAGAACTTGGTCGAATCGCTGCTTGGGAGGGGCAGACGCCAACTCCATCATCTTGCGAGGGTCCAGGAGAAAATTCTCGTCTTTCTTTTCCGCTCGGAAGGCGTTTCTTTCCTCAGACGCTGCGGCCGCGAATTCTCGCTCGAAGTCCAGGATGTCCTGATGATCGCGACTGCGCTCCTCAGCCGCCATGTGCCGTTGTTCCATTCCACGCATGTCCTTCATGCCCATCTCCACGGCGGACTGAATTTCGCTGGTGGGAGGCATTTCGGTACGCCATCTCTCTTCGTCTTGCTCTTGCTGGAGCTTCAGGGCTTTCTTCTTTCCGCTGACAATCATTCGACCGAGTTCTCCCTGGACAGCCGGATCGGCCAGTTGACCCGCATTCTGCTGCAGAAAACTGCGCGCGCGATCGGCTTCACTTTTGGTGAACTTGTCGATCTGGGCACCGTGTTTATTCGCCAAGCTCAATCTGTTGGCTGACTCGAAGCCTTCTCGGGCGGACTTGAACGGGGTGGTCTCAGCGCCGTTCTTCACTTTCGGTTTTCCCCCGTCATCGGTGAGGACTTTTCCTTTTCCGTGACTTCCGAACTCGGTGTCGTAATGATTTTCCTTAAAAAATTCGTCTTTTAGTTTGCTGAAATCTTTGCGCATGGAGGACTCGAGGCCCATGCGTTCTTGCAGATTTCCGGTTTGCAGTTTATGAAGACCTTCGTAAGCCTTGTCCGGATAATCGACATGAATGGAGGTGGACGCGCCGCCAAGGATTCCGCCTCTTTTGATATCCAAGCCTTTGCTCATACTGGCCTTGAGTCGATCAGCCTGCTGCGCGGTCTGCTGCTGCATCTGATTGAGTTGCCCCTGCTGCTGCTTGACTTGCGAGGCGCCTTTTATGGTATTGATGATCATTCCAATACCCATCACTGCCCACATCATATCTTGTTGCCTCCGAAAGAGATTTGGTTCATAGTTACATGGTAGCTCATGACTCGCGCCCTGACAACAGGACGGAGCTCTAGCTTCAAGGAAGTTTCGACGCCGTGTACAGACTGTCCCGCATAAGACTAACCGTTCTTTTCGTCGCCATTGGTTTCGCTTTCTTCCCTGTCCTCGCGGATACCGGTCGAATTCTCTGGACGCAAAAAACTGCCTGGGGAGAAATCCGGGTGCGCCAATCCGCCGATATTCGTCGGCTCTTTTTCCTGGATGGCACCTCGGAGACCGAAGAGTCGAGAATGTCTATCAAGACGCCCCATCGTCCCGTTCTTAAATACGTCCAGCAGATGGTAGCGGCCACCTCCCTGTGGGAGGCCCAAACTCAAGAAGATTCCAAGACCCTTCGCTTTCTGGTTGTGGGCTTGGGAGGCGCCGGACTGTCCAACGCCTTGGCTCATCTCTATCCGGAGTCTTCCATCACCTCCATTGAGATCGAACCCGCCGTAGTGGAGGCCGCCAAGAGATTCTTTTTTTACAAAGAGTCTGAGCGACACGTCACGGTCATCGACGATGCCCGCCACTTTCTAGAGAACGACCACAGCGAATACGACGTTATCTATCTCGACGCGTTCGACGGGAGCGAAGTGCCGGAGACGTTACGAACAGTTGAGTTCCTTAGTCTTCTCGACCAGCGTCTCAAGCCCCGAGGCGCTGTGATAGCCAATGTCCACCTAGTACCCCAGGAAGCCAGCCAACGCTATCGACGGTCGCTTGGAGAGGTCTTTCCCTCCGGGTTTCTCACCAAAGGACTGGCCCAGGGAGTCGGAATGTATGGACATCAGGAATTCCCCCGACTGCCCGCGGGCGCTCTTCAGATAAAGCGCTTCCAGCTTCCCCTCGACGACCTTCTAGAAACCAGCCAGCCTGAAGACCTAGACGACGTCGCCCCGTTCCACGACGAACCCCCGCCGTAGAAATGCAAGTCTAAGATTCGCCTTCATCGGCCAGACGCAGCCCCAAGGGCAGGGAGTCTCCGTAGAGCGCGGCGGACTCTTCTCTGGTTCGAACCGACTCGCCCCGCAATTGAGCCAGCACGCGCTCTCCCACACTTTCAGCCACTAGCGAAGATTCTACGCGGTCCCAAAGATCTGTTGCGAGGTCTCTGAGCGGGTCCCCGCAACGGGCCGCGATGGTCACCAGAGCCAGCTTCCCAAAGCTAGTACTCTGCCATCGTGACTGTAAGATACTCTCCACCACGGGCGCCACCTCGGTGCCGGAAATCACGTGGCCGACAGCGCTGGGGTCCAAAGGCTTGCGGGCCGCCAAACGAGCCAGCAACCAGAGTTCCTCACGGCCGCCGTCCAACCGTTCACAAAGCACCTTGGCCAGGGCCAATTTCTCGTCGGTTGAGATGCGCTCCAAACTGACCGCCATCCGCAACATCTCTTTAGCGTCCTCTTTGCCGGGATTGCCTTTGTTGCGCGTCTTGATGTGCTTTCGACCCGGCAAGTAAAGAGGATGCACTTGGTCCCAGAGATGGGACTGAGTCTCGTCGCGCAAGCCGGCGGCAACCCGGCGCCAAAGGATGAAAAACTGGGCCTTCACCGCATCGTCTCGGGAAAACTGAAGCCAAGCTTGCAAGAGCTTCTCTAACTGCAGAACTCGCCACTCGTCGAGAGGCAGACCGAAACCGGGTCGCAAACAGAACCCGATACCGTTAAGCCAGGCCGCTTCGTACTCGGGTTCCACCCGGCGCCGGGACTCCATGGCCCAGTAGCTGTCCCATAAAGTTCGCAGCACGACCGAAGGCCACTCGTCGCGGGGCTGACCCAACACAGTCTCGAGGCCCAAAAGAAGATTCTTGGGGCGGGTCGGCGCGGCTTTCAACTGTTTCGGTTTGTAGGCAAACGTCTGAGCCACTAAGCGGCGCGCTTCCTCTACCTCGCTTCGGGCCAGGTCCGCGGACGCAGAACCCGCCACACCGTCTCGCACGGAGAACTCCAGACGAAACTCGCCCTTTCGCTCTCCTTTGCAACGGATATCTAAGGTTCCCACGGGAGTGACTTCCGCCTCGAGATGAACCTTGATCTCCTTGTCTTCAGCTCGCTCGAGATCCACCCGGGTCTGTAGAGTTGGTAGCGGCACGAGATCCGAGAGTCCGACCAGCACCCCCGCTTCGTCTTTCGGCCGCATAGACGAGGAAAAAAGTGGAAATGCCACCGGCTCACCGACTCTTAGGACAAGCTTAGGCTCCGGCAAGGTCACCAACTGTCCCTCTCGGGTAGAACTGGGTATCACGCAGACCGCCTGTCGGTCGGCTAAGCCTAAATAGTAAGAGCGGGCGGTCCCGCCTTCGACCACTAAACCATCGGTCAAACGCTGATGGCCGTACCAGGCCGCTCCCCTCGCAACCGCTAAATGTGCCTCTTCGTTCTCCAGTTCGACAACAGGTGCATCCCGTCCCAACTCCCGATTCCACTGATTCAGAATCTCAAGCACTCTCTGACGCACGACTCCTGAGGCGCAGGCGCCGCCGTTGAAGAGAACTCGGGTGGGGAAATGGTCCTCATGGGCATGAAGGAAGCGACTCAGGTGTCTTGGGATAGCCGGATCCGACTCAAAGGGTAGTCCCAACTCTTTGAGTCCTCGCCCACCGCCCTTCAACAGTATGTCCTCATAGTCGAGGCGGGGGAAAAAACCGTCAAGCACCAGATTCAACAGTTCCGCGCGCTCGATCTCGGCGGAAAGCGCTCCGCCCAGCAGCTTAGAACCACTCCCGGGCACCACGACCGTAGCGCGGTCGGGGGCTTCATCGCCGAGCAGAAGCTCTTTACACGCCCGGCACTGCTGCCGAAGCACCCCCCACTGCAGACCGTTGAGCTTCTCGGGAAGGCGAGGCTCCACCGCGTACGCTAATGCGATGTCGAGGTTGTCTCCCCCTAACATCAGGTGGTCGCCCACCGCGACACGTTCAAGTTCGTCTCCCTGGGAGGTGCGAATCAAGGTGAAGTCGGTGGTTCCTCCGCCGATATCGCAAACCAGCACGACGTCACCTGATTGAAGATGTTTTTTCCAGTCCTTGCGTCGACGCCAGAGCCACGAATAGAAAGCCGCCTGCGGCTCTTCCAAGAGACGCACCGGAAGACCCACGGAAGCCGCTGCTCCGGCGGTCAATTTGCGAGCCAGGTCGTCAAAACTCGCGGGAATCGTCAGCACCACTTCACTGCCCTGCAGAGAGTCCTGGGGGAACCGGTAGTTCCAAGCCTCTATGATGTGCTCGAGATAGCGTGTAATAGCCCCCACAGCCGAAACCGGTTGGAGATCGCCGGCCCGCTCCCAAGGCAACATACGTTCGGTGGGATCCACATTGCGATGAGCCAGCCAGGATTTCGCCGAAACAACACAACGTCCGGGTACACGCGAACCCTGAAATCGAGCGAACTCACCCACCAAAAACGAGCGTTGGGGGTCCCAGGGGAGCGAAGTGGATTCCGACGGGAGTTCATAATCGCCCGGTAGGTAGAGAAAGGATGGCAACAGATCCCGTTCGCCCACCTCCACCGACGAGATCCGCTGGGTGATGGGAACAGTTTCCAGTCGATTCCCTCTGGGTTCGAACCGCGAGATCGCCGTGTTGGAGGTTCCAAGATCGATACCGACGACTTGACGGCCGGTCACCAAGATGTCATTCCTCTTCGTGTCGAACGTTGAACTCGAGCTTCCAACGTCCCGGACCATCGCGTTCGACGCAATAAAGTTCCAGGGTCCCTAGTTCTGTGGCCACGGTCTCTAGCCGAACAGGAACGGATCTGGCATCGGCGCCTTCTTCCTTTAAAGTGGTGCCGATGGCGGCCAGTTGCTCGATCCCAACATCCTCCCACTCTTCGTGAACCTGTCCCACCAAATCTTCCGACTTCTGTGTCGCACCCAGAAAGGGAAATTCCACGGGTTCTCCGAGAACCAAGCCGAAGTCCTGATCCGGTACTTCTAATGAGGTCCCCTCTTCCATGCCTTGAGGCGCGACGCAGACGGCCTTGATGGGGGGTTCGATCCCAGGCACGGCCGGCATAGCGAGTTCCACACCGATGTAGTAAGCTCGAGAAAGCCCACCTCGAATGCGGATCCCGTGGCCCTTCTTCACCAAACCGTAGCGGGCCGCTCCTCTGGCCACAGCCAACTCCAAGTCCGTCCCCTCCAGTTGGCGAACGGGCTCCCCATACCAATGTTCCAGGATGTCCAAAAGTCGGGTGCGCATTTCGGCGGCTTGAAAGACACCCCCGTTGAAGAGAATGGCAGTAGGACGCCGATCGCCTAAGAAGCCCGAAAGGTGTCGAGTGATGGCGGGGTCCGATTCATAAGGAAGTCCCAGTTCTGTCAGGCCCACTCTGCGATGACTGGTGGGCATGGTTCCAAGGTCGACCTCCGGGAAAAATCCGCCCAAAAGAACGCGCTCAGCCTCTTCGCGCGAGACGGTAATCTGCAGCGCTCCACCAATCAAAGAGCTTCCGCGGCCCGGAATGGTAATGGAAAACTCCGAAGGCTCGGAATCTCCCAAAAGCTTTTCCTTAGCTTCTCGGCATCCGTAGGTGAGAACTTGAAACTGCCAGGCGTCGAGTTTGGTCCCTTCTCCTTTGAGACGTTGGCGCACCGCCATGGCTAAGGCCAGGTCCATATTGTCGCCGCCCAGCAAGATGTGTTGTCCCACCGCTACTCGCTCGAGGTCGAGATCGCCGTCGGCTTCGTGCACCTGAATCAAGGAAAGGTCCGTGGTTCCGCCTCCGATATCGCAGACCAAAACCAAATCGCCTTTTTTGACCTGCTCTCGCCAACTGTCCCCGCAGTTTTCCAGCCATGCGTAGAAAGCGGCTTGAGGCTCCTCAAGTAACGTCACCTGGTTCAAACCGGCGTTCTTGGCGGCCTCGGCGGTGAGATCTCTCGCGACAGCGTCAAAGGATGCCGGAACCGTCAAAACGACGTCCGCATCGTCTAAGGGTTCCTGCGGATATTCAAATCTCCAGGCCGACACGAGGTGACGCAGATACTCGGTCGAGGCGGCCACTGGGCTCATCGGCGTCAGGTCCTCAGCGCCTTTCCAGGGGAGGATAGGTTTACTTCGCTCCACGCCTTCTTGAGACAGCCAGGATTTGGCCGACGATATGAGACGGTCCGGCTTCTTGGCGCCTTCCTTACGCCCGTAGACGCCTACAGCGCGCAAGTTGACCTCGTCCCAGGGCAGAGAAAGCTGTAAGGCTGACAGTTCGTGAGCACTCGGCAAGTAGAGGAAGGAAGGAAGCGTATTGCGACTCTCCACGACCCCGTTGTCAACAAGTTGAGGAATGCCGAAAACGCCTCCCTCGGGTGGGGCGTCCCCGTCCTCGCTCGCTTTGGCGTAAGCCAAGGTACAGTTGGTGGTTCCTAGATCGATTCCAAACGTTCTCATACGATACTCTTTCTCCACATGGAGAGCCCTCTAAAACCTACAGGTTCAGTGCGGCTCGAACGGTTCAGTCGAGTTCGACTTCGGCGGGCAGCAAGATATCGGCAGCCCCCAGTACCGGCAATTGGTCTCTCTCCAGGCGCCAACCGTGATGCCGCAACACTCCTGAGAAAGGCGGGTCACCCTCGACCTTCCCTACCAGCGCAATTTCATGGGCGTCGAAACCCAATTCAACGTCTACGCGTTCGCCTTCTTTTTGCTCCATCACTGGAACCAGAGTGAGATACTGCTGCAAGATCTGCCGACAGCCCTTCTGCATGCCCCGAGCCACGGAGCCCACTTGAGCGTCAGGAAAGCCCGAAAGATCTTCCTGCAGAAAGTCGATAAAACGACCCTCCTTTTGGAAGGCAGCCAAAAGCTGAGCCGATGAAGACGTCGCTTTCACGGGCTCAGGTAAGGCCAACTGGTTCTCTTGCATCAACTCGGCAATCTTCTCAGACGTCGGGTTGTTTCTCAGGCAACGAAAGAATGCTTTAAAAGCTAGCGCCAATCCCAAAACATTAGCCCTCGGGAAGGTCTTTCATCCAGGCCCGATACAGTTCCGTTTCGTCGAGGCTCTCGATGTCCCGGAGATAACGTCCGGTGTGACGGGAAAGTCCCGCCGCGCGAGCGATCTCAAGAGCGTCTCGAAAGGCACCGACGGCTTCGGGATAGCGCTTCAGTTGTCGGTAAAGAATACCTAACTCATAGTGCGCCTCCGCACGCCAGGCTTGGGGACCCTTTTCGGGTAGCTCTTCGATGGACTCGAGGTGAAGCTTCTCTGCTTTCGCGTAATCCTTGGTCAGACGGCAGATGACGCCCTTTAAGGTTTTCAAAAACGCCAATTCGCGATCCATCTGCTGCTCGCTGAAAATCGCCTCGGCTTTGGTGGCGACTTCGTTGGCTTCAAGCGACCGGTCGGCCTTCACGTAGGCCTGCGCCAAGTCCATATAGACGCGTCCCAGGTTGATCTGGTCTTCCACGTATTGGAAAAGTCCGATGCTTTCCTTAAGATTTGTGATGGCCTCTTCGGTGATGCCGACCTGAATCAAGGACCGACCAAGGTTGCGGTAACTGTACCCGAGTGCGTAGTAGTTGCCGTTGCGGGACGAGATATCGAGATCTCGACGAAAATATTTGACGGCGGTCTCGTAATCTTCGCGGATCATATAGACTTGACCCAATTTACCGTAGAGGGTCGCCAGTTCAGAGTTGGCTCCAAGGCGACGACAGATGGACTCCGCCTTCTTGTAGGAGAAGATCGCTTCTTCCATCCGATTGTTCGCGGCGAAGGTGCGTCCAATGGAGTCGTAAACCTTAGCTTGACCGTACCGGCAACCGGCCAACTTGTAGATGCGCAGGCCCTCCAAGTGATGCTCGAGAGTCTGGCGGTGAGCCCCCCTCATACTGCACATCACTCCGAGATAGCGTCGACTGGCAGCCGCTTCCAAGCTGGGCTGGTCACCCAGGACGTCAAGAGCCTTCTGGAACGCCTCGGAGGCCGCTTGATTATTTCCTGTGCGAAAGTAGTAGAGTCCGAACTGAGAGTTATAAAGCGCGGCCAACTCCCGTTCCGCCGAATCCTCGGGCGTCTCCGGCACGAAAGCTTTGGCATCCAGCAGAAGGTTCTTAGCCTCTTCGAGCTCTCCGGTTCGTCCCGCGCTGGCCGCGATGTGACACATCGCCTCGGCTTTCTTTTGCACCAGACCGAGTTCGTCTGCCACTTCTCGAGCCTCTTGAAAATGGTCTCTCGCCTCTTCTCGCTCCCCCCTACGGGACATAGTGACTCCCAGCCCCAACAGTGCCTCAGCCACAGCACTTCGCTCGTCGCCCTCAAGCTCAGACTCCACCACTCGACGGTACTCTCGCTGGGCTCGATCCCAGCGACCCACGACCTGGCACGCCTTGGCGTAGCGATTTCGCGCTTTGGCCACGTTGAATTCCCGACCGTCGCCGGAAAGCTTCTGGGCGGTCTTCAAGACCCGGTCGAAATGTCGCAACGCGGCCGAATAGTCAAGCCTCTTGAGAAGCTCTTCGCCTTGCTCCATCAACTCCTCGAAAGGACGTTCCTCTTCCATCTTGGAGAGCAATTGTTCGGTTGTGCTCATGTCTTAATACCCTCGGTCCGCCCGCGATGCGGCGATTTTGTTGGCGCCTTCGGCGCAGGCTTCAAAAGTCTTACTGATTTTTTTTCAATGGTCAAGATTGACCGCCATCCTCAGTGCGTTCCGTCCATGAGCACCTGGCAGGTTCTAGACCTCTGAGGTCTCGACATCTGGCTGAGGTACTTGGATCACGCCGTGCTCCTCAAGCTCATTGAGCTCATTGAGCTCACGGATTCGCGTTGTGGTGCGTCGCCTCCCCCGTCGTCTTAACTCCACGATTATAGAAGGAGTTTGCCGCTCAGAGAGGATGGGAAAACAAACCTCCTGGACAACAGCTTTATTCTTACTCAAGGTAAAAATCATGAAAAAAACCGTTCTGCGTCTCACTCTATGCCTACTCGCTCTCGTCGCGTCAGGCTGCGGTGGCAGCGACCCGCTCGACAGCTTCAACGACACCTTCAATTCCGTCAGCCAGTCGGTCACGCAAACCGTGACCCGTGTAACCCACGTGAACTGGAACACCTACAACGTCTACCGTTACGAAGCGGACGCCTGGGTGCCTGTGATCAGCCAAGGCAACGTCCTCAGTCTGCCTCCTCTGGGCCAGCGTCCGGTCATGATCGTGCATGGTCTGGGTTCCGACATCGTTTCGAAGAGATTCGACGATGTCGCGAAGGCCTTGCAACAAGCGGGTGCGACCGCTATCCTCGGATTCGAATACGACACTCTCGATGCTGTGTCTAAAAACGGCAGCCTTCTGGTCGAGGCTCTGAATCTGCTCACCGACAACGACCCCGGTCGCCAATTTTCGCTGATGGGGCACAGCATGGGAACGCTCGTCACGAGGGTCGCTCTGGAAAGTGGCCTAACTTTCGATATCGCTCCGACCGGAAATCGTGCGGTCTTGGTGGCCGGCCCACATTTGGGCAGCGAAGTGGCCCAGGCGATTCAAGCTCGACCCAATCTGTTTCAGGAAGTCTTGCAGCTTTTAGTCTTGAACGGCAACATGGAGTTTCGTAACCTTGACGGTCGCCGAGTCGCGGTGGACGGACAGGAGCAGGGCTTCAGCGACCTCATTCCGGGCAACTCGTTCCTGACCGGGCTCAACTTCGAAGCCGCCAATCATCACCCGCAGTTTGAGTACCGTACGATCGCGGGCAACAAGCGGGGCACCGACTACGAAGCTATCGCCCGTCTGCTGGGCGTCTTCGAAGATGACGGTGTCGTGGGTCTATCGAGTGCCAACGCCGGGGTGATAGGTCAGGTAGCTTCAACCATCGGTAGCGGAGACCACACCACCATTACAACCAACCCAGTGGCGGTTCAGAAAATTCTAGAGTTCCTGGGATTCTAAAAGGTCGGTCTCGGTCGGTCCCACCACCAGAACAGCAGCCATCCCACGGCCAGTCCTAAGGTCACTCGGGCTGCGTGCTCGCGATGACGGACCTTCTTCTTCGTCTTCATCGCTGTGATAGGTTGGGGTGGCGCGGCCCGATAGTGACGGACGGGACGAGTGCAAAACTCATTGAGCAGATCCGCTGCGGTATGGGCTAAAACTTCGAACGCGGCTTCCCCTAATTCCGCTGTTGCGACGGCCGGCGTTCCGAAATACCCACGATGAGCCCGAAGCGCCCGCAACCTCTTTCGGGTGCCGCTGGGCACTGGATGGGCCGGCAGCGTCTTGTATTGGCTGCCCACCAGGTGAGGTGTGATATGCAGCAGCAGCGCGGTCTCCCAACCAGCGGCATGAACGTCGCCGTTGAGCCCCGCGACTTCGGCCTCGGTGTAAGGTCGACCCAAGCGCTTTTGTACTGCCTCATCATAGTCTCCCACCAGGAATCCTTCCAGCAGGTGCTTGGACGGGGAGATGACTCTCATGCGAGTTTTACTCTCCAAAATTCGAGCGGCTTCGTTGAGTGCATACAGATGATCGTCGGCTCCGTGCGAGGTCAACAACACCAGTCGACGAACTCCCAGGCGCTCCAACTCTTCGCCGTACTCCAGGAGAGCCTTGATCAACGTTTTTTTCTTCAACCGCAAGCAGCCAAGACTGGCTAGTGCGCTGGCGCCCTGGTACCAAAGCGGGAGCATCACCGCGTGCGCTTCACTTTCCGGCAGACCAACGGCGGTCACGGGAGTGACCAATTCCGCCACGCGATAGGCCAGAGCGTCACAAATGATAGGGTCCGTTCCACTGGGTAGGTGGCTGGCGTGATCTTCCAAGGGGGCCACACCAAGGAAAAAAAGGCTTCCACGATAGGCCTCTTCTCGGAGCTCGTCCCAAGTCAGTTCATCAGCGTTCTTTACGTTCATAAAATCGGCCTTCGCTCTCATCAATAGAGCCCCTGGTCTGCTTCCGCCCGCGGAAAAAGGGACGCCTAGAACACGTCTTGTCCGAATTTGGCCTCGTAGCTGTCGGCTGCCAATGCGACGCACTCCAGAGCCGCTTCGAAGCCATTCGGATTGAGCGAATTGAGCAAGAGGTCGTAACTGGCCACGATGATATAGCTCTCTTCTTCCTCTTGAACCCCGTAGCGCGCGAAGTTCAGCTTTTCATTGAGCAAGAGAAGCTCTAGGGCCATGGTCTTGCTAATACCTTTAAACATTCCCTTGTCAACCACTAAGCAGATGGAGTGCACCGCGATCACCGGTACCTCGGGCTCTAACGAAGAGTCGCTGACGCAGACGTCCTGAGTGCGTCCATTGGGTAAACCGAAGCGGATCACGTACTGAGAGTTCTCCAGGTCGTGCTCGCCTTCGATTTCGCACTCACCCGCCAGTTGCTCAATTCTCTTCAACACTTCGTTTGCTTGACTCAAACTCAAAACGACACCCACTCACTTTCTGGTTGAAGATTCCAGTAAGCCCTATCCGTTCCTGTCCCCCTGCCACTTGGTTCACCAGGTTTCGCACTCCTTAAAGAGAAAACCCTACCATGAAAAACCTAGCTCTGCTGACCGATCTCTATCAGTTGACCATGCTCGCCGGCTACCATGCCTGCAACAAGATCGAGCAACGGAGCAGCTTCGAACTTTTTTTCCGTCGTCTCCCCTTTCAAGGCGGTTTTTGTGTGGCTGCGGGACTGGAGCCGGCCCTCCATTATCTTCGAAACCTGAGGTTCGAAGATCACGAGCTAGAATATCTGAAAGGCCTCGGCATCTTCAGCGACGATTTCTTGTCCTGGCTCAAGAACTTTCGCTTCACAGCGGATGTGGACGCCGTGGCCGAGGGTGAATTGATCTTTGCCGGAGAACCCCTGATGCGAGTTCGAGGACGCCTTCCGGAGGCGCAACTGGTGGAATCGGCGCTGCTCAACATGCTCAATTTCCAGACCTTGATCGCGACCAAAGCGGCGCGACTCTATATCGCCTCGAACCGTGGGTCCGTCTTAGAGTTCGGTTTGCGACGGGCCCAAGGCGTGGACGGTGCCATTTCAGCGACTCGGGCTTCCTACATTGGGGGCTGCACGGCGACCTCCAACGTGCTAGCCGGCTACCTTCACGGCATCCCCGTACGAGGCACTCACGCCCATTCCTGGATTATGTCGTTCCCTTCAGAGCTTGAGGCTTTTCGCGCCTACGCGACCCTCTACCCGGACAGTTCCACTCTTTTGGTTGACACCTACGACACTCTGGGTTCCGGAGTTCCCAATGCCATCGTAGTAGGCCTAGAACTTAAAGGTCGCGGCCACCAACTCCAAGGAATTCGCCTCGACTCGGGAGATCTCGCGCAGCTTTCGATAGCGGCGCGTCGAATGCTGGATGAGGCAGGATTGGAACAAACCAAGATCGTCGCTTCCAACGATCTCGACGAGCACTTGGTCGCCAACCTGCTCAGCCAGGGAGCGCGGATAGACATCTGGGGTGTCGGAACAAGCCTGGTCACCAGTCGAGACGAACCCGCCTTAGGCGGCGTCTACAAGTTGGTCGCGGCCGCTGGGCCGAGCGGGAACCTTGAACCTCGCATTAAGATCTCTAGTAATCCTGAAAAGATTACTGTCCCAGGAGAGAAAGACCTGTGGCGAGTCTACGATGAGCAAGGCATGATGGTCGGGGACTGCCTCACTCGGGCTGGTGAAAAGCCAGACTTCAAGACGCCTCTTGGCGTCGTGAGTCACCATCCGCACTTCGCCGAGAGTCGACGGAACCTCATGGGCCACTCGGCCAGGGCTCTGCTCCAACCCGTGATGAGACAGGGGCGGTTAATTCCTGAAGAGCGACCGTCACTCGATAGCATCCGGGATGCCTTTGTAAAAAATCTCGAGACGCTCCCGGCCGAGTGCCAACGCCGTGCCAACCCTGAAAGCTACTGGGTTGGACTCTCCGACGACCTGTTTACCTTGCGCTCCAAGATGCTCTCAGAGGCCCAAGTGCCTAGGACTTAGCGTTTTTGAGCTAAGACGTAACGACAGGCACCCTGAACGATTCCCATACGGGTGCCGAGATCATCGAGAAACTTCACTATGGGCAACATCAAGAACTTCTGGTTGGGCTTCCGTCGGGCCATGCGAAGGTAGACGTCGAGAAAGGCTCGCCTTCGTTCTTGAAATCTGAGAGCGAACAGTTCTTCCACACGGGCCAACACGTGCCCCTCGGTGGGCTCTGAGTGGCGGGCCAGCGCCCGGACCATATCGAATCGGTAGCGCTGTTTCCAGACCCGTCGCCAACTCCAAGGGTCGCTGCTGGGATCGCGCCATTTCACCCAGCGATGCTGGAGGACGGCGGCTTGATCAAGATTCCCGGAGGGAGGGTCGGTCGCATCGTGATATATCAGCCAGCCTCCGGGCTTAAGAGCCTTATAAATCCCGTTGAGGACTTCGCCTGGGTCTTTGCAGCGAGAGAGAATAAATCCGGCGTGGACCACGTCGAACTCCTCCTCCACGTCGGCCCAGGGATACTCCTCAACGTTCTGTTCTTTGTAGGTGACTTTGCCGAACTTTTTTCCCTCGTTGTGGAGACGATCACTGTAGTAGCGTGCCCAATCAAGAAGCCGTCCGTCGGTGTCGACAGCCTCGACTCTCACATCAGGATTCCCCTGAGCGACCGCAATGGCAAACCATCCACACCCACAACCTAGGTCGAGTACGCGCTCGGCGCGTCGGGCCAAAACCAAACTTCGACGATGAAGGGTCAAACCTTCGAGGTAGAGCTTCAGCCACAAACGGGGGTTTCGGCGCGGATCTGGTTGGTCGGTAAACCGATGCAACGGTGACCCCCCCGCTCCGTCGAGTAGTACGTTGGGGCGGGGAAAGAGAATCGGCGGCTCGATCTGGGTCATGGCAAGCATGCGGTAAGGTTGCGCCTTCGTCCAATTCGACTCCTGCCAAAGTGGTTAGCGAGGGAAGGTGGAAATGCGATTCCCACCCGCGGCACGAGCTTGGGTCAGCGCTCCGAAGGCCGCTTCTTTGAGCCGCTGGGAGTCCGAAGCGTCGTGGGGAACGCCCGCTACGCCGACGGAGACGGAAAGGCGTAGAGGCTGCCCCGGGGTGCCAAAAGTTGTCTGATAGATGGTCTGCCGAATTCTTTCAGCAATGGGTATCGCGTTCTCACGGTCAGAGTGAACCAACAGGATGCCGAAATCGTCGGCTTCTATCCGGGACGCGGTGTCGGTGTCGCGAATGGCTTCTATCAAGAGCCCCGCCACCTGCCTGAGGACGTTGTCTAAGATCTCCCGGCCAAGTTTCTCGACCATCGGAGTGAAACCGTCGATGTCTATCAACAGCAAAGAGACCGGATAGGTGTAGCGACGTCCCCGACGCACCTCCTCTTCCATTCTCTCCGCAAGATAGAGGCCGTTGTGAAGCCCGGTGACCGGGTCGTGCAGACCTCCACCGACCCGGTGGCGAAATTCCAAACAACGAGCCACAACCATGGAAGCCAATTCCAGAAACTCTTCGATAGAGGAGAGGTCGGCGTCACGGTATCCTGCCGCTTCGGCCCGACTCATATAGACCACGCCCATAATCGAACTCGCCGCTTGACTGTCGGGATTGAGAAGCGGAACGACCACGGCGCTTCGCCCTTGGCCGGCCAACACTTCCACCACTCCGGAATCCGTTTCGATCCGCGAATCATCGATTCTCAGGCTGCGCCCGCTTGAGGCAACCCAACCCACGGCCTGCTCACCCACCGGGATCGCCAGTTCTCTGAAAAAATCGGTGTCAGGAGCGTCGGCAACCTCAGGATAGAGATACTGAGTTCCTTGCACGCTCTCTGTCATGAACACCACGCAGGCCGCGCTGGGAAACCGTGACTGGAGGTGGTAGACGAGCGCCAAAAGAGTGTCTTCTAAAGACAGCGATCCTGAAATCTTGCGAAATCCATCCAGCGTAAGACTTCGAGCGTTCAATTCCTGTTCGAGGCGATTTCCTCGATCTTCGAGGGCTTGACGATCACGAACCATCTCCTCGGACATCCGGCTGACTTCCTCTTCAACTTGGCTGTCCTTCGAATTCATAGAGATACGAGTTTTGGCAAGATCCTTGTAGGCTTCTTCCAACTCCATCTGCAGATGCGCTACCTCTTTGCCCAGATGGCTCAAGCGCTGTTCTCTCTCGTTGAGGCCCTCGAAGAGGGCGTCAACTTCCTCGCCGCGCTCAGCCAACTGCTCATAAAGCATATCGGTGGCTTGAGAGGCCTTAGCCTTGACTCCCCGTGCCCGGTTGCCCTCTAAGATGGCCAGCGAATAGAGCCAAGCCATAAGGACCGAGCAAGCGGCCTGTATTCCAGACAGCGACAACCGTAGGGTCAAGGTTTCCGCGCTGATCGTTTGGTTATCGAAACTCTCCAACAAGGGTCTGGCATAGACGACGGAGTAAAACATGATACCCAGCACGGCCGCCACTAGAGCGGCCGTCAAGCCAAAGCCCGAACAGACTTCCAGGACCGGCAGAGCGAAAACCAGTAAGAAATACGCCTCGCCATACATGTATGTAAGACCGGTGCCGAGGGCGACGTCTACAAGGATGAAGAGCGTCAACAGCGCACGACTGTCACTAAAGCTCAGCATCACCGCGGCAATCAAATGGTAAAAAACCACGCCACTGGCCACAACCCACCCGAGATCGGCGAGTTCATCAGCCATAGCCAAGGGGCGAGAATGAAAATTAGAAATCAATAGCGCAGAAATGACACCGACGATTCGCACCCCCACCAAAAAAAATCGAAGACCTCGGTTGGGTCCCGCTTCTTCCTGCGCCGGATTAGAGTCTGTGGACATGCCCAGAGAGGTTCTCAAAGCCCCCTCGGCTCTCCTGGTCCGACAGAGGGTTCGAAGTTATCAGAAGGGACCATCGTGATATGTGGGGTACCCTGCCGCCATGACTTCTAGGACAACGGCCGACAAAGACAGCCAACTCAAGATGGGACCTCCCGCGGCGATCCACCAACTTCTTACCCTGCTGGGCAAACGTGCCGATGTCGGACGCTTGGCATCAGCCGTGGAAGATTCTGAGAAATTGATTGTCGAAGGAGTCATTCGATCCGCTCGGGGAGCGCTATGGTCCGCCTTGC
Source organism: Candidatus Xenobia bacterium (assembly GCA_037968995.1). Taxonomy (GTDB): domain Bacteria; phylum Vulcanimicrobiota; class Xenobia; order Xenobiales; family JADMJV01; genus JAEXNA01. Next base: position 37,166 of record JBBKWP010000282.1, read on the forward strand.
GCGGGATGCACGATCGACCAGTGGCCGGACCGTCTCTTTGGGTGACACCGTCAACAGACGGAGCCGAAGCCCTAGTGGAGGACCTAAGGGCTCTAGGCTTCGAGCAGCATCTCGTCTACTTCCCGTTCCGCGAGGAGCGAACAAAAACCGAAGACGCTCGACCCGTGGACCCGATGCAACTCAAGGCGCTCGAGCAACTTCAAGGCCTTCCCAAGGGTCAACCGTTACTCGTGGTAGCCCCTGTGAAAGCACTGATGCAAAAGACCATGAGTCGCGAAGCCCTCGATAAGAACAGGTGGACGGTTCGCAAGGGTGAGTCGACCGACCGAGAAACCCTGATCGAGATGTTAGTCGAGGAAGGCTATCATCGGGGCAACTTGGTGGAACGTCGAGGGGAGTTCTCGGCCCGCGGCGACATCGTCGATATTTATCCCATCACTGGAGAACCTGTTCGTGTGGAACTGTTCGGTGACGAGGTGGAGTCGATTCGCCGATTCAATCTCGACACTCAACGCTCCATCGCCGAGATCTCGGAGTTTTCCGTAAGCCCGATCTCTCACGAAGATGAGGGATCCCATCTGGTCGACTTTCTTCCTCGAGGAAGCCTGGTCTGCTTGGAGGAGCCCGCTCAGTTGCGCCTTCAGACGTTGGAATGGTCCCACGAGGGTTGGCATGGCGAATGGGGCGACTTCATGGCGCTTTTGACTCCGTTTCGCCAACTGTCGTTCACCACGTGGGAAGATGCCGAAAGCCGCGCTGCCTCTGAAGGGGTACAAAGAATCAGTTTCCCGTTCGAGCCTCAGCGCGTGTTTCCCGACCGAGTGGAGGGCATGTTGGGCCGGCTTCCTATTTGGGTCAAGGAGGAGCGCGCCGTATTGGTGATGAGTCGTCAGCACTCGCGTCTCGAAGAGTTGCTCACGGAGAACCGCCTGCTCTCCTCCGTATTCTCCCCCGGCAAAGGCGTGGCACTGGTTTCCAGTCCCTTGGGCGAGGGCTTCCACTTACCGGGCACGGAGGGTGAACCGACCCTGGAAGTGCTCACAGATCGTGAGATCACCGGCGCGGTTCGCCGTCGGAAGTCGCACCAAAAGGCGGAACGCGCGTCCCTCATCCGCCTCGATGAACTCAATATCGGCGACATGGTGGTCCACCTGCAGCACGGGATTGGACGCTACGGCGGCGTTAAGACCCTCACGATTGGCGGCTTCAACAAAGACTTCTTGACGGTGGAGTACGCCAAAAACGACAGTCTGTTCGTGCCGGTGGAGCAACTCGATCTCTTGCAGCCCTATAAGGGCGTCGAGGGCAAGGGCGGCAAACTCTCCAAAATGGGCGGCCAAGAATGGGCGCGTGCGCGTAGCAAGGTCAAAAAGAACGCCGTGGAGTTGGCCGAGGACCTTTTGCGACTCTACGCCGAGCGAGAATCTTCGGTCGGGCACGCCTATCCACCGGACACCCCGTGGCAGGCGGAAATGGAAGAAGCCTTCCCGTATGAGGAGACCGCCGATCAGTTGCGTGTGATCGACGAAGTTAAGTCCGATATGGAACGTCCCCGCCCTATGGACCGCCTGGTCTGCGGCGATGTCGGCTACGGCAAAACCGAAGTAGCCATCCGCGCGGCTTTCAAGGCCGTTTCCGAGGGTCGCCAAGTCGCCGTTCTGGTTCCGACCACGGTTCTGGCCCACCAGCATTATCAGACCTTCGCGGAGCGACTAGCAGCTTTCCCCGTGAAAGTCGGGGTACTCAGTCGTTTTCGGAGCAACGCCGAGATCAAAGCGACTCTGGAAGCCCTAGCCAAAGGCGAGGTCGATGTCATCATCGGAACCCATAGACTGCTCTCAAAAGACATCAAGTTCAACTCTTTGGGCCTGCTGATCGTGGATGAAGAGCAACGCTTCGGCGTTAAGCAGAAAGAAAAAATTAAGGCGCTCCGGAAAAACGTCGATATCCTGACGCTGACTGCCACTCCGATTCCGAGAACCCTCAACATGGCCTTGGTCTCCATTCGCGACTTGTCGGTCATCGAAACGCCTCCAGAAGATCGCGTCCCTATCAAAACTTACCTGTTTGAATCCCATCCGGACATTTTGCGGGGAGCTATCACCAGAGAACTCCAGCGCGAAGGGCAGGTCTTCTTAGTTCACAACCGAGTGGAAAGCATCGAGCGATTAGCCGCTGATATTCGTCGTATGCTGCCCACCGTGCGTGTCGGTGTGGGGCACGGACAGATGGGCGACGACGCGCTCGAGAAAGTCATGATGGACTACTTGGAGGGAGAGTACGACGTTCTCGTCTGTACCACCATCATCGAGAGTGGGCTTGATATCCCGAACTCCAACACTATCATCATTAACAACGCCCACCATTTCGGACTTTCTCAACTGTACCAGATGAGAGGACGAGTGGGACGCTCAGCGCGACAGGCTTACTGCTATCTGCTCTATCCGCCTGCTCGCAGCCTCAGCGACGATGCCGTCAAGCGTCTGGAAACGATTCGCGACTTCACCCATCTGGGGGCGGGCTATCAGATCGCCCTACGCGATCTGGAGATTCGAGGGGCGGGAGACATTCTCGGCGCCGAGCAGTCCGGCAGTATCGCAGCCGTCGGCTTCGACCTTTACTGCAAGATGCTCGCTGATGAGGTGGCCACCCTGCGAGGAGAACGGCCTCAGTACGAGATCTCCGACCAACCTATCATCATCGAACTTCCGGTTCCGGCGAATTTGCCCGACGACTATATCTCGGACCCTGAGCAGAAGGTGGTACTATACAAAAAAATCGCCTCAGTGTTCACCTTCGAACAACTGGAAGAGGCGCGGGCCGAGCTTATCGACCGGTTTGGGAAACTACCCGAAGAGGCCAGTAACCTTTTAGCCATTGTGGACCTCAAATTGAGAGCTCGGGATCTCACCATCCCCTCGATTCGGGCCAAGGAAGGACGACTCACCATCCTCCTACCGTTCTACGGAGAACTGACGCTCAATCGGAAGCATAAACTTTGGACAACCACCGGTTGGAAAGCACACGAGGAACCCCAAACTTTGGTGATGACCGGGCTTTTTGGGGTAGCGGCGGGTAAACCGGAGTACCCACCGGGCGCTGTTCTCTTAGAGAAGGTGAAGGCGATCCTCGACCAACTTCAGCGGTGGAAGGACGGCTAGGCGGCTTTCCGGCGGTCCATACCTCAACGGCGTAGATCCTCCAACCGTCTCGAGCCAGGATGAAGCGGACGCTGCCTGCCTGATCCCCACGAGGATTCAGCAGTTGCGTGCGAATTTGACCGGCCCCCTCAGCTTGACTGCTACCTAAACGAAGTCGCTGACTGGTGGAACCGAGCCCCAATTTTAAACTGCGAAGGAACTGAGCCTCACCTGTTTTTCGACACTGATGACTGATCAATCTCTCGAGCTCCGGATGGAGCCAATCTCTGACAGCGGAAAAACTCTCCGTCGCCAAGGCTCGAAAGAAACCAGCGTAGGTCTCGTACAAGGTGTGCTTATGGGCCAATATGGTACCTGCGGGCATACCACCTCCAAGTGATCATCCTCCGTGCAACCTTTCGGTCACATTGGGACACTGGTAACTTATGAAATCCGTGCAACAAAGATATGAACACCGTGTTAACATGAAACTGAAACGGATCATGTTTTCAGGACGTTTTCAGGGCCTGGGCACGGAATTACCGTCGCACGGAGCCCCAAGATTCGCGAATGGGGAAAGAGTTCAGTGTGTCCGTTGTCCAGGCAAGAAGCCCCGTTTGAGGAAGCGGTCCACGAGAACGTCGTTGAGGTAGCGACATCCTCCGGGAACGGAACGTCTCCGACGGGGAGCCTGGGATTCTAAGGTGGCCCACGCGAAAACATGTTCGCCCACCTGGCGTCCGCTAAAATAGGCTGTAAGCCTTTGGGAAAATCTATCTCCTAAAGCGAGAGGGAATTCGCGCAACGCGCAATTCACGTCCGCTCCAAAGTACTCTTCTAACTCCACGTCGTTGATGCAGTCCGAGAGCCAACCGCTTTCGGTCAGCAAGTGGCTTTCCTCATCCCACAGTCGCCGAATCTGTGCTTCGCTGATCTCGCGGTCCTGAGGCGTGAAGCTGATGTCCACGGCATTGATGATGAGATCAAACGTTTCGGTGGCCGACTCGGCGAAGGCGAAGGCATCCCCAACGATCAAATCCACCCTGGGATCGGAGAAAGCGTCACAATTCAGGGCACGCAACTTGGGGACTTGCGATGTCACTTCCACCAACCCGGCGTCGATCTCCACCAAGACCAAGCGTTCGACTTCGGCGAATCTCAGCACCTCGCGAGCGGTGAGTCCGATGCCGCCGCCCAAGACAAGAACTTTCTTAGGAGCCTTCGCCAAACATAGAGGCAGCGACGTCAAGAGTTCATGGAGAGGCGCCTCATCTCCACTATGAAACTGGAGGGAGCCATTGAGTGTTAAGGCAAAATGCTCCCCGTCCTCAAGCAGCGCGATGCGCTGTCGCGCCGTCGCTGTCTCGAAGACCGTCTTCATCAAGAAGCCTGGGCGACTTGATTACGGCCACTCTCTTTGGCCTTGTAGAGCGCTTGATCGGCACGCTTCATAACTTTGTCCCAAGGTTCTGAGGAGAGGCCGGTGGCCACGCCGATACTGACCGTGACGCCCACAGACGGTCGCTTCTTAGGAGCTTTGGATTTCTTGGAAGTGGCCTTCTTGGGTTTGGCAGCCGGACGGTTGTCGGATCGCAAGTATAAGGGTGACGACTCCACCAAAATTCGGATTCTTTCCAGTTCTTCTCGAATCTGATCGACGGTTTTGCCCGGAAAGAACAGGGTGAACTCCTCACCGCCGTATCGGTATGCTGTGCCGCCTTCTTTGACGGAAGCGATCCGGGCGGCCACCATTCGCAGGACTTGGTCACCGACTTCGTGTCCATGAGTGTCGTTGAACTTCTTGAAGTGATCAACGTCGACCATGGCCAAGGCGAACACCGGGCCCGTATCGTCAAGAGCCTCCACCAGCGCTCTACGGCCGGGAATCTCTGTTAACTCATCGATGTATGCCAAACGAAAGCTGTGCTCGATCAAGCTCAAAAGGCAAGGCACCGTAAAGACGAGCGTCATCACGTGAAATCCAGTCACGGAAAAGCTGCTCGGGTCACGACCCAGAGTCAGGCCCAACAGAGTGCAACCCACCAGTGGCACCAGCAAGAGCGACTCCCGACCTCGACCGGATGTCTCCGCTCGGAAACGAAGAAAGAGGAGCGGTCCGCCCCACCCCAGCAAGGCCAAACCGACCCCGACCGTGGACCCGGTGTACTGAACGAGTACCGTGGCCACTCCAAGCGTCACAACCGCAGCCATTCCGCTCCATATGAGATTGACCATCTGGAAAAACTTTTTGTCTGGAGCGGCCAAAAAGACCAATCCAGCGGATAGGTAAGAAAGGCTCAGAAAATTCGCTTCAAGACCTTGTTCTGGAACGCATGGGAAAAGAAAGGAAAAGGCCAGAGTGAGTCCGGCTATGAACGCCGACCTAGAACGAGAAAATAGATAGCCAAAAAAGGCTACAGCGCCAACAAGCGCCGCGTGCAACCAAAAAATCTCTCCGCCAGCGAAGCCCAAGACCTGATCTTGATTCAGGACGGGGTGCTCTGTCAACAGATACACCATCGACGCTGGGCCTATCACTGATACAATCCATCTCCACACAAGGAAAAGGTTCGCTACACTATCAGAACAACGCTCCCCCGAAGAGGAAAGCCGCCAGACTTACTTTTGAAAGAAAGCCGCGTTCACTTCCAAATAGTTCTCTTGTCCCTCGGGAATATCATCGTCTGGATAGATCGCCTCGACCGGACAGACCGGTAAACAGGCTCCACAATCGATACACTCCTCGGGATCGATGAAATACATTTCTTCGTCATCTTTGGAATGAATGCAGTCAACTGGGCAGACTTCAACGCACGCTGCGTCTTTCACGCCCTTGCACGGTTCCGTAATTATATAAGTCATCGCATCCTCCTAGTGGGTCAACCACTCTTCTAACCTTTGTGTTGCCGACTGGTTCGCGATAGGGCCCGTCGGATTCCTTTTGCGTGCCAAGGGTCTCTTGGCTATTTTACCGTTACGGACTTGGTTACCCAATCGAGATAGCTTTCGCTTCCCATTTCGACGGCCGAAAATAGAAGTTCCGGTTCGTCGTACGGGTGAATCTTTTCCACCACGGCTTTCACTTCGTGAATACGCTGTCGAGTGGTCTTCACCAGTAACAGGACCTCTTGGTCGTGACAGATCTCTCCTTGCCAACGGTACACAGACAGTAGTCCCGGCACGATGTTCACGCAGGCCGCAGCTTGTGCTTCCACCAAAGCATCCGCCAAAGCCAGCGCCACTTCTTGAGAAGGGCAGGTAATTTTACCGACAAGGTGATCGGCGGTCGAGATTACATTCATCTAAAATGCTCCTCGCAGCCCTCTAATTTTCTGGCCAATCGCGGTCTTCTAGCGATCCGCTGTGGAGCCTATGCTCCTTGTAGCGCTTAGCGATCTCGGTCCCAAGTTCTCGATGCAGATCGAAAACATCGCAGAGTTCGATCATCAATTCGATCAACTCATCCTTCTCGAGTCCGATGAAAGCGTTATAGAATCTGGGATACTTCGCTTCGAAGAGGGCGACCAGGTCACTGGTCAATTCCCCCATTTCGCGCTGCAGTCGTTCATCTGATAGGGGCATTGCCATGAAAGGTCGCTTTTCTAAAGTGCCCTCCTTCCCCTTCCCACACTCAGACGGGTGTTCAAGCGATCCTTGCCCCTTGACCGATATCCCGAGCAAAAGGGGGCCTCTATGGGGTTACCGAAGTCGAGACCATGGCTAGAACCAACGACCGCGCCGCGGATTCCCTACGACCTTGGACTTTTGAAACAAACTATCTGCCCCACGCCGAAGGGTCCGTAATGATCCACTCCGGAGTGACCCGCGTTTTGTGCGCCTGTACTATCGAAGAGCGTCAACCGGGTTGGATGAACGATCCTAAGAAGGGATGGGTGAAAGCGGAATACTCTATGTTGCCTTGTTCCACCCATCAACGCAGTCGCAGAGACCACAACAACTCCAACGGGCGCACCCATGAGATTCAACGCTTGATAGGGCGCTCATTGCGTGGCGCCACGAACCTGGAGCAACTCGGTCCCCGCACTCTCACCCTCGATTGCGATGTGATCGTGGCCGACGCCGGCACGCGCACCGCCTCGATCACTGGAGGCTGGGTGGCCTTAGTGCTCGCCTGTTCAGGCCTAGTGGAAACGGGAAAACTCAAGGAGTTGCCCTTTTCCCACCAGGTCGCGGCGCTCTCTCTGGGAATCGTGGACGGACAAGTGATGACCGACCTTGACTATCTGGAAGATTCGCGGGCTGGAACGGACCTCAACTTGGTGATGACTTCCGACGGCGGGATCATTGAGATTCAGGGCACGGCCGAGGGGGGCAGCTTCAGTCGCCAACAACTCGACGGCATCCTCGATGCGGGATGGAAGTCCATGCAGATTCTCTTCGACTTGCAGCGGCAGGCTTTGCGAAAGGCCGGCGTCTCATGGAACGCCGTACCGGTTGGAACTTAGACTAGACTCACTTATGACGATGCACGACCACCGCCCACACCCTTTTGAACGCATAGACACTTGCGCTCCCTGACTCGTCTGGAGGCTCACTTCCTGCGATCGGTCACGAAAGCGGTTCGAGAACGGGAAGCAAAGCAGCTTCCAGTTTCTGAACTGTATCTTCTGTTCCCTGACGTTGGACCCGGACTGGAGTTGGCTCTCAGGATTCCCGGCTCTCCGCTTTTCTTCTTCAAAGTTCTCATCTACGGCACTCGGCCCGTTCGCTATCAACTCGAAAGTCGGGCGGGGACCTGGTCCTCGAAGTCTCGCAAACTCTGGGACCACTGTTTAGGGCCGCTGAGCCTGGTCAATGAGAAAAGCGGAATTCGTAAAAACCGCATGCAGCTTTTCTACGAAGTGACGTATCCCGAAGCTTTTTTAAAACGTCTCGGCGAGTAGCCAAGGGGTTTAGGCCTTTGAACCCGATACCTCGGGATTGCCGCGTCAAACCCTATTCGGCGTCTGGTTCGCCCCAGACCACGTAAGTTTCCCGAGCCCTCTCGCGGACCTTTTTCTCCACTTGGCTCATACGAGTTTCCATCTCGAAGGCTTCGGAATGGCGGGCCGCGAGCCTCAGCATCTCCTGCGAAGCCTTCAGACAATTCAGGGTTTCGTGATGGTACGGACCCCGCGTCGAGAGACTGATCGTGAGAGCTTTTCGCAAGAGTTGCTCAGCGATGTCGAAGCTACCAATTTCTAGGTAGAAACCCGCCAAGCGCCGGTGAATCTCACCGCACGACGCATTGAATGGGCCGAACAGACTCTCGCGCAGGTCTAGAGCCTGCTGAAATGATGCCACAACCGCGGACGTCCGTTTCTGAGCATCCACCTTCGTGAATCCCGAGACTTGCCGAGCCGCGAAATACATGGCGGCCCCAAGGTCCCCCCGTAGGGCTAGAGATGACGACAGCCAGATGGACGAAAGACCCAGACCTTCGTCGAGAACCTCTTGAAAGTCGTCGAGCATCTGTTCACAGCGACTGAGTCGCTCTTGGCGCAGAGCCAAAAGGGCCGAAGTCAGAAAAAAGAGTGCCCGGCAGTTCGCGGACTGCGGCTCCAGCATCTGGACTCTTTTTAACAACGTTTCGGCCTGGCTGTCTCGGCCCTGGTCCGAACATAGGCGGGCATAGAGCAACAGGGCCTGGCAAAGCAATTCTTCGCAATGATTGACTTCCAATAGGGCGATGGCTTTGCCATACAACCTCCGAGCCTCTCCCCAACGACCCTCGTCGTGAAAGAAGCAGGCGGCGTTGAGCAAACCCTTAGCCATCAACGGACTTCGTCGGTCCACGGCCTGGAAAATACGCAGCGCGATGTTGGAAAGGTCTTCCACTCGATCGCGTTGTCCTCGCAGACGCTGAATGACCGCTAAACTGGAAAGGGAAATTGCCAATCGGGGTTCGAACTCTCCGATCAACTTGGCTTTCGAAAGCCCCTCCCAGCAGATATCCTCCGCCTTAGAAAGTCGACCGTCGTGGAACGCTTTCTCGACAGACCTTATCAACATACGCCAGTCGTGTTCTAGCGTTCTGGTTGTCTCACTACCTATCATGACATGAACAAACGAACACTTCCCTTTGAACTCAAACCCTCGGGCGGACCATTCGACGACCCCGCTCTTTTGGTCACCCCGAGCAATTCAGACCTCTCCATTCTTTTTGATTGCGGTACCCTTCACGGATTAAAAACTCGAGACCTTCAGCGAGTCCGCTGGCTCTTCTTGAGCCACCTTCATATTGACCATCTTATCGGCTTCGACCATCTCTTGAGAACCCGCCTATTCTCTCCGATTCCATTAACCGTTTACGGACCACCGGGAACAGTGGATGTCATCGAGCACCGACTGCAGGGATACGCTTGGAATCTCACCAGCGGGTCTCCCTTCATCGTCCGAGCCCTAGAACTTCCGTGCTCCGTTTCTCTCAACGCCGAGTTCCGCTGTCACGAAAGATTCCAGCGCATTGAGATGCCCTCAACATCGGCCGGCGAGATTCCGACCGAAGACGGCACCGTTCATCTGAGTGAACAACTCAGCGTAAAGTGTCATCATGTTCAACACGGAGTCCCATGTCTTGCGTTTCGTCTCGACCGCCAAACTCCTCGAAGATTCTCCCCCGAAACGGCCCGCCGTCTAGGACTTGCGCCGGGTCCGTGGGTCGGCCGTCTGATCGCGGGTGTTCCGACCGTCCAAACGGTCGAAGGTGTCGAGCGGGATGAGCATTGGCTCGAAGATAAGCTCTTGAGGCCCGGAGAGCATCATCGTGTTGGGTACCTCACAGACACCTTGCTCGATACCAAACTACTGAACCAGTTGACCGACTTTTATCGGCACGTCGATGTCTTGTGTTCCGAAGTCGCCTATCTCAAAGCGGAAAAAGACTTAGCCACTCAAAACCTTCACATGACGACCGAGCAAGTCGCTCGCCTGGCAAGCGCTTCAGAAGCCAAAGAACTCCGCCTGTTTCACCTCTCGCGACGCCACTGTGAATCCGGAAGCCTACCTCATCTTCTTGAGGTTCGGGATGGCTTTAGTGAGGCTCGGCTTCTGTCAGAACCAGCGGTTGAGAGCGATTTCGGACCTGAGCCCTAGCTAACCGTTCTTCTTCTGAAACTCTTTCATGAAGCTGACCAGAGCGTCGACACCTTCGGGAGGAAACGCGTTATAGATTGAAGCGCGAAGCCCGCCGACGTCACGGTGCCCCTTGAGCCCGTCCATTTCGGCGGCATCGGCCTCCTTAATGAAAAGCTTCTCAAGGTCTTCGCTGGGTAGGCGAAAGGTCACGTTCATCAAGGAGCGATTGTCCTTCGCGGCGTGACCTCGATAAAATCCGCCACTGCCATCGATGGCGTCATACAGCACTCCGGCTTTCTTTTTATTCCTAGCGTGAATAGCGTCCAGGCCTCCGATGTCATTCTTTAGCCAGCGAGTCACTTTCTCGATCACGTAGATGGAAAAGGCCGGCGGAGTGTTATACATGCTGTCGGCATCGGCCATAGCCTGGTAGTCTAGCATAGTGGGGAGGTTCTCCCCTTTCTTCTGTGCCAGGAAATCGGTGTCAATGATGACAATGGTGGCGCCCGCCGGGCCCACGTTTTTCTGAGCCCCCGCATAGATCAAAGAGAAGTTCTCTGCCTTGAGTGGCCGGTGCAAGAAGTCCGAAGAAGCATCACATACCAAAGGAACATTGCCGGTACTGGGGTCATATCCAAATTCGACGCCTTCAATGGTTTCGTTACTAGTGATGTGACAGTACGATCCCGAGGTGACCGTATCGAAAGTCTCTTGGCTTGGGAGGTCGGAGAAGCCGTTCTTCTCACCGTCCCACAGGATGGAGACAGGCCCAATCTTCTTGGCTTCCTTTATGGCTTTCTTGGCCCAGGCTCCGCAACGCAGGTATTGGGCTGGTGCATCAGCGGTCAGAAAATTCATGGGGATCATGGAAAACTGAGTACTCGCACCGCCCTGTAGAAACAGAACTTTGTAGCGGTCGGGAAGGCCGAGGAGATCGCGCAAATTCTGTCGAGCGCTCTCGATGATCGCCTCGAACGTCTTCGAACGATGGGAGAGTTCAAGGACCGACGCTCCGGCGCCCGGCAGACACATCATCTCGTCTGCGACTTCAGCGAGGACAGTCTCGGGTAGGACGGCGGGACCAGCGGAAAAGTTGAAAATTCGCTTCTTGGATTGGGCTTGTAAGGTACTCATCACTCAAGATTCTCAAGGGCGCCTTCATCACCTTCCTGGGTTCCCGCAGGCGCCTCTTGGTAGATGAGTCGATATAGTTCTTGCTCGTCGAGAATCGAAACGCCCAAGTCTTCGGCCCTCTTCAATTTGGAACCGGCCTCGGCGCCTGCCAAAAGAAAGTCGGTCTTTTTGGAAACGGACCCCGTCACCTTGGCTCCGTGTTTTCTCAGCAGAGACGTCGCTTCGTCTCGAGTCAGTTTGGGGAGCGTTCCGGTCAGCACGAAGGTCTTTCCTGCGAAAATGTCGCTGCCACCTTCAGAATCCGTTGAGCGGTCGAGCTCCATGGTCAGTCCCGCGTCTTGCAGTTTGTCGACCATGGCTTGATTTTCCGCGTCATCGAAGAACTCTCGCACACTTCTCCCGATTTCTGGTCCTATTTCGTGCACTCCGGAGATCTCTTCCACTGCGGCGGCTCGGAGCTTTGTCATGGAACCGAATCCTTCCGCGAGAACTTCACCCACGCGCCGCCCGACGTGTCGGATACCTAATGCTACCAGGACTCGGGAAAAGGGGCGGGTCTTAGCCTTCTCCAACTCGTCGACCAGCAGTTGTGTCCCCCGATCCCGCAAGCGAGACTCCTGACCGTTCTTATCTACAAAGACGATCTCATCGGTGAGACGCTGAGCCGTCAAACTGAACAGATCGCCAGCATCACGGATCAACTTCTCACTCACCAGAATGTGAACGAGTTTCTCGCCAAACCCTTCTATATCCAGGGCGTTACGACTGCAAAAGTATCGGATCGATGCCTCCACCTGAGCCGGGCAGTATCGATTGGGACAGCGGGCGACGGCCTCATCCTCCGGCCGAACGACTGCCGTGCCGCACTCTGGACACCGCGTCGGCATGGCGAAGACGACTTCTGTGCCGTTACGTTCTTCGACCACCGGACCGAGCACTTCGGGAATCACCGCGCCGGCCTTATGAACCCAAACCCAATCCCCAATCCGCAGGTCTTTACGAAGGATCTCGTCCTCGTTATGAAGGGTCGCTCGACTGACCTCCGAGCCGTCTACGAGCCTCGGTTCCAAAACCGCCACCGGCGTGAGGGCGCCGGTGCGTCCGACCGACACAATGATATCGGTGAGACGCGTACGCACTTGAGTCGAGGGAAGCTTGTAAGCGATCGCCCAGCGAGGACTGCGCGAGACTTGCCCCAAGGCTTCTTGCCAGGCTAAGCGGTCCACCTTGATCACGATACCGTCGACCTCGAAGGGAAGCTCGGACCGTTTGTCGTGCCACACCTTGCAGAATGCGATCACCTTATCGATGCCCGTGCATTTTTCCCAGTGATCATCCACGGGATATCCTAGAATTTTGAGTCGCTCAAGGCATTGAGAGTGATACTCACAGCCCTCGGCCATCTCTCCTTCCAATGAGTAGCAGAAGATGCGCAAGGGCCATTTCGCTGTTTCATAGGAATGCTTCTGTCGCAGCACCCCAGCCGAGCAGTTTCTAGGGTTACTGAACCCCCCTGCGCGAGGGGCCACGATCTGTTCTCTTTTCAACTGCTTGTTGACCGTGATCAGTTCCTTGATCTGACTCTGAAGAGCAGCCCTTCGCTCTTTGACATTATCATCGTCGTCGTTTAGGACCGCCTTAGCCCTCTTCAGGTCCTTGATGGTGGCTTTATTGCGTTCTAAAGTTTCGAAATTCTCGATAGCTTGGAGGTTTTTCTCCCGAAAATCCGTCCAGTTCATGTAGACTTCCCCACGAGCTTCGCCGCTCAACGAAGAGGTATCGCGTCCCTTGGGAGGCTCCAATCGTAGCGGTACTCCCCGTACGGTACGAATGTTTACAGTGATGTCGTCTCCGCGGCGTCCGTCCCCGCGAGTCGCTCCCAACGCTAAAATCCCGTCCTCATACCGCAAAGAAACGGCCAGCCCGTCAAACTTGAGTTCCACAACATAGGGGATCTCTGAGCCGTCGTAGTCGTTGATGTCCAACTCTCGAAGTCGCTTCTTTACTCGTTCGTCGAACTCGCGAAGTTCGTCATCGTCGAATGCGTTCCCGAGGCTCAGCATAGGACGGAGATGTTCCACCGCGGTGAAGCCATCCCAACGACCGGTTTCGGGAATGTTCTCCACACCGATTCTCTGAGTCGGCGAGTCAGCGCGGCGCAGTTCCGGGTACTTTTCTTCAAGCCTGCGCAGGCGGTGGAACATCTGGTCGTACTCGGAATCGGAAACCGTAGGAGCGGCCTCTATGTAATATCTGCGGTTATGCTCTCGCAACTCTTTGCTGAGATGCTCGACTTCAGCTTCTGCGACTTCAGGATCAAAGACTTGTTCTGACATAGACCACCTCGTAGACAGGGAATGCTTCTGATTTCCTGGTCTTGTGGCTCGAAATCCTTCCAGTGAACGCCCCGACAAGATTTTAAGGTCCATAATGGTCAACATTCCGGATTTGCCAGCTACGCTGGGCAAACAAAAAAACCGCCGAGTCTGCACTCGGCGGTTTCTTGGAAGTTCTAAACCCTAGTTTATAGTCGGCGAAGAGGACGAACTCCGTCATCGTCATCAAGCTCAATTTTACTGCCCGGCATGAGACGTTGCATCCAATCCGCATCCGTCCAACCGCGGGTGCGGCTTAAGCGACGATACCAGGCGCCGGGCAGTTCGTGCCCCACGTAACGATCACCCACTTGGATGGTCTTGGTATTGAAGTTGTGATGAACCGGCAGATCGAGCGCCTCAGCGGTTTTGTAGAGATCGATCATGGTGACACCGCCGAAACGAATGGTCTCAACGGGTTTGTCGCCCGCTCTCACCAGAAACTCCAAGGGTGCGATGTTGTCGGACGGCTTTTCCCCGATACTCCATCCTTGATAATAGTGCGAGCGCGGTAATCCCACCGCATCGGAAAAAGCTTCCACGCCGACAAAAGGTCGGTCGTTGACCAAAGCCCAATTTCCATAGAAAGGGGTGCCATTGACGTTCAGGTTCAGGTCGTATTCACAGCCTGTGCAATCGGCCGTCGCCGCTCCGCCCATTGCTAGAAGCGCGGCCGTAGCCAATCCCAAAAATAATTTCTTCATTCTCATACCTCCCTCGGACCACGAACATCGGGTCCTACCTCTTCCAAGGTTTAACCCTTGATTGGCGTTCTCCGTTCGGCGATGGGTAGCCATCCCCTCCATGGTCGCGGGTCCTTCGAGCAAGCCGCGCGGAGTAAAGTCAGGAGGGACCTCAATCCTTAGTCGAGTGGCTTACCCACCACCGTGCCGCTGGGAACACCCTTCTTCTTCTTCAAAGCTGTATTGGTTTCCGGAGTCCCCGAATGTACCGTGACGTTGCGGCCCAAGGTGGCTCCGCTGGGAATCACAGAATCGCGGCCGATGATCGTGAGTCCTGTATTCAACGCTTGAGGGAGTCCCTCGTTGGGGGTGTTATCGTCCCCGTGTCCAACGCGGGCATCGGCCCGAATAATACAGTGTTTGTCTACAATGCAATTATCGACCCTGGCGCCAGCTTCGATCACGGTCTCGTGTAGGATAATGCTGTTGGTGACCACGGCTCCTTCAGCCACTCTTACTCCGGGTGAAAGGATACTGCGCTGGACGGTTCCGCTCACCAGACAGCCGTTGCTGAGCAGATTATTATCGACCTGAGCGCTCTTGCCAACACAGACCGGACCACGCTCTTGACTGCGGGTATGCACCGTGTTCTCGGTATTGTATAGGTCGAGCGCGGGGTCTTCGGACAAGAGACCGATATTAGCTTCCCAATAGGCCTGCACCGTTCCGATGTCGGTCCAATATCCCGGAAAGGTGTGGGCCCGCACGGAGGCGCCGTTCCTGAGCATTTTGGGCAGAACATCGCGTCCAAAATCCAAGCAACTCTCGTCAGCGAGAATCTTCAGCAACGCTTGACGACGAAAGGCGTAGACACCCATGGAAGCCAAGGTTTCGCGGGTGCGACGAGGCTTCTCCTCGAATCCCACGATGCGGTCGTCCGAACCTTTGACGATCATACCGAAACGATGGGTTTCGTGAGGACTGACTCGGCGGCAGGCGACGGTCAGATCGGCTCCACTGTCCGCGTGACGCTCCAGCATCGGTCGGTAATCCATGCTGTAAACATGGTCGCCAGCCAGCACCAAAACGTGCTCCTCAGCCTGTTCTCCAACGAACTCTAGATTGCGACGAACCGCATCGGCTGTCCCGCGCTGCCAGTCACCAAAACGTCCGCCCCTAAAAGGATGAAGAACGCGCAAGCCACCTTGCATCAGATCCAAGTCCCAAGGGGCGCCTGTTCCCAGATGCTCGCTGAGACTATGAGGACGGTACTGAGTCAGCACCGCGACATTGTAAATTTCAGAATTCACACAGTTCGAGAGAGAAAAGTCGATCAATCGATACTTCCCTCCAAAAGGTATCGCCGGGGCCGCCCGTACCTCAGTAAGAACCGAAAGACCGGGACTGGGACCACCCGCCATTATTAGGGCAAAAGCTTGACTCATTTCGCACGCTCCACGGTCGCTCCATCGGGAACGATTCCTGATTCAGGGAAGTCGGATTCATCGACTTCGGATTCGATCAATACATTGGACCCGATCTTGCAGCCGGCCGGGATGACGGCACCCTTACCGACCACACTGATGCCGGCCTTCAGATTATCGGGGCTTTTCTCATTGGGCGTCGTTGTGTCGCCGGCGGCCAGAACCGCTCCCGCGCCCACTCGAACGTCCTTATCCACGACCACACCCTTGATGTGGGCGCCGGGACCTACCCAGACGTCATTCATAATGACCGAATCTTCTATCACGGCCCCCGGAGAGACATATACTCCCGGCGAAAGCACCGAATTTTTGACCAAACCTTTAATGACGCAGCCGTTAGATACCAGAGCCTCCGAGACTTTACCCTGGGGTCCGACCTTCACCGCCGGCATCTCTTCAGACTGGGTCAAGATGGGCCAGCGCTCATCGTAGAGGTCCAATGCCTCTTGGCCCTTCACCAGTTCTAAGTTGGTATTAAGGTAGGAATCCACCGTACCCACATCCACCCAGTAGCCGGCGAATCGATACGACTGAACCACCGAACCGTCGTTTAGCATCGACGGGATGATGTGTTTGCCGAAGTCGAGGTCCTGATGATTCTCATATTCTCGTCTCAAAACGCGGTCGAGAATCTTGGCGCTGAAGATGTAGATCCCCAAAGACGCGAGATTGCCCTTGCTGTGGTCTTTGGGCTTCTCAGCGAATTCGACGATACGCCCTTCGTCATCCACTTTCATAATGCCAAAACGGAACGCTTCCTCAATGGGAACTTCCATCACCGCCACGGTGAGGTCCGCGCCCTTGGCCGTATGAGCTCTAAGCATCTCCCGATAGTCCATCTTGTAGATGTGATCGCCCGAGAGGATCAAAACCGCGTCAGCGCGGTGATCGCTCAAGAAGCCAAGGTTCTGATAGATGGCGTCCGCCGTTCCGGCGAACCAGCGTTGGTGACCACGCCCTTGATAGGGCGGCAGCAAGCGGATTCCGCCGCGTGCTCGGTCCAGGCCCCAGGGCTTGCCGATACCGATGTGCTCGTTGAGACTGTGGGGCCGGTACTGGGTCAGCACTCCCACCGTCCCTATCCCACTGTGGACACAATTCGAGAGAGTAAAATCGATGATGCGAAACTTTCCGGCGAAGGGAACCGCGGGCTTGGCGCGCTGCTCAGAAAGCACCGTCAGCCGGCTACCCTCTCCCCCGGCTAATAACATAGCGACTGTTTTCATGCCCCGTCCATTCGTAAGACCGTGGTATAGTGTCCTTCCCGCCTTAGGATTTGGTTGGAAGCAAGATTCCCTCGGTGGAGTCCATCTCCATGAACTCAAGAATGATGCCACAACTTTCTGATGGGCTCACCTGGATGCGATCGCCTCGAACTTGATCGGACGTATTCTTTCTGCAGGCGTTGCCTTGAGGGTGGGGAATTCGCCCCCATGTCCACTGGATCTGAAATGCTCAAGCGCCGCAGCGCGGCCGTTAGCCCAGGAGTCGGGCGCCTGAACTCGCTGGTTGTTGCCGAAGGTCGCGGTGCTCTCTTGATCGATCTGGAGGGCCGCGAGTATATCGATTTGGCTTCGGGCATCGGGGTAGTCACCGTGGGTCACAGCCACCCCAAAGTGGTGGCAGCGATCCGAGAGCAAGCAGGTAAGCTACAGCACACCTGCTTTCACGTGGCCACCTACGAACCTTACGTCAGTCTCTGTGAGAAGCTGATCGAGCTTTTCCCTCATGGTGAGGAGACCCGGGCGATGCTGGTCAACAGCGGTGCCGAAGCGGTCGAGAACTCCATCAAGATCGCCCGTCAATTCACCAAGCGTCCAGCGATCATCAGTTTCAGCGAGGGCTTTCACGGACGCACTCTTCTGGCCACCACCCTCACCTCCAAAGTAGGCTACAAACTGGGCTGCGGTCCCTACGCACCAGAAGTCTACAAATTGCCCTACCCCAACCATTTTGCCTACGGCGACGGACTGACCGAGGAGCGATTCGTAGAGCGCGAGATCGAACGCTTCCGCGGCGCATTGATCAGTACGGTGGCCGCTGAGCAGGTGGCTGCCGTGATCATTGAGGTCGTCCAGGGTGAGGGAGGCTTTCATACCGCACCCGCTGGCTACTTGCGAGCCCTCCGGGCAGAGTGTGACACTCACGGTATCGTTCTGATTTTCGACGAAGTGCAAAGCGGCTTCTGTAGAACCGGGCACTGGGCGGCCTATCAGCATTTTGAGGTCCTGCCGGACGTGTCGGTATGGGCCAAAGCTATGGGCGGAGGCATGCCGGTCTCGGCTGTGCTCGGTCGGGCGGAGGTGATGGACGGAGCACGGCCTGGAACCCTGGGTGGGACCTACGGTGGAAATCCGGTGGCCTGCGCCGCCGCCCTGGCCGCCATTGAAGTCATGGAAGAAGAAAAACTCTGTCAGCGAGCCGTTCTTTTAGGGACCACCATTCGCCAGAAAATGGAAGCCATCCAAGCCCGATGTTCCGGAGTTCTCGAGGTACGCGGCCTGGGGGCCATGTTGGCCATGGAACTTCGATCAGGAGCGCCCAGCATCGTGGCCCGCTGCCTGGAACGAGGCGTTCTGATGATCACCGCGGGAGCACACGGTCAGGTCCTACGCCTTCTACCTCCGCTGGTCATCACTGACGAACACCTCGAAACGGCTCTCGCTGTCCTTGAAGAAGAGGTCTTGAGAGAGTTTTAGATCGCTACCCAAGAGTCTTTGGGAATCCGCACCAGGAGTCGACAACCTGGACATCTCCACTCTAGCCGATCAAGCTTTGAACTCCCGCGGAGAGAACGAAGTAAACCATCCAAGCGCCGAACGCGCTTGCGGCCACCATAGCGTACCGAAGCCAACTTGGCCGTTCCGAGCGAAAGAACGACAACGACGTCATATATCCGAGGGCGCAGCAGATTCCGCCCAGCGCTCCACCGGCGAAGAGTGGAATGTGCAAGACAGCGGCAAAGATCTTTTGACCGGTCGACACGGGTGGGGCGAGATTGTACGTCTCATCCTTGTGAGTGAAGGATGGAATCGTCTCTCCCAAAGAGACGTTGGCCCTGATGGTCTCCACTTCACCTTGGTCGTTTTTCACAAGATAGTCGGAGTTTTTCTTCCCCGTTCCCTTCAGTATCTGACCGTTGACCAAAAACGAGTTCTTCCAAAAACCCGCTCGCCATATCAGTTCTTGCTCCTTGAATCCGGGGATACGGATTGTGTAGTCTTTCATGCTTTTCCCTCTCCTTCTTGTGAACTAAGATGAACTTTTCGTTTCCTCTAGGACCATTCAAACACCGTAACGGGTAGTACCAAGAGCACGCATGCCACTAACGACAGGATCACGACCAGCGGTAGACAGAATCGAAACCAGCGGTCGTAAGGTATGCCGGCGATCTGTAGGATGCCCATCGTGACCCCGCTGGTAGGAATGATGAGATTCGAGATGCCGTCGCCGAACTGGAAGGCCAGCACAGCGACTTGCCGTTCCAGACCCAGCAGATCGCTCAGCGGCGACATCAAGGGCATGGTTAGGGCGGCCTGCCCTGAGCCCGAAGGCACGAAGAAATTGAGAAAACTCTGGAAGATGAACATAAGGATGACCGAAACGGCTGGAGAGAAGCCTTCGGCGGCACTGGCCAAAAAATGCAAAATGGTATCGATGATGGCCCCCTCTTCAGCGATCACCAGCAGTCCGCGCGAGAAGCCGATAATGAGCGCTGCCAACACCACCTCAGTTGCCCCCTTGCTGAACGCTTCCACTGTTTCCTCGGCCGAAAGTCGGCCCACCGCGGATGCCAAGAGGCCCATACCCACAAACAAACCTGCGATCTCTTGAATGTACCAGTGCCACTCTTGAACTCCGTAGACCAAGAGTAAAAGTGAGCCTCCCAAAAGCATCAAAACCCAGACCCGAGCGCGCGTCATCTTAACCTCTTCGTGTACCCTCTCTTCGTCCCACTTACTGGGCACTCCGTGCACGATGCTTTTGGTTTTATCGCCGTCGATTCGTTGAGCGTACAAACAGATGAACGCGATCGCCGTGGTCGTGAAGACCGCCCAACAGACGAGCCGATAGCCAAATCCACTTCCCGGCGGCAACTCGGCAATGCCTTGCGCGATTCCGACCGTGAAAGGATTGATGAAGGCTCCGGCAAAACCCGCACCTGCCCCTACGAACGGGATGGCAACGCCCACCACTGTGTCGTATCCCAGGGCGTGACTAAAGGGGATGGTGAGCATGACGAAAACCAACACTTCCTCAGTCATCCCGAAGGTCGCTCCCCCCAGGGAAAAAAGCGTAATCAAGAACGGTAACAGGAAGAGTTTGTAGCGAGGCTTTGCGACTCCGAAAACGATCACTTTCTCCAGAAACGCCTGAATCGCGCCTGTCCGCTGAACAATTCCAAAGGCACCCGCCACCAGAAAAACGAAGGCGATAATGTCGGCCGCAGCCACCACCCCCCGGCCCGGCGCGGTGAGAAAATCCATCAGCCCCTGACCGTTCTGCTCCACCTGTTGGTAGGTCCCGGGAACCACCACCTGCTTATTTTCGAAAGCCTTGCGCTGGAAACGTCCGGCCGGTATCAGCCAGGTCATCACTGTGAAACACACCATGAACACAGTCAACAGAGTCAAAACGTCGGGGAACTTGCGTCTCATCAGCCCGCCTTCAGTGTCCCGTCTCCTTGCGGTAAGGAAACGGTCATCCCCGAGAACACCACGGTGAGGGCTTCGCCGGCCACGGACTTCACGGTTCCCGGGCCCCAGCGGTCGTGCTGGACACGGTCTCCGGCTTTGAAGACTTTAGGTCCCGTCGCGGCTTTAGGTTCCGAGATGATCTTGTCGATTTTTTTGAGAAAATTGCTCTTCAGTTTGCGCACCGAACCGTTCAAAAAATCCACGGTTACGATGTCGCCGGATTTGTCGACGCCCTGGACCTTGCCTTTCCCGAACACTTTGTGCTCAATGCTGTCTCCCGCGGCAAAGAGGCTTGGCATCACGGCGGACTGCTTGCCACGTGGGGCGGTCTGCCCGAAGCCCTTCCATTCCGAGGAGCCGATGGACGGACTTTCGTCGTACCCACCGGATTTTCGAGATGATAGTGAGGCGGCTCGAGGCGGAGATTCGAAGAGGTTCTCTGGAATCTCGTCGATGAATCTTGAAGGTTTTTTGACAAAAGTGTTCCCGTGAATCTGACGAGAGTTGGCAGCGGTCAAAAACAGGCGTTCCTCAGCCCGGGTGAGACCCACGTAGCAGAGGCGCCGTTCCTCCTCCATCTGCTCAGGGTCGGCCATAGAGCGACTGTGAGGGAAAGTCTCTTCCTCGAGTCCGGTGAGATAGACCACCGGAAACTCCAGGCCTTTGGCGGAGTGAAGGGTCATGAGAGTCACTTGCTCTTTGGCCACGTCGCCTCGATCTTGATCGGTCAGTAGGGACACCTCCACTAAAAAGCTCTCCAACGGCGAGTCCGCCTCGCTGTCGAGTTCGGCAATAGAGTATTCTCCGCTTTGACGCGAACGGTCGAACTCTTCGGTGACGTTGGTCAACTCCATGAGGTTTTCGATGCGGGCCAAGGCTTCCACAGAATTTTCGGCCCGCAAGCCCTGCATATAGCCAGAGCGGTCCAAGATCTGGTCCAACAGTTCTGCCAAAGGCAACGGCTCAGAACTTGCCATCACTTGGGCCAGTTCTTGCATCCAGCCAAACATCTCCTCGGCGCCTTTGGCTGCCTTGCCGCCAAGACCGGCGTCACGAGCACGTTCTAAGACATAAAATAGCGGCATCTGGGAAACGGCTGCCAACTCCATCAACTTTTCCACGGATCGCCCCCCAATGCCGCGTGTCGGTTCATTGATCACTCGACGCAAGGCCACCGAATCGGAGGGATTCTGTAGGACTCGAAAGTAGCTCAGCATGTCTTTGATCTCTTTGCGTTCGAAGAAGCGTAGGCCGCCGACGATCTGGTACGGGAGTCCGGCCTGAATCATAGCTTCCTCGATGAGACGTGACTGGGCGTTGGTACGGTAGAGAATTACAAAATCAGTGAGCGGGCGCGTACGCGCTGCATCCACCCGCAAACTGGAAATAGAAGACGCGATGAAGCGTCCCTCATCCCGTCCGTCAGAGGCGCGGAAAAACTCCAGTTTGTGACCACCCTTTTTGTCAGTCCAAAGATTCTTGCGTTTCCGACCTTGATTATGGGAAACCACGTGGTTCGCGGCGGCCAAGATATGTTCCGTCGATCGGTAGTTCTGCTCGAGTCGAATCACTTTAGCGTTGGGGAAGTCTTGCTCGAAGCGCAATAAGATGGAAATGTCCGCGCCTCGAAAGGCGTAAATACTCTGATCGTCGTCGCCGACCGCGCAGACATTGTTTTGGGGGGCAGACAAGAGGCGGATCAGTTCATACTGGACCGGATTAACGTCTTGATACTCGTCGACACATAGATAGCGGAGTCGCTCTTGAAATTGGGTCCGAAGGGGCTCATCCTCTCGCAACATGTCCACGGCTTTTACCAGAATGTCATCGAAGTCAAGCGCCCGATTCTGCTGCAGTTTGCGTTGGTATTCGGCATAGATCCTCACGTGATTCTGCAAGGAAAACCGCGATTCAAGTTGCGCCTTGACTGGATCGATGAGACGACTTTTCCACCCGGAAATCTGGGAGATGACGGCGCCAGGCTTAAACTTTTGGGAGTCCAAGTTCAGCTCTTTAACAATTTCTTTGATCAACACTTGCTGTTCGGGTCCGGCGTATATGGTGAACGAGGAATCGAGACCTATCACATGTCCGTAGCGCCTCAACCATCGAGCGCAGACCGAGTGGAAGGTGCCGAGATCTTGAAAGCGACCCGGACCACACAGTTGAGCCACTCGTTCGGCCATCTCTTTGGCTGCCTTGTTGGTGAAGGTCACCGCCAGGATCTGGTGTCGATTGGCCTTCTTGGTCGCCAGAATATAGGCGATCCTTCGGGTCAGCACGCGAGTCTTGCCCGAACCCGCGCCGGCCAAAAGCAAAAGTGGCCCCTCGGTAGCCAAAACGGCTTCGGCTTGAGGAGGGTTCAAATCGGCGATGAAACGTTGCTCAGTCATGGCAGCCTGACTTAGGTGTCCGAGCAAAAAAAACCTGGAAAGCCCTAAGGCCTAGTCAAAAGAACGTCCGAAACCAACTCCAGAAAAACTTCAGGTCGAATAGTCGCAGCCGTTGTTTGGGATGAATCGGATGGTCCGTTAAAGCCCGCAAAGCAGGATGGAGAAGCTTAGTCGAACGATCGCGAGAGGGTTTGAGGCCGGCGAAGATCCCTTCTAAACGCTCTCTCACTTCCCTGACGGATGCAGGCCGGTCCTTGGAAAGTAACTGCAACATCTGCGCGATCAGTTGGGAGAGTTCCGCGGCCGATGCATCGGGTACGTGGTCCGTCAAGTGATCTGTCAGCGGTGGTATCACAAAACCGTAATTCTGAAGATCCGCCCGCGACAGTAGAAAGTAAGCCGTGGAACCCAGCGAATAGATGTCCGACTGCTGTGTAGTCTGGCCCCGGCCGTACTGTTCTGGGGAACAGAATCCCGGTGTCCCGAGATCTTGGGTGTCCTTCGTTTTCTTGCTGTCGTGACGGCGAGCGATCCCGAAATCGATCAGATAAACCGCGCCGTGGTCGCTCAGCATAAGATTGGATGGCTTGAGATCTCGAAAGACCACTGGGGGACTCTGGGCGTGAAGATGCTCTAAAATATGGCAGACCTGTAAAAGGATAGGGAGTGTTTCGTGGAGCGACAAAGGCCGATCGACCTGCTCTAGCAGTTGATCCAACGGAACACCCTCTACCCGGCTCATTACGAAGGCCGGAGCGTTCCTGTCGGTAACAAATTCGTGTATGACCCTTGGACATCCGGGGTGAGATAAGGAGCCCAAAATTTCGGCTTCACGTCGAAAAAGCGCGATGGCTTCTGGCTTCTCTTTCTCCAGCACGACTCCCAGGTCTAGTTCTTTGAGAGCCCATCGCACTCCCTCCAGTCGTTCGTCGGAGACGTCGTAGACCGCACCCATGGCGCCTTGTCCCAACACCCCAATCAGTCGAAATCGGTCGTCGAAACGGGTCCCGGTTACTCGCAGGGCCATAGTTTGATGTTCGTGTTCGTGGTCATTAAATTTGCTTTGCGGGATTTTTCCATCGGAGTAGAAAATCCCGCGATTATGAAAATCGCTATTCTTTGCGTTGTCTTTCTCGCTATACTTCAGATCCTTCTCGGCCTAGTCATTAGCGGAATGCGCCGGAAGTTCCGTTGCTCGGTAGGTGCGCCCGACGATCCAAACCACCCTCTCTTTCGAGCGCGGCTCGCTTTCTCCAATTGCGCCGAATGGCATCCTATCTTCTTCGCCTTATTGCTGGTCCTACCCATGGGCGGCGCGCCAAAATGGTCGATATGGCTGTCTCCGGCCGTGGTCGCAGCCCGCTACCTGATGGTGGCCGGATTAGTGACATTTCCTCCCAACAAGCCAAACATCGTACGAGTATTGGGAGCGGTAGGCACCTATCTCACGGCGCTCTTACTGTCAGGATTGGTGATCGCTACTTACTGGCCGACTCCCGCTCAAATCTAGAATCTCGCTCGTTCAAAAAAAGGCACGAGCTAAGAAGGTCAAGAACGCCCACCCATGCTGAAGAAGTTTGCCACAGATTTATCGCGCGGCCTACGCACCATGGTGAGAGGCATAGACGCCGATTGGGATTTTGCGGAGCGTCGTAAAACCATTCGTTTCCAATGCCGCTACAAAGTTGATGTGACGTTCAAGGACACGAAAAAGGTCGCCTACGTTCTAGACTACTCGCTGGCGGGTCTTCGCTTCACTTCAACCGTCAAGTTCAAGATTGGTGAAGTGGTACAAGTGAAATTTCCTCACCCCTTGGAAGGTTACGGCGTTCGTAGTCTCAATTGCGAAGTTATCTGGATGCGCAAAAACCCGAAGACCCTGGAACTCGTGTGCGGGGCGCGCTTCAAAGAGACCAAGCCCCGTATGGCCGCCTCTTGGATTGCCTACCTCTTCAAAGAGAAAAAAGTTGACACCAAGGACCTGGTAGAAGACCGAAAATTTTATAGAGCAACCTGTAAGCTTGAGGTTGTAGCGAGACGCGACGACTTGAGATCCGAAGGCCATATCGTGGACATCAGTACCGAAGGTGGCTGCATCATGATTGACCAAGCCAGCGAGGAAGAGGAAACTTGGGGACTCGACATCAAGGGTCTCTCAAACCTTGAGCCGATGCACATTAAGGCGACTGTCCTTTCCTGCGTGACCGAGGCCGAGGTTGAAGGTGAGCCCGACCCTGATGGGGAGGTACAAATAGAAGGCATCTATAGGCAAAGAGTCAAGTTCCAGACGCCTCTCGACGAGAAGACCATTCTCCTCCTGCAGAACTATATGCAGCACCTCGCCAAAGACTTCTGGGTAGGATAGAGATGCGACTCTCCAAGGTTGTAACCAAAACTGGGGACGGAGGAACGACAGCCCTCATCGGGGGCCATCGTGTAAGTAAAGCGTCACTCCGTGTGGCCGCCTATGGTGATGTAGACGAACTGAACTGCTGCTTAGGGCTGGCCGCCGCGCATCTCAAGGATGACGAATGTCTGGCCATCCTCAACGAACTGCAACACAGGATGTTCACTCTGGGCGCCGACCTCGCCTCTCCCATAGGCGTTGAGGTGCCCCGAATGGACACAGGCCATGTGGATCGGTTAGAAGAGATCCTCGAGGGCTTAATGGACGACCTACCGCCTTTGGAGGAGTTCATTCTGCCCGGCGGCGGACCGGGCGGTGCTGCTCTGCACCTCGCCCGTACCGTGGCCCGAAGAGCGGAACGGTCGGTGGTTCTGTTGTCGGACCAGATGGAAATCAACCCTTTGTCGATTATCTACCTGAATCGACTCTCGGACCTACTCTTTGTCATGGCCCGCGTTGGAAATAAGCGCGAAGGACAACCGGAAACCTTAGCTGACTTTTCTCAGAAAAAGAAAAGACAAACCGCTGGGACCAGCTCCCCATCTAAGTGACCCTCGTCGACGCGGTTTTGGCCCAGCTAGGAAGAGCCGATCTTCCGGTCCAAGACGTTCTCCCCAACCTGACCAACCAACTTCAAACCAACCCAAACTTATGCGCGCTCATCGCACCGCCCGGCAGCGGCAAAACGCTGTTGGCTCCCATTTGGCTCTGGGAAACCGGCTCCTATCACCGGGTTTTCGTATTCCAGCCGCGTCGAGTGACCGCTCGTCTGCCGGCCTTGATGTTGCGGCAGGCCTGCGGTGCGACGGTCGGCTATCGCATCAGATTTGAACAGATGTGGGACGAATCCCGGACCAAAGTGGGCTTTTTAACCTATGGGACCGCTCTACGCACCTTTACCGACCAGAGGCCCAAGAAGCGCGATTTGTGGATCTTTGACGAGTTTCACGAGCGCCCATGGGAAGCCGACCTCTTGTTGACTTTCGCCCGAACCCTCCAGAGTCGGGCGGCCGGACCCAGTGTCCTGTTGATGTCGGCGACTCTCGACAAAAAGGGATTACCGCCGCAAACACCGTGCATAGAAAGCGACGGACGACTATTCCCCGTAAATATAAGCTGGGAAGTTCGAGAACCGCCGACGAGCAGTGACTCCATAGGATTGGCCAAGCTGATCGCTCGGCGCTCCTCGGAGCTTAGAGACGAGACGGCCGGCGAGCAGCTAATCTTCCTACCAAGTATGGCCTCCATCCGAGCCGTGGAGAAGACGTTGATCTCAGATTCTCTTCCCGGTCCGGTGGACGTTCTGCACTCCGCCATCGACGAATCTAACCTGCGCCGGGTTGTGGAGCGACGGACCGATGCCGGATTCCGAAGAGTGCTCTCTACAAATATTGGAGAATCTTCCATCACTCTGCCGGGCATCGCCGTGGTGATTGACGCCGGTCTTCAGCGGCGTCCTTACAATAACGCCTTGGGACTGGGGGTGGACCTCCACAACGTGCGGGCACCTCGCGCGTCGCTGTCTCAACGAGCAGGTCGTGCCGGTCGCCTCCGAGCGGGTCGCTGTCACCGCCTGTTCACCCAAGCCGACGAGTTGCACAGGAAAGACTTCGCTCCACCTGAGATTCAGTCCGTCGACCCTCGAACATTGGCGCTGCATCTCGCTTCCTTGGGGCTCCTGGGCTCCTGGAAATCGCTCCAATGGGCGACCCCTCCCCAACCGCGCCAACTCCAGCAGGCGCACCAATGGTTAAAAGATAACGACCTGCTCCAGGTCGACGACTTTCTCAATTCTCGAGGCCTTAGGGTCCTTGAGGCTGCCTGCTCCCCGCGGGTCGGGCTCTTCGGACTGCTGGCCTGGGAGTCTCACTGGTCCGCGACGCGAATCGCAGACTGGACCTACGCTTTGGAAACGGGACCAGACCGCTCAGCGGAGAGGCAAGCGAGGACTCTGACCGAACTGCTGGAGGACCGTGAGTGGATGAAGCGCCGGGATTCGCGTCTTTTGGCGAGTCTTAAGCAAACGTTCGATACGCCCGCATCCCGAAGCCCTGGCCAGCCGACGCCGCCTTCCACTCCATCTCAAATTCTTTTGAAAGCTTACGGCGACACCTTGGTGCAACTTTACGAGAACCGGGCGATCTCCCGGAACGTCGACCAAGAGGCCTTTTTCTTTCAAAGTCAGGATCCCGTCGATCGGCAGTTCGCGGTTCTTCTGCGCACATCGCCCTCCGGTGGGAGCGGAGCCAAATCACAAGTCAGCCTTTATGAGAAGGTCTCGACAGAAGAGGTGTGGGAGGAACTGTTCGCAGACCTCACCGAGACCCAAGAGTTGATTTGGAATCCGAAAACCAAGACAGTCAAAGAGGTCTGTCGAACCTTCATAGGTGCGCTTCTTCTCGAGAAGAGTTCCCGTCCGGTCCATCCTGGACCAGAAGCAGGTACGGTTCTGGAAAAACACCTCTCCATCAGCGACTTTGGCCAACAGTACCAGGAACTGGCCCGTCGTTTGGAGCTTTATTTCCAAGTCCATCCTGAACATTTCGAACATCTATCACCGGTCGCGGCCGGAGGCCCCCAAACGTCGACAGACCTTCTCGATGGGCTTCGACGAACCTATTTAGACACCGTCACGACCTGGCGTTCTTCCAGCCCGGAAGCTTTGAAAAGCCACATTCTTCAGACTCTTGGTTATCCGCTGGCCAAAAAGCTCGACGATGCCCTTCCGACCTCACTCCACCTCCCCCGCCGCCGTCGACCAGCGAACGTTGTCTACACTGACGACGGACCGCCCTATGTAGCCTCCAAATTGCAAGATTTCTTCGGTTGGACCCCGCCGGTGCTTTTGCGGGGCCGCCTGAAGCTCGTCTTTCATCTGCTGGCTCCCAACGGGCGACCAGCTCAAATCACCGAAGATCTCGACGGTTTTTGGCGGGGCAGCTATCAACAGGTGCGTAAAGACTTGCGTGGCCGCTATCCCAAACACGAGTGGCCGGTCGACCCCGCCGTTGCAGGGCAAGGAGACGACCGCTGATGATGGAAGGGCGCCGGCATGCCCACAGACGACCAAAGCTTATCGAGCAGCCAGGACGACTCGAGACCACAGCGAGGCGAGATAACGACACGCGCCCTAGTCATCAACGACCTCAAAAAGACCTATCACGGCAATATTGAAGCTTTAAAAGGCGTCAGTTTAGAAGTCGCCGATGGCGATTTTTTCGCTCTGCTGGGCCCAAACGGTGCCGGAAAGTCCACATTGATAGGAATCTTAACCGGCCTAGTCAACAAAACTTCTGGAGAAGTCGCCGTCTATGGTCACGACATCGACAAAGAAGTCAGCGTGGTCAAATCTTGCCTGGGTGTGGTCCCACAAGAGTTCAACTTCAACGTTTTCGAATCGGTCTTGAACACGGTCATTTTCCAGGCCGGCTATTACGGTATCCCACGGTCTGTCGCCATGCCGAGAGCCGAGAAGATCTTGAAAGAGCTCTCTCTTTGGGACAAACGTGACCAACCGGGACGCAACCTTTCGGGCGGGATGAAACGTCGCCTCATGTTGGCCAGAGCCTTGGTTAACCAGCCTCGTCTGCTCATTCTCGACGAGCCGACGGCCGGGCTTGACATTGAGCTTCGCCGCTCGCTTTGGGATTTTTTGATCGACCTAAACGCCGCCGGCACAACCATCATACTCACCACCCACTATTTAGAGGAAGCCGAACACCTGTGCCGCAACGTGGCCATTATCGACGAAGGTCGACTCCTGATGTCAGAACCGGTTCAAGTCTTTTTGAAGAAACTCGAGACCCAAAGTTTGGTCTTCGAACTCACCGAGGACTGTGACGCTTTTCCAGAACTCGGCTCCCGCCTTTCTGGCAAGCTACTCGACTCGAAGCGGCTAGAAATCCGGGTGCCGAGAGACGTCACTTTCAACGAAGTCTTTCAACGTCTCGAGAAAGCCGGCCTGACGGTGGAGGGCCTTCGCAACAAGTCCAATCGCATCGAAGAACTCTTCATCGACCTAGTGGGCAAGAAGAAGGAAGGGCTTCAGATATGAATCGGCAGCAACTTTGGGTGGCATTTACCACTATCGTAAAGAAAGAGGTCGTCCGTTTCCTGCGTATCTGGACTCAGACGATTCTGCCCCCAGCCATCACGATGGGGATCTACTTTGTGGTTTTCGGTCGCTTTTTAGGTGATCGCATCCAAAACTTTGGAGACTTTACGTATATTGAATTTATTGTTCCGGGCTTAGTGATGATGGCTGTCATCACCAACTCTTTCACCAACGTGGCCTCCTCTTTTTTCTCGTCAAAGTTCCAGAGGTCTGTGGAAGAGATGTTGGTGAGTCCCATCCCAGACTGGCTGTTGGTGAGCGCCTACGTTGTGGGCGGGGCCGTTCGAGGGATCATGGTAGGAGTGATGGTGGTGGTGGTCAGCCTTTTCTTCACCAAACTCTCCATTCACTCGCTCCCATTGGTGATCGTGTTCCTCGTGCTGACGGCGCTGACATTCTCCACCGCCGGCTTCGCGAATGGAATGATGGCGTCCAAATTTGACGACATCGCTATCGTGCCGACCTTCGTCTTGACCCCTTTGACCTACTTTGGCGGTGTCTTCTACAGCATCGACCTTCTCCCCGATTTTTGGCGTGGCTTGAGTAAGGCCAATCCCATCTTGTACATGGTCAACGGACTTCGATACGGATTTTTGGGGGTGAGTGATATACCAGTGGCCGCCGGCTTAGTCATGCTCACCTTTTTCTTCCTAGCAACCTTTGCACTTTGTCTCATACTCATGAAGAAGGGAAAGGGGTTGCGATCCTAGCGGTGGGTTAAAGGGTCGTTTTCAACTTGGACGAACGCGCTCCCATGGCGACTTCAGAACATACGAAAAAATTTGGTGATGTCCATCCGTTGGGGCATCTTCTCGACGACTGGGCCGAATGGGTGGCGGAGCACGGAGATGGTTCAGTGGTCATCGAGTACGACGAAGACGATGACTCCTTTTTGGTTAACCGCGACGGCCGCAGAGCCGTTCTTTACACCTCGGACATTGACGAGAAGTTTTATGGTGAGGCTCAGGCGCTCTTCGCGGAAGCCGAAATCGGGATCCCTCCTCAACACCTGGACTGGAGTCAAACCCTCAAATTCTCAGGGAACGAACTCGTGCTGTCTCGTATTTCGTTGTCCGAGCGCGGCGACAACACCGTCCTGCTCGTCGAGGGTGCGGTACCCCTTTCTAAGATAGATTTCGCCCTTTTCGATCTGATGGTGCGAGAAGTGGCGACCATCGCGCGAGATCTTCGACGCCACCTCGCCGACGTTCTTGAGCCAGCCAAAACGAGTTCCGTAGTGGAAGCTGAAGAAGAGGCAAGCGCCGCGGGATAAAGTGTCCCGGTTAACATTGCGTCAACACACGGGAAGCCGTGGGCTGGTATGGTGGACTTAGGGAGAGAGAAATCTTTTTAAGGACACAACCATGATTAGGACCCGCACCCTTCTACTATATATCTTTTGCCTGGGAGTATTGACTGCATCCGTTAGCGCTCAGGTGCGCTTCGACGTCTACTCCAACCCCTACTCAGGACCTGGAGTTAACATCTCCGTAGGGAATTCCGGCAACTGCCAACCAGCATATAACCGGTCCGGTTACTATAACAGCCCGGTCGTCTATCAACAGCCCGTTCGCGGTAGGGGTCGCCGAGGATACCGTGTGGTCAACGCCAACCAGGGATATTACCAACAGGTCAACAACGGCTATTATGTCGCTCAACCTGTCGTGAACCCGGGTTATGGACAAGGTTACTACAATCAAGGCTATTATAATCAGGGTTACAACAACCAGGGTTACAATAATCAGGGTTACTACAATCAGGGTTACTACAATCAAGGCGGACGCTGTCGGTAAGTCACAGACCTCAGCCTCGT
>JBBKWP010000283.1:0-2839 GCA_037968995.1 Candidatus Xenobia bacterium
TACTTTTGACGGAGCTTGCGGCTCTCTAGAAGGTATTCAGACTTCGTCGAAGCCATGAGTTCCTGAGTTTTTGTCAGCAGGCTGTTCCGAGTCTCCGAAGTGGGCATCGACTTCAGGCGCTCCACCTCTTGGCCCAGCACCGCCACTTGACCCTCAGCTTTCAAGACCTTCTGGGCCTCCTTCTGGGCCTCTTTTTGTCCTTCCATCTGGGCGGACGCGGATTGAACCTGTTGATTGCGGGCTAGGGCGGCCAAAGCTTTCACCGGATCGTCGCTTTCGATGTGAGCCTTGACGGAAAGGCCCGTCAAATGCTCAGAGCGCGCCGCCATTTCCTTGCCTTCTGGGGAACGCAAACCCAGCAAGGGCACTGTATCCTGAATCTTATCCGAAGCTCCGTCGGCGTAGAAAGCCGCTTTCTTCCAATCTCCGCGCCGACCATACTCTTGGGCTAGCAGGGTGGAAGCCTCTACGCTCCGATGAACAAAGTTCAGATCGTTAGCCAACTTGAAGGCATCTTGCCAGGCCGAGACAGCCAAGTCGAACTGCTGGAGCTTTGCAAATTCACGACCGGTCTTGAGCAGATAGTCGACGGTGACGTCTGGGTTCTTGGTGGTCCGAAGTAACTCTATGGCCTGGGTCAATTTCTCCGACCTCTGGGAAGTCGAGCCCTCACCGCCCAGCACCTCAAGATACCGAAAGCGGGCACTCAGTTCAGGCAGAAGTCCGCCTTTCGTAACGTCGTAAGCGGGAAATCCAGGACCATTGATACCGAGTCCCATCTCCTGGGGGAGCGTTGCGAAAACGTCCGTGAGTTCTTCGAGTTGAGCCACAATCGGACCCGCCCCTCCGATGTCTTTGAGGATATCGGGAAAACTTTCCAAAACGTAGGTTATCTGATCGGTGATCGAAAGTGCGAAGACACAGAAGCCGAACACCTCTGTGTTTCTCAGCAGGAGGTCGTCGTCGGAATACTTGTTCGCGAACTCACTAAAACTCGAGAGACTGTCCGCCCATTTGATGGTGCGCGCAAGGATTACCAAGGATTGGACACTGGCTTGCTCAGGGTACGGTGCCAATTCGTCCATCCACAATCGGGTAGCCAGGCGCCCGTAGTACCAGTTGTTCTCGTGACGGATCGTCGTCAGCGGCTCATAGCTATCGAGTGCACCCCAGGCTTTCTGAAATTCCTGGGACACTTGGTCGGCACTGGGCTCAAATCCCTTGAGGCGTCGCAGTTGGTACTCCGCGGTCCGTAAAGAATATTCCAGCACAGGGTCCGACGGAGTCGCCGGGTCGCTGAGGAGAGCCCGTGCACGACGGAGGTACTTCTCGGCCTGATCGGCACGGTTTTGTCGAAACGAGGCACGACATCCTGACAACGAGATTGCCGCCTCGGTCAAGGGGTCGACGCCTCCCTCTAAAAGAGTCTTCGCGTTCTCCTCAAACTCTTTGAGCAATCCGATCTCCGCCATCACTGCGAGCTTCTCAAGCGCCAAGAGTCGGAGGATTTCGGGGGTCATCAACTCGTTGGTGACCCCCGCTTCAAGCCCTAGTTTTTGAATGGCGGTGTCCAGCGCCGCGACGCTCTGCGGATAGCTGTCCAACTCGGATACAATGAGGTCCGCATTGGCCACGGCGATGGCATACTGAATACGCATGATTTTGATCAAGAACGGTCGTAACACATCAAAAGCGTCGCCTGGAATGTCCGAGGCCCGACTGGGATCCTCGCCATATCGCTCATACTCCTTATCGTCCTTCGACTCCGAGCCCGATGAAGCCGTCTCCAGGGAGTTCGTAAACGATGACGCGACCGCCGCCCCGTCCTCGCCCGCGGCGTCGAGAAGTTGACCCAGATAAGCCACCATCGAAACAACGGCCGCTTCTTCATTTTTGCTCAATCCCTCGAAGATTTTCAGGGGTTCAGGATCTTTAAACTTGTCGTCGATCAGTTGCGCCAACGTCAAGGCGAACAGCCCGTGGGCCTCCGCCGCGGTAGGGTTGGATTCATACTCCTGAACCATCGCTTCGATCATGGAAACGAAGGCTCGCTTGCTGAGGTTGGGATCCTTTTGAAACTGGACCAAGAAAAGCGAATTGTGAGGGTCGCTCTGGTTGGCCTGGTAGGTTTTGAACAGTTCAAGGGCATGAGCGCGCCCCACTGGGTCGACCCCAGGCGCGCTGTCTTGGGCGTATACAGCTCCCAGCAGCGTCATGAAAAAGGTGAAGAGAAACAAAGCTCTCAATATCGGCACGGAGACCTCCCCAGGTTTGTAGACAAGACTATCAGACTGTCTTGTTCGAATTTTCCCTTAGGTTCGCTCCGCGGCGCAAGATCACTTTCGTGAGCCGACTTTTGGGGAGAAAAGGTGGCGCTTAGACCTCTGGAAAATTTTCTAGAAGACCAAAGACCTCACCGTTCCACCCACGATACCACTCGGATGCGGTCTTCCATGGGCAGAAACTCGGAAATGTCACCGAAGAGAGTGATCGCGGGGGGGGGTGGCTCGTTGAGATCCTCGAGAAACTGGTCGACTTTTTCAGAAAAAAGCGCCTCATCGACATCAATTTCACCGCCGTCGGGTCCCGAGTAGGGCAACTTGCCGTTAGACGCCTCTAAAAATGCGTTTTCGATCAATGGCTTCAACACCGCGCCCAGGTTTCTCAATTCCGATGAGTTCTTGACCGTTACCCTGAAATTGACAAAAATCTCTCCAGGCCGAGCGATCAAGGTGACCGGGTAGCCTCGTCCACTTGTTTGAAGATCCAAAGTGAAGAATCTGTTCCCTCCCGGCGGTAGGGGTGGTGGATTTAGCGTCAACCAAGAGTCACCGAACCC
>JBBKWP010000284.1:0-19017 GCA_037968995.1 Candidatus Xenobia bacterium
CTGGCCGGCATAGGGTTGGCCTTGATAGGGCTGCTGCCGATGCTTGAGATTTTGAGCCGTCCAGTGATCGGAATGGTGGCCCTAGGACTGATCCTATACAGTTTAGTCGCCGGAATCACTTTGCCGGGTCGTATTCCTGGTGTCGCAGCAGCGGTGGCGGTAGGAGCGGTTCTCTATTACACCTTGGGACCCGCGGGGCTCATTCCGTTCGAGGCGCCCGAGTTTGAAAAGCTCCACACCGGCTTGCCATTGCCGAGCCTTGGATTTCTTCAGGAGTTTGCGGAATCTCTGAAGTACCTGCCCATTGCTTTTCCCTTCGCGATCCTTACTATTGTGGGCGGGATCAACGTCACCGAAAGTGCCCGGGTTGGAGGCGACGACTACAATACCCGAGACATTCTTTTGGTTGAGGCTGTGGCCACCCTGTTGGCCGGCATTTGCGGTGGTGTCGCTCAATCCACTCCCTACATCGGTCAACCAGCCTACAAGGCGGTTGGTAGTCGGGCCGGATATACCTTGATGACCGGACTTTTTATTGGTATCGGTGGAATGTGTGGCATCCTACCGCTGGTTCTCAAGGTCCTGCCTTTGGCGGTTTTAGCTCCGATCCTTATTTTCGTAGCCCTTGACATCATGGTTCAAGCCTTCCAAGTTTGCCCCAAAGCGCACGGCGCGGCCGTGGCCATCGCCTTTCTACCTACGGCCGCGCGTTTGGTGCAGATTCAGTATGACAAGACGGGTCAATTGATGCCCGAACAATGGGACGCGGTGATTCAAAGCGCAGCGACATCCAGCCATATCCCCGAGGCGATGGTGATCGTCGTTCTAGGGAACGGATTCATTTTGACAGCCATGCTCTGGGGCGCCTTCGTGGCGGAAATGATCGATCGGCGTCTCAAGGCCTCCGCATTGTATCTGTTTATTCTGGCCGGTCTCTCATTCTTCGGAATCATCCATTCCGTGAATCCCGTAGGCAGCATGTACCTCCCTTGGACACTGCAGCCCGGTGCCATCCGCATCCCTTATGAATTCGCCTCGGCGTACGCCGCCTTGGGGCTTGTGTTTCTGGCCTTGTCGTTCACCAAAGAGAGCAAAGAGCCGCGCTCGGAGTCCGGCGGGCACTGACGCTCTGTGAACATTGTCGGGGATTTTGGCAGGGAGAACAGCGGTCTCGTCGCAGGGAAAGCGGCCGACGGGATGATGTATCTCGGCGTGACTAAGATTTTTTTTGGAGTTCACTGTGGTAATACCCGCGATCATCGGAATGGGGCTGCTTTCTCTAGCGGCCGCCGGGGTCTTTTCTGCGAGAGTCAACAAGGTTTCGGTCGCCGAACTGGCCGACTCTCCAGCGCAAGCTGAGAAACTTGAGGAGATAGCGAGCGCTATCCGAGTGGGGGCTATGGCCTTCCTTTTCCGCGAGTACAAAGTGATGGCCGTGTTTATCGCCGTCTTCGCTGTCGTCATCGGCTTTTTGATCGACGACCCGTCTTCGCCCGGCCGAGAGGGTATACTCACCGCGGTGGCTTTTATCGCCGGTTCAGCGACTTCCATTTTGGCTGGATATATCGGTATGATCACAGCAACCAAGGGCAACGTTCGCACCGCGGTCTCGGCCCGAATATCGTTGGCCGACGGTTTCGCCACGGCCATCAATTCTGGTGCTGTGATGGGATTTGGTCTGAGCGGTCTCGCCATTTTGGGTATGATCGCCTGCTACCTCGGTCTCACAGCCGCGATGCCTGGAATCGAGACGCACGTGGTGATGGAAGTTCTTTCCGGTTTCGGCTTGGGGGGATCTTCGGTGGCTCTGTTCGCGCGCGTGGGCGGTGGGATCTATACCAAGGCCGCCGACGTCGGAGCCGACTTGGTGGGTAAAGTCGAAGCCGGTATTCCTGAAGACGACCCGCGAAACCCCGCGGTCATTGCAGACAACGTGGGAGACAACGTGGGGGACGTGGCCGGTATGGGCGCCGACCTTTTCGGCTCGGTGGCTGAGAGCACGTGTGCAGCTATGGTCATTGGGGCCATCGCCTTTCATCACAACCCGACGGCTCTGCTTTATCCGTTGGCCATCAGTTGTGTCGGCATTCCCGCCAGTTTGGTCGGGATCTTGGCGTTCAAAGCGGACACCGAAGCGAAAGTTCATAGCGCTCTCAAGAACATGTTACTTTTGGCCACCGTTTTGATGGGTGTCGCCGGCTACTTTGTGACCAAGGCGATGATACCGGAAACTTTTGAAATATTGGGGCAGACCATCAGTAGTACCGGAGTATTCGCCAGTTTCGCAGCCGGTCTGATTTCGGGCCTCCTGATTGGAATGGTCACGGAATACTACACCTCTCACTCCTTCAAGCCGACCAGAGAGGTCGCTCAAGCATCCACCACCGGGGCCGCCACCAATATCATTTACGGCTTGGCCTTGGGTTACAACAGCGCCATCATTCCTTCATTCCTGTTGGGTATCACCATCATCGTAGCCGTAAGCTTGGCAGGGATGTATGGAATCGCTATGGCCGCCATTGGAATGCTGGGAACTATCGCGGTGGCACTCACCATTGATGCTTACGGACCTGTGGCGGACAACGCTGGTGGTCTCGCGGAGATGGCCCATATGGGTGCCGATATTCGTGAGCGAACCGATATCCTGGATTCGGCTGGAAACACCACCGCCGCGGTCGGGAAGGGTTTCGCCATCGGTTCGGCAGCGCTGACGGCCCTCGCGCTGTTCTCCGCTTTTGTGACTCAATGCAACTTGACTTCGATCAACCTTTTGGATCCCTGGGTCATGGCCGGCCTGCTAGTAGGCGGAGCGCTCACCTGTGCGTTCTCGGCGATGACTATGCGGTCGGTGGGTCTGGCGGCCCTCGATATGATTATGGAAGTGCGTGACCAGTTCCGTAACATTCCCGGACTTCTGGAGGGAACTGGAAAACCCGACTACGCTCGTTGCGTGGATATCGCCACGGCTTCGTCGTTGCGAGAGATGATGAAACCTGGATTGATGGTCGTTCTCACGCCCATCATCGTGGGTTGGCTCTTCGGCGCTAAAATGTTAGCGGGAGTTTTGATCGGCGCGCTCGTCACGTCGGTGATGTTCGCTATCTCGATGGCGAACTCCGGCGGCGCATGGGACAACGCGAAAAAGTACATTGAGACAGGTGCTCACGGCGGACGTGGAACCGAAACTCACAAGGCTTCGGTGGTGGGTGACACCGTCGGGGACCCGTTCAAAGACACCTCGGGCCCGGCGCTCAACATCTTGATCAAGCTGATGGCGATCATTAGCCTGGTCTTCGCACCTTTCGTGGTCGCCCACGGGGGTGTCGTGTTGCGAATCTTAGGGATCGCGCCCTAGGTCAGATAGTCTCTCAGTAGAGCCGGTTCGATATTTCGTCCGGAAAGAATCAAAAGCGTCCCATCGGGACGCTTTTGATTTTCTAGGAGCGCGGCCATGCCCACCGCGGCCCCCGGTTCGGCAATCACGCCTTCGCTGAGCGCGAGATACTTCACGGCCTCCGGAATGGTGGCTTCGTTCACTACCAGAATACCGCTGAGAAGGCGTTTCAGTTCGTCGAACGCGGCTTGGGGTAAGGAGGTCGCGGTCAAGGCGTCACAACATGTCGCGGCCCCTCGGTTCTGAATGGGTCGGCCTGCTCGAAAGGACCGGGCCGCGGTGTCGTTGCCCGAAGGCTGAACCCCCCAGATTTCGCCACGGAAACCCCTGGCGCGCAGTGCCGTGGCCATTCCGATGGCGAGTCCACCGGTGCTGACTGGGACCAGGACGCGCTCGAACCGTTCGAGGTGCTCCGCGCATTCCCAACCGATGGTTGCGTGGCCCAGATGAACGTTCTGGTCCAGGCGATGGTCGATGGTCAAAATTCCTGACTCCGCTAGGTGCTCCAGCACCTCGTAGCGCGCCTCGTAGCGATCTTCGCAGCGATGGATTTGACACGGGAACTCCTCAGCCATCTGGACCTTGAGACCGGAAACCGAGGGCGTGAACACCAGATGCGCGGGCACACCTAAGCGCTTCGCGGCCCAGGTGAAGGCTCCGGCGAAGTTGCCGGAAGAAGAGAGCGCGACCCCTTTGACACGAGCAGGTTCTCCCAGTCTGACAAGGGCCGTCCAAGCGGCGCGAATCTTGTAGGAGCCCGTGGGCTGAAGGGTTTCGAGCTTTAAGGTGAGTCCGGGTGTTCGGCCGCTCACCAGCGGCGTATTTTTGATCGCGTCGGGCAGAAGCGCGTGGGCGGATTCTAGTTCCGAGGTGCTAAAGTCCATGATCGATAAGCCCTTCCATCGGATTGCGGTCCAAGCCTTGAGGCCGAAACTCCGGCATGGTGACTTCTCCGGCCGCTGACACGTCCGATCTGCGCAGCACTTTGTCCAAGGTTTTCCCGAGAATCTTGAGGTCCCAGATGAAGGTGACGTTCTCGGCGTATTCCACGTCGAGGTTCAGTTTGCTTTCCCAGTCGAGGGCGTTACGGCCGCTGACTTGACACCAGCCCGTCAGTCCAGGCTTCACGAGATGACGTCGCCATTCTCGCTGGGTGTAGCGATTTCGATACTCGGGCAATAAGGGCCGCGGTCCGACCAAACTCATGCTTCCACGAAGGATGTCGAATAGTTGCGGAAGTTCGTCGAGAGAACTGGAACGCAGTTTGAGGCCGAAGGCGTTCAATCGAACATTGTCTGGTAATGGGCGTCCGTTTTTGTCGTTGGCATCGCGCATGGAGCGGAACTTGTGTATCAAAAAGGGTCGACCGTCGCGCCCCAGTCTTCGCTGACAGAAGGTGACTGGTCGGCCAAGTTTGATGGCGATCAAGACGCACAAAAGACATAAGACTGGTGAAAAGCAGAGCAAAAGCGTGAAGCTTCCCAAAATATCGAGACATCGCTTGCCACCGTTGCGATAAAGTTGATCAAGACCACTACTCATAGGGCCGGGGGTTCGAAGCTACTGTACGGCAAACCTTGGAGGCCGTTCTGGTCGGAAAAAGAAGGCCGAAGAATGAAACCCGAGAGAGTCACCTTGGTGACCGGAACGACTGGCTTCGTGGGCGGGCAGGTGATGGCCCGCTGGTCAGACGTTGTTCCTTGGCCCAGAATCGACCTCACCAACCGCACCCAAGTCGAGACCACAGTGAAGCAAATTTTGCAGGATCACGTCGTGACCTCGGTGGTCCATTTGGCGGCTTCTTCGTCCATTCGTGGCTCCTTCGCAGACCCCTTAAGTCCGTATGAGGTCAACGTCATGGGAACGGTCTACCTTCTGGAGGCTTTAGCCCAAGCTAGATGGTCGGGGCGATTTCTTTTTATCTCTTCTGGCGCCGTCTATGGGGACCCTCAGAGATTGTCGATGCCGGTGACGGAGGGCTCTGCCACGGAACCGACTTCGCCATACGCCGCCAGCAAGCTCGCTGCCGAGCAGATCGTCTTGGAATGGGCTCGTCGCACGGGCGCGGAAGCTCTAGTGGCGAGGCCTTTCAATCACACGGGGCCAGGTCAGACCGATCACTATTTCTTGCCATCCATGGTCTCCCAGATCGTTCGGGCCCCTCGAGGGTCGGATGTCGTTCTCGAGGTGGGGAACCTAGCGCCCTTTCGCGATTTTCTTCACGTTCACGACGTGTTGGACGCCTATTTTTCCATTTTAGAGTCTGGGCGCTCATCTCAAATCTACAATGTGGCCTCGGGTCGTTCGGTTTCTTTGGAGTCCATGCTGCTCAGGCTCGCGGAGTTGAGTGAGCGCTCGATCCGATGGAATGTTGATTCCGCTTTGTTCCGGGCCGAGACGGTTCGCCCGATGGAGATCTCCATCGAGCGAATTCAAGGGGATACGGGTTGGAGTCCAAAAAGAGACCTCGACGTTTTGCTTCTTGACCTTTTGAAATTTTGGGAGACGCGACATTGAAGAAATCAGCATTGATCACCGGTATTTCCGGACAAGACGGAGCCTATCTCAGTCAACTGTTGCTCTCGAAAGGCTATGCGGTACACGGCCTTTTGGCACGCCGGTCCACGCCCACCGATTGGCGGCTACGGGAATTGGGGATTCACGACAAGGTCCAACTCTTAGACGGTGACTTGACGGATCTTTCCTCGTTGATTCGAGTGTTGCGAGAGACTCAACCTGTGGAACTCTATAACTTGGGTGCCCAGAGCTTCGTCGCCACCAGTTGGAATCAGCCGATATTGACAGCTCAAGTGACTGGGGTCGGCGTGATCAATCTGCTGGAAGCCATCCGCATCGTCAACCCCGAGATCCGGTTTTACCAGGCTTCCACTTCAGAGATGTTCGGTGAGGTGGCCGAAACGCCGCAGCGGGAAAGCACCCCCTTTCATCCTCGCAGCCCTTACGGGGTGGCCAAGCTTTTCGGGCACTGGTCGACCATCAACTATCGCGAGAGTTTTGGGATGTATGCATGCAACGGCATCCTTTTCAATCACGAGTCGCCTTTGAGGGGATTGGAATTCGTCACCCGCAAAATCACTGACGCTGTGGCGCGCATCAAGGTCGGCACGTTGGACAAGGTGGCGTTGGGTAATCTGGAGGCTCGCAGAGATTGGGGTTTCGCGGGCGACTACGTGGAAGCTATGTGGGGCATGCTCCAACTTGATAGTCCGGAGGACTTTGTGGTCGCCACCGGGCGCACCCATTCGGTAGGGGATTTCTGTCGCTTAGCGTTTGACGTCGTGGGATTGGATTGGGAGAAATATACGGAAATCAATGAGGCCTTCCTTCGACCCGCCGAGGTGGAACTGCTGCAAGGAGATCCGCGAAAAGCGCAAGACAAGTTGGGTTGGTCGCCGCAGATGCGCCTAGAAGAACTGGTTGAACGAATGGTTCTCGCAGACCTCAAACGGCACGGAGGCTAGGTTTTCCGCTTCCTTAGTTGATCGAGGTGCGGCAGGTAGAGTCGATGACTTGTTCCATCTGCTCAGTGCCAACTTTGTGAACGAGCCCGAGTTCCTCGGCCAAATGTTTACGACACTTCTCGAGCATCGTCTGATCTTTAGGAGAGAGCTTTCGCTCCTCAGATAATGAGGTGAGTCCCTTGATAACTTCACACAAAGAGAAGATGCTTCCTGTTTTCAATTTGCTCAGATTGGCGCTGTATCTCGTGGGCGCCTTGCTAGGTAGGTCGGATACCCAGTTCTCGAGGTGCTCGAGAACTTTGGGGACGTCTTTCGGGTCGACGAGAGGCCGAACCATACTGTCTTTCCGGTCGAGATTGACCATGATCTTCAATCCATCATCCCCAAAAGAGGAGATCGAAAATCTCGTGGGCAAACCGAGAACAACCTTCTCTTCAACGGAAACGACTGTCCCGATACCATGGAGTGAGTGAAAAATTTTACTACCTTCTTGCAACTTGAACCCCTTCTCTTGATCGACATGACCTCAAACTGTGCCAGGCTTATACCCTCTTTGCTTCAATGGAAACCTCTTAAGAGATGAACCTATCCCGGCGCTCTCTTTTTATTTCTTTAAGCTTGCACTGCTCCCTGTTGTTGATAGGGGCATTCTGGCTTTGGATGAGAACGGACAGCCCCGGAGCCTCCGTGCCGCTCGAGTCAGAGGGGCGGAAATTGGAAATGAGAAGCGTGCGTTTGGCTCCCCCAAAGGTCGAAAAACCCACGGTCGTTGACCGGGAAGCACTTCCGTCCGCCACCACGGCGCCGGACCCAAAGCCGGTCGCTATCGTGGGAGGGGAGCCCGAGGTGCCTAAGGTCGTGGGAGTGCCCTCTCCCTCGATGGACATGCCTCGTCCTGAGCGGGTCCGACCGCTCAAGACGAACTCCAAATATCCCAAAGCTGCGGTCCCTAAGGCCTCGACACAGACGAGAAACGGGGTTGGGAGGCCATCGCGCCCTCGGCCTAAGGAAGCACCCAGTTCTGGAAGCGCGCCGCCCCTTTGGACACCAGAAGATACCGGCAAATCGCCTGGGTCGCAGCCTGGCGAGACTGGACAAAGCACCCAAGAGGACGGTGGAGATGGCCACGGATTGGTCGTCCGGGCCCGACCCGTGACGTTTCCCAGTTTGGGTGGTGTTAAGGAGTTCCGCGATCTGAAGTCTGTCTCAGTGACCGCCGAGTTTCGCATCGGAGCAGACGGATCGACCACTGTCAGCCTTCTCAGAGGCACCGGGCAACCAGCGCTCGACAGCAAGATCTTGATAGTCTTACTCGCGTTGAAATGGACACCGAAGACTATGGGAGGGGTGCCTGTCTCCGATATCCAGGTTATGGACATCGATTCAGAAGGCTGAATCCTTGCTTTTTTCTTAGAACGAGTTGCTGATATAGCTTGTGAGCATATCTCGATAACCTACCATGGTGAAGTGGACATGCAGTTCGTTGCCTAGTCCGGTGGTTTGCATTTCGCCGCCGCGACCGTATTCGTCCAAGATCCCGCGAACATCTTTCAGAACTTCCGCGAGCTCTTTGCGCGCCTCGGGTGAATTGGTGTTAAAGCGAATCAGGAAGCGCATCTCATCATCGGAAACCAAGTCTCCCTCCCAGGTCATATAACCTACTTTGGCCAAAACTTCTTGCATTCGTTCCGCACCGACGGCTGTTTCGGCGCGGGTGACGTCGACTTTATTGAGCCAGCGCAAGAATTTGAGCATAGACCCTTTTTTGTTGAGCAGCACGCCGTAAGTGTCCCTCGTGATATCCAGCCCCGCCGCCAGTTCACTGACCTCGCCCTTCGGTCGAGCGGGTTTATCTGAAGCCAGGAGCTTCACCGTTGATTCGGCTTTACCGATTGTAGGAAAACTGACGAAGGTTCCTTCGACGTTCGTCAACACATGAGAACGCGTAGGATCTTCCCAGGCCTCGCGGAGGACTAGGGTGGCGTCATCGAGTTCCTTGGTGGGGTAAGCCTTCCCGTTGTCGTCACGGCTCATGAAAGCATAAAACGCTTGTTGCAGTCCCGGCCATCCGGCCACGGTGACCGCCATCGTCGGTTGGGGTAGCGATGTGTTGGAATCCAAAGCGTCCACTCGGACCATCTGCAAAGGCAAAAAGGTTATCAAGCCATTGCCTTTGTCGCCCCCGACCACCTTGAGAATGTATCCGAGAAATCCCTTGTTGGCGGGACTGTCGGCGCTTTTGAGCGCATTCCAAGCAGTGTCGAGGAGGCTTCGAAAGCCGACATCGTCGGCTTGGGCTCGTACTACAGCGAACGAGATACTGTCTGCGGACAGAAAGGCCCAAGGTTCAGGGAGATCGATCTTGCTGGCGGATTCCGCGGCTCGAACGGGCCCCGAAAGGAGCGTCAGAAGACAGTACAGGGCTAACACCAAGGCCGATCCCAGGACTGCCGATTGAGAAAGCCAGGGCTGAACAACAGCGGTTTTCAGCGCGTGTCGAGGCGAAGGATCTTGAGTGGAGGCGAAGCGTGGTGCGGTCATGGCTGTGTTCCTCAAATCGTGACGTTGCTTGGTGATTAGACAAGTCTCTGTGATATCCCGTGTCCTCTGGTGTCAACCGTCAAGCGAACCTCGTGTTTCGGACCTTTTCGAGAAGGGCCCCTCCTTAACTCTTGAGAACTTGGAAGGCTATGCCTTGGGTGGTGGGAAACGGACATTGTGTCCAGATCCTTGATGATAGTCCGACTCCTCTGCGTATCACGGAACTTACTCCCGGACTCTTCTCCGGTGAACTCCTTTACGCGGGTTATCTATTGAGCGGTTTTCTGGACTCTTTAAGGAAGGGCGCTTTGCGACCGGAAGGCATCGCTCTCGCTTTCAAAGCCGGATGGACGGCCGTGGCGGTGACCGCAGCCAGTCAAGACGGAGGGGCTTGGCAACGTTTTCGCCCCTTTGTAGCCCCGACCGCTCCCACTCCGTGGGAAAAGGTGCCGCCGGGGTTCTGCCTGATGAAGCTCACTCGTCTTCAAGAACTTTGCGGACAGATGGCTTTAGCCGACGCGTCTTTGGATTCCTTGGAATGGGCCAAGGTGTTAGCCGATAGCGTCCAAGAGGGAGAACCGGCATTTTGCGATCCGACTCTTGAGCTTGGATTGACCGGTCTGACGCCCGCAGAGGCCAGTCTGGTGGCGACCTATGAACCTCCTACCCAATGGGAGGTCCCTTGGGG
Source organism: Candidatus Xenobia bacterium (assembly GCA_037968995.1). Lineage (GTDB taxonomy): Bacteria > Vulcanimicrobiota > Xenobia > Xenobiales > JADMJV01 > JAEXNA01. The sequence continues at coordinate 10,106 of JBBKWP010000284.1, forward strand.
CTCGGTCCGCGCCCTTTTGTTTGACAAGCGAGGTTGGCTGGCCAGGGAGCGACCATGATTCCGGAGCGCGCGGATCGCCGCTTCGCGACGTTTGTCGCCATGACCATCGCCACGGTTTCCGTTACCCTGGGCGACCTGCTGATGAGTCAAGCGATGCGAGGTTTAGGACCTCTGCGTCTCGACATTCTTGCAAAGTGGTGGGAGGGTCGGATCTCTTTGACGGTAAGTCAGCTTGTGTGGGGAGGCCTTAATGACGTCTACGGGCTGCTCTGGAGAATCTTCGTTATACCCAAGGTCTGGCTCGCTATCGCTTGCATGTTGATGTTTCTTGTCTTATGGATGGTCTCGTTGTCCTGGTCAGATCTCACCTACGTCATGCCTTTGACGGCGCTCACTTATGTTCTGAACGCTTTGCTCGTAGGCCCTGTTTTAGGAGAACATGTTACTTTGTCGCGCTGGATGGGAACACTATTGATAGCCGTTGGGGTTGCTCTAGTGACAATAGAGAGGCCGCCCAGAGAAACATCTTGAAAAAAATTCTCTTTAACTCGAGGAGAACATGGCTCCGAAGGGCAAGCTCAAATAAGCGAGAGAATAGCATGAAACCCACAACCAGCGATAAGAGGTTCAAAGGCTTTGAACGGCCTGATCTGCGAGTGACTAAACTCGCCGGCGGGCTTACGGCGTTGGGGTTGACGGCGATGACTGTCTGGACTTTAGGATCGGGTCTGAGTCAGCCTCCCGAGGAGATTTTCACCTCGCGAACCAACGTTGAGCTATCCTTGCCATATCGGGGCGTTTGCCGAGAGCTCACGGTGTTCTCCAACGGGAAGGAGCTTCCCACTGGATACAAGGACATTAAGTCAGGGCTCGCGCGCTTCTCCGTCGATCTCGAGCCGGGCGAGCATCAGTTACAAGTCTGTTTCTCGACTATCGTTCCGGGCTGGAGCCGAACCTACGACTTGGTGGTGGATGTTGATCAGTCAGCGCCCATCCTCAGCTTTCAAGAAGGACTACCGTTCTTGGCATCGCCCCAAACGTCGACGACCAGCGATTCGGCGTCTTTTGAGGGCCGTGTTGAGGTCGGCGCGCGTCTGTTGGTTGGCGATCAGGACCTTGTCGTTAATGATAAAGGTGAGTTTCACCAAAAAGTGTCCTTGAAGCCAGGATGGAATAACTTGTTGGTGAGGGCCGAGGACAAGGCTGGAAACCGCACACTCAAAAAGTACTCGGTCTTCCGCGACGTGCGACCGCCAGATGTGAAGTGGCACACCCCTCCTAACCACATTTTTGAGAACGCCGCAGCCCGTCTTGAGATGGACGTCAGTGATGACGGGTCCGTAGCCGCCGTGAGCGCGACCGTCGACGAACAGCCCGTAGTATGGCATAGGAAACCTAAAGACCGCTGGTTGGGTATCACTCCTGAACTGAGTGAAGGGCGGCATACCGTCGACGTCAAGATTGTGGACAGCGCGGGTCGGGTCACGACATCGCAGCGATCCTTGATCGTCGATTCCTCGGAGGTTTTAGGAGAAGCGGTTCTGGGGGAAGGTGCTCGGGGCGCGGACGTCATAGCGCTTCATCAGCGACTCGTGGACGCAGGCTATCTGTCCCAAAATCTCGGCAACGTTTTCGGCCAGGGAACGGCCGTAGCCCTTCGAAACTTTCAAGCCGACGAAGGCCTCGAGGTGACGGGGCGCGCAGAAAAAGCCTCGCTGATCGCACTGGGTCCGCGACTCTATATCAACCTCAGGGAATTCTCCCTGGTACTCGACCGACCCGGTCTTCCGGAACGGCGCTGGAAAGTGGCTTCGGGCTCTCCTGAGTTTCCCACGCCGGCTGGGCTATATTCCGTCTACGAGAAGGTCCTGGAGCCCACTTGGCTTCCACCGAAGTCCGATTGGGCTAAGGATGCCAAGCCGGTGGAGCCGGGACCGGACAACCCGTTGGGAACCCGTTGGATAGGATTCGATTGGGGCGGTATCGGAATCCACGGAACCAACGCTCCTTGGACGATCGGCTCGGCGTCATCCCACGGATGTCTACGAATGGAGACCTCGCAGGTGGAGGAGCTCTACAGCCTCATCGAGGTGGGAACGCCCGTTGTCGTTTTGAGCGGAACCCGGGACGATCCCGCGCTTGATAAATACTGGCCTAAGTCGTAGTGCAGGCCGGCGCCATGACTTTTTAGGTGGGCTTCCAGACATCCTCTTCGTCAACCGTGGGTTCCTCTGTCTTGGAGATCTCGTCTTGGGCTTGCTCGAGCAGCGGCGGCGCCTCGGTTGTCACGACCAAGGCCTCTACCGGAGGAGTTTCTTGACTGCTTTCAAAGATGACGCCGGTACCGGTAGCGACCGCCAAGGAAAGTAACGGGCTCACCAGCAGTGTGAGCAAAACCCCGAGCCATCCAAAGATCATGGAGGCCACCGAAAGCGCTGCGGCCACAACTCCAACCAACGTCAAGAGCATCCCCAAAGGTGTGGAGTGGTCGGCGATCTTCTTCATCAATTGAGAAACGTTGAAGATCTCCGAGATCTTTCCGCTACTCAGGTAGCTGTGTATTCCGGACAAGCTGAACGCCAAACCGGCGAGTCCGATCACTATGGCTCCGAACGTGATGAAGCGTGAGAGCAGAGCCGAGCCCGAGAAGAAGCCTTCTCCACCATTTAGCAGGGGAAGATAAGCGAACGCCCACAAGATAGCTCCCGGCAACAGATACAAGCAGGCGAGAATGCAGATTCCCCCTTGGACCAGTAACTCGGAAGGAGCCTTCCACTCGGGAAGTCCTTTTTTGCCAGAACCGGCGTGTTTGACGGTCTGCGCGAGATAGCCCGCGAGAAAAATCGCTGGGACAATCAGGCATGAGGCGACAGTGCAGGCCAGCGCGATTCCATACTTCTTTCCGAAATTCGGGTCGCTTTGGGGCGACGACACGGCGTCGATCAGATCGGCTTTCATTTCACTCGGTTTCCTTTTCCTCGACAAATTCTTTGGTTAGATTCTACCAGGAAAGGGCCCTGGTGCGCCACTTACGAATCGCAAAAAATGAAATACCCGATTCGACTTGACCAATTTTTGAAGATCTCAACCCGTGTGGGAAGCGGAGGTGAAGCTAAGCTCTTAGTCTCCGACGGACTCGTGAAAGTGAACGGCGTTTTAGAGCTTCGTCGAGGACGCAAGATACAACAAGGGGACCGCGTTCAAGTCGAAGACGGAGAAGAGATGGTTGCCGAATAAGGCTTCCACCTCTCCCCCGTCGTGGTCTATACTTTCGCGGACGCTTTGTCTTTTCGGTGGCGGGCGCGAACGTGGGGGTCGAGGTAGCGTTTGCGCAAGCGAACGTTACCCGGCGTGATTTCCACGAGTTCGTCGTCGGCGATGTACTCGAGCGCGGATTCTAGGCTCGTTTCTCTGGGAACCTCAAGACGAACGGTCTGCTCGGAGTTTGAGGAACGAATGTTGGTCACTTGCTTTTTCTTACAGACGTTGATGTCCAAGTCGCCGGCACGGCAGTGCTCTCCAACGATCATACCGCCGTAGACTGTTTCGCCCGGGGAGATGAAAAAGACTCCTCGGTCCTGCAGGTTGAGCAGAGCGTACGCCGTCGCGGCGCCAGCCTCAGAGGCTACTAAAGAGCCGCGATTGCGGTTGCGGATTTCCCCTTTGTGGGGCCCGTATCCGGCCGAGAGATGGCTCATGATTCCGTAGCCGCGAGTCAAGGTGAGCAGTTCGGAGCGGAAGCCGATCAGCCCGCGCATCGGAACGTTATAGATCAGTCGCACACGTCCGGTGCCGGCGCCCAACATATTGATCATCTCCCCTTTGCGTTCACCGAGACGCTCTACGACCGAACCGACGTAGTCTTCGGGAACGTCGACGGTCAACTCTTCGAAGGGCTCCATCAAGCCTTCGTCGGTCTCTTTGAGCAACACCCGAGGGGCGGAGACAGACAGTTCATAGCCTTCGCGACGCATGGTTTCTAGTAGGATGGAGAGGTGCAATTCACCACGCCCGGCCACTTCGAAAGTGTCGGGGGAGTCGGTGGGATCGACCCGGAGGGCCACGTTGCGCTCCAACTCTTTTTCCAAGCGCTCTTTGAGGTGACGACTGGTGACCCATTTGCCATCGCGGCCCGACAGAGGTGAGTCGCTGGTCAAGAAGGACATGGCTAGGGTGGGTTCGTCGACTTCGATAGGAGGCAATAGCGACGGAGTGTCCGGGTTGGTGATAGTATCACCGATATCCACTTGTCCCAATCCGGACACAACGACGATATCGCCAACCGAGGCGAACTCGACTTTCGCGCGCCCGAGTCCTTCGTAAATGTATAGTCCAGAGAGTCGGCTTTTGCGCAGGGGGCCGCCTGGGCGTCCGCAGCCGACGGTTTGGTCTGCCTTGAGCGTTCCCTGGCTGATCCGTCCAATGGCTTGTCGACCGACGTATTCGTCATGGTCGAGGGCGGAGATCATCAACTGCAGAGGAGCATCGGGGTCGCCTTTGGGAGAAGGCACTGTTTTGGTGATGACATCGAACAGCGGTTGAAAGTTTTCAAAGGGACCGTCGATATTCAGCGACGACACTTGGCTTTTGGCCGAGGCGTAGATGATGGGGAACTCGATTTGATGGTCTTCGGCGTCGAGCGACATGAAGAGTTCCAGAACTTCGTCGACTACCGCCTCGCAACGGGCGTCCGGTCGGTCGATCTTGTTAACGACCAAAATCGGGACCAGTCCCATGGCCAGCGCTTTGGAAACTACGAAGCGGGTCTGCGCCATCGGACCTTCAGCGGCGTCTACCAAAAGTAGGCAGCCGTCTACCATTCCGAGGACGCGCTCAACTTCGCCGGCGAAGTCGGCGTGTCCGGGTGTGTCTACAATGTTGATCAGGGTGTCGTTGTAGCGAACGGAAACGTTCTTGGACAGGATGGTGATGCCGCGCTCGCGTTCGAGGTCGTTGCTGTCCATCACTCGTTCGTCGACCTGCTGTCCTGCGCGGAAAACTCCCGACTGTTTCAGCAGTCCGTCGACCAGGGTCGTCTTGCCGTGGTCAATGTGAGCAATAATGGCTATGTTCTTAATGTTTTCTCTCATGATCTTCTCTCGCCGGCCGTATGTCCCCGCCCGAGAAGGCCCTATAGGCCTTCGAGTCCTGGAGCCGACCGGGCTCCCAGGGGGCCGATGGTTCTACGCCGGTATGACGCGACCTCCCCCAAAGGTGAGAAAAGTTCGAGATTAGGAGCGTCGGGGTGATTTTTGGACCTGTTGACGCAATTTGACGATGGTATTGGGAGGCGTATGCCCAGAAAGGCTGGTCAGCGAGTAGATCAACGAGTTGCGTCCCACCAGTGTTCCGGGATTGGTTACGCTGTTGCATCCGATAGAGACGTCGTTGCCCAGAATGGCGCCGAACTTTCGTAAACCGCTGTCGTGTTTGTTCCCATCGATCATAAGGATCAGATTCTGTTTGCCCATGTCGACTCTTACGTTCGCCAACTTCGTTCCGGCGCCGAGATTGACGTCTCTGCCTAAAATGGAGTCGCCAACATAAGCGAAATGGGCTGCCTTGGCGCCCGGAAGTAGCAGGGAATGTTTGACCTCGGTGTCGTGACCGACTACGGCTTTGGCACCCACATAAACGTCGCCGCGCAAGTAAGCCCCGAATCGGATCTCCGCGCCGGTGCCGATGAAGGCCGGGCCTTGGATGTACGTATTCTCCTCAATATGGGCGCCCTCTTCGATATGGACATCACCCTTAAGGAAAACGTTGGCCGGCAGGTTCTCGGGAATACGCGGTCCGAGGTCTGCCAGCAGAGCTTGCATGTTCGCTTTGAGGCAACTCAAAGCTTGCCACGGGAATTCGCAGTCCTCAAAGAAAAACGATTCCGGTGCGGGTTCGGTGTCAAAGTATTGGTCGAGCATGGAGCATCGTTCCGCGAAGGGTGATTCTACCCTCCGCCAACGGAGTTCAAGTTTCTCAGGGCTTTTGTCGGCGCTTCTCCGCGACCACGCCCGCTCCGACGAGAAGCAGGCCGAGCACTAGTGTGGCCCCCTGCCAGGGAAGCTGCATGGCCGCTCGTCCCAGGCTCACCAGAGCCCAACCGGAAAGCGTCCAAGCCGCGGCCTGTCGAAACTGGGCCCGCATTTCGGATTCGGGGGGAAACCCGAAGGAGATGAAGAGCGTGGAACAGCCCACGATCAAGACCCAGCAGAAGTTGACGAGCAGGTCGTTCCCTAGAGCGAAATCCACTAGGGGAGGAAGAGCCATGAGAGCTAAACTCAGGCGTATGCCGGACATTGGTTGATAGCCTAGGGCCTGACGCGTGGGATGTTCCGGCCTAGCCAACAACCAGGCGCTGATAGCCATGACCACCAGCGCCACCGGCAGCAGTCGGAATTTCAAAGCCATATCGGCGTCGTTCAAGTGGCGGTCCACTAACAGCAAGAAGGTTGCCGTTCCCGCTCCCACTGCGATCACGCCAGCGGTTTTTAAACCTCGTATCGCCATCACCAGTCCGGCCAGCAGGGCCATATCCGCGAAGTCCTGATAGCCTTGCTCAAAAGCTCGACCATAAGTGGCCAGATATAGGACCATCATGAGGAGACCGTTGGAGAGGTCTGGTCGCCAGCGGGTCGTGACGAGGGCAAGGATTTCGCTGACTATAAGACCTGCCGCAAGAACCTGGCCGTTGATGATCGTGTGTGAGACAGAGCAGAGCCAGGTCACCCCGACGAGGGCAAGGCCGTTGGCCAAGTCCCAACTGGAAAACTGCGGCACAATATCTTTCTTGAGTGTGAAGGCCCAACCTGAGGCCAGCAGCATCAGTAGCCCCGATTCGGTGGCGCCCTGTTGGAGCGACCATAAAAAGCCGACCGCCAACAGCGCGTGGGCGGAATAAGCGCTTACGACGCGAGCGCTGAGAGGCTGTTTCGCGAGAAACCCAAAGAGTACGGCGATGACCGGAAGGCTGACGGTGAAGCCGAGGCTTGCGATGCTGTCGGGAGCTAGGTGATAGGGTAGGAACATTGCCGCCAAAAACAGCATGTCGAACCCGTAGCGGGCCGGACCGCTGTCGCTCCAAGCTCCTTTTCCCGGCACCGGTGCGGCCAGAGCGAGGGCAAAGGTGAGAGGGACCGATAGAAAGGCGAGGGGAGACATGGAGGTGTGGGGCGTGGCCAAGAGTACCGTCAGGCCCACTCCGGAGGCCAATGCCAGACTTAAGGGCTTTAAAGTTCCAGCGGCCCAACCGGCCGCGAAGAGCAGATACACGGCCACGAAATGGAGTGGGAACGGATCCCCGCTCCAAAGTGTGCCGAGCGCAACGAAGGTAAAAAGCCAGACCGTCTCGAGACCAGGCTGGCGATAGGCGCGGGCTGGGCTCAGCATAAGCACTAACCCCAGCAGTTGTATCGGTAAGGCTAGCTGCTTTAGGGCGAACAACTCGCTGAAAACCAGGGCTCCGACGAACGACCACAGGGCTAGGCGAGGAAGTACCTGGTCGAGGGTGGGCTGGAGAGTTGAGATATTTCCGCCCCCTTCGCAGGACCTTGGAATCAAAACTGACCGGTCCCAAAGGAGCGAAACAAGCCCCAGCCAGGTTAGAACGCGCGCCCAGATGGGACTTTGTAACGAGGCCTCGAGTCCCGATGCCATGGCTATTCCGATGCTCGCCAGAAGAAGAGGCAGAGAGACCGCCGCCACAAGGTCTTGCTCGCGACGCTCCAGCCAACGCGAGCCCACCAGCCAGATCACCGCTAACAGCCCAAAACTGGCGAACAGCGGAGCCAGTTGTCCATTCTCCTTGAGGAGACTGCCGTCTATGGGCTCACAGAATCTGAGAAAGAGGTGGAACCAGCCGCCGAACATAGAAAAGAGAGCGGCTAGACCCAGTAAGTCTCGTTGACTCTCCAGATTGTCTTTGCGGGAAAGATATCCATAGAGTCCGGCCCCTACAACAGCGAGAACAAAGCGAAGCACGGCCTCGGGGGTGCCCGTGACCGTATTTTGCACGACCAGCGGATTCTGTGAGAAGAATCCAATGGCCAGTCCGAGAAATCCCACCAGGCTGCCAAATTTGAGGGCCAACAGCCCGCCTTCGTCTTCGGGACGCGCGCAGAGAAACAGTCCCGCAGCCAAGAGTGCGTACAGTCCGATGGCTGACGGCGGAATGTCGAGGGCCACCCGCATCAAGAAGATGCCGAGCACGGTGACGGCCGCCTGCAGGGTGACCTTGTTGGTGCTGTTCGCACCCGGCCGCCGCGTCAGATTGGGGACATGGAGGTAGATGAGAGCCCCGGTGAACATCACCAGTGGCATTCCCGGTGCGGTTTCCGTGTGGAACAAAAACAGGCTGGCGAAGCTACCGAAGATTCCGGAGGCCAGGCCCACCTTTTGAAGGTGCTCTGACCATTCCCGCTGTTCCGGTTCGTCGTTGGGTGAGGGCGAGACTGGCGCCAAGACAAATCCGAGTAAGAGGCACAAGATGGATGTGACCAGAGCGCCTTGGGACCAACCGGCGAGAACCGTGCAAAGGGCCCCTACATAGAGCGGTACGACTTCTTTGCTGGTCTGTGCCTGCCAGCCCAAAAGGGTCGCGGAGACCAAGAGGGCCAATGTCCAATAGTCTTTCCCATCGACTCCTGGAGGCAGGAAATCGAACACTTCCACGGCCAGCAGAGCCGGCGCTGTGAGGAGTCCGGCCAGGATACTCAGCAGGCGTGAGGAGAGCGGCACGCTTTTTCTCATCTGATAGGCGAAGCCGTGGAGTGTTGCCGGTGAACAGAGAATCAGAAAGCCCGCGAGATTCTTACCGTATCCGTCCCAGGTGGCCCGCAGCCACCCGACCACCGCCGCCACCACCAGGAGTGCCCCCAGGGAGTGAAACCAGCGAATGTCGGCTTCGGCGAGAATTTTTT
>JBBKWP010000285.1:0-3299 GCA_037968995.1 Candidatus Xenobia bacterium
GTCGAGCAGTTATAAAGCTTGTCCCTTCGGTTGGCAACGGAAAGGAAGATTGAATGCGGTTTCCTCAATGGGTGTTTCTGTACCTCATATTTTTGCTGACGAGCAGCGCTGTCTCCGCCAAGCAGCCACCCCCCGCGGCTGGGCCCACCCCAAACTATGGATTCCCTCGTTCCGAGACCGTTACACTCAACAATGGACTCCGAGTGACCTTCGTGCCATTCGGCTCCGCTCCAAAGTGTCTTTTTCGCTTCGTCACACCAGCGGGTTTCGGCTCGGAGCAGCCTCGCAACGGAGTCTCGGAAGTCGCATTTCGCCTGCTGCGTGATGGGAATCCGCGGACGGCCGATGCCGTGGCCCGCTTGGGCGGCGAACTCACCACGGCGGTCGGTCCCGACGCTGCCTTTCTCCAACTGGAGGTCCTGAGCCAATTCGCTGGTCAGGGACTTGAGCTGTTGGGGGAAACGATCCAGGGTTTCAATGCGTCTCCGAGCCAGGTGAATTCCGCCATCGACGACTTGGTCAACAAAACTCAACTGCAGCAGGCCGACCCGAACGTCCAGGGCGATGAGGCTCTTTTCAAGCGGGTCTTTCCGAAGTCATCCTCCAGTCAACTGACTGCTTCGACCGAGCAGTTGAAGACGATCTCTTCTCCAGACATTGAGGATTTCATGGAGCGAGGACTCCAGGCTTCCACGGCCCACCTTTATATCGTCGGCCAGTTTGATCGTCATGAACTAGAAACGAAGTTAACCTCCGCTTTCTCGGAGTTGCCGGCAGGCCGGGTGGCAGACCACACTCAGACGGTCAAGACCGCTTCGCGAGGCTTCACGTTCGTCGAGCGTCTAAACGCCCCCCAGACAAGTCTGCGAATAGGCATCGAAGTCGCTAATCCGGAAGACCAAGACTTCGTGGGTCTGGAGGCGGTCAACGCTCTCTTGGGCGGGTCGACGATGAGTCGCATTCGGAAGAATATCCGCGAGGAGAAAGGCTATACCTATTCCCCGTGGAGCAGTCTCGCATCGCGCGGAGGCCGCACAGTCTGGTTTCAAGAAGCAAGCCTCAACGCACCGGACACTGCCGCCGCTGTCCGTGAGGTCGTATCGGAAATCGAGCGGCTCCGCGCCGAGCCGCCCTCAAAAGCCGAACTCGACGGAGTCAAGACTTACCTTTACGGCACCTTTCTTCGCAACAGCTTCTCGCGCAACGGGATCGCGGAAAAACTCGGATATTTGGAGACCCATCACCTTCCGCCTGATACCTACACCAACTATAAATCAAAGCTTGATGCGCTCACTCCAGAAGAGGTAACGAAACTGGCTCAGAAATATCTTGACCCGTCCAAAATGTCTCTCGTACTGGTTGGCGATCCCAGCGTACTTTCGCAGTTCCAGGCCATGCCAGAGCTTTCCGACCTCCTTCGCATCACGGAGTAGGAAAGGCGCCGGGGACTGACCGCATGTCCAACCATTTGCAAACGATCCCCTTAGACAAGGTGTATCTTGGATTCACATCGATTAGCTCCGTCAGCTCGCGCGGCGCCCAGCCTTTGGGTCTAGATTTGAACTCCGATTCCACGAAGCTCTCAGGAAACAGACCTGCGTATTCCGGCACCTTGTAGGAGTCGCGCGACATAACTTCGCGACATCTGTAGCTGGAGTTAGTATTCCAACGATTCCTATCGTTCCAACTTTCGGGAACACTAGGCTAAGCAAACACCTTCCAAAGCCCATCATGAGCCCGGGCGTGGTGAGAACTCCGGCCTCCCCTCCCCAGGATTCTTCTTTGACAAGCGAAATCTTCCATTATGATGAATCCTTGGCTGACTAAAGTTTTTGAACAGGAAAAAATCTTTAAAGTCTCAGGAGCACCCATCGTCGAGACCACAGAGCGCGATCACAGACCGATCCGCCAAGAAAGAACCCGTAATGGCTGACCAGGTCGAACTATCTGAGTTCCAGGGGGATTCTATCACTTTGGACATCATCTCGCCCTTGGGTTCGAAACTCGTGGAGGTTGGATGCTTTGGAGGGCTCCTCGGGACGCTCTTGTTTTTCCTGAGTGGCAACGATGATGTCCTTGGTTGGCATATACCTTACGGATTCACCATAGGCGTCATCGTCGTCACGGTCCTTTGCATAACGCTTCTCAACTACTTGGAGGAAAAAATCGTACTGGACTTCGTGGGACAGTCGGTCAAGTTCCATCGCCGCCTGTTTGGAGTCGGGCTTCAAACACGACGGATGGCCAACTTCGCGGACCTGAAGTCGGTTGTGCTCCAACCGCTTCGGGTGCCGCAGATCGGGGAGCCCCCGAACTGGTGTTACGGAACAAGCTTGTTAACCAACAAAGGGGTGCTCATCCCGCTCCGAGCCCCCTTCTCCGAGGACTACGAAGGCGAGTGCGAACAGGCCACGATTTTCGCGAACCTACTCGGCATAGCCGTAGAGGCCGCAAAGCCAAAAACCGTCCTGAAAGTGCGGACTCAACTCGGCGCAGTCGCAGTCAACTATGATCCCCACCCCGACGATCGGTATCGCCAGCAGGATTCCTAATCCTAAGCAAACACCCTCCAAAGCCCGTCCTGAGCCCGGGCGTGGTGAGAGTCTTCAGCCTCCCCTCGCCAACCGTGCCACCGGTCCAGCCAGTGAGCGAGTTCGAGGTCGGCGCGTCGGTCCAGCGGTTCGCCGTCGCTGTTTGTGAAGATCATCTTACCTTTGCGGTCGAAGCGAATTTTAAGGTCCCCAGCATGTAAGTTGGCGTGGCACCCAGAGCACAGCGAGAGCAGGTTCTCGGGTACCGTTTCACCCCCTTCAGCGTAGCTTTTGACGTGGTGAAGGTGCAACCAAATCTTGTTGGGACAGCCGGGAGTTTTACAGCACCAGCCATCTCTTCGGAGAACCTCGTTGCGCTGAGCCTTGGTGGCCAGACGGGCGGTGGGGTTAAAACGCAGGCGTCTGTTAGCCCACGGTTGCTCGGGTGTCGGCTGATTTTCGGGGACCGCCGAGGAACAAGAAACGGCTGTTGAAACGACCCACGTGGGTCGTTTTTCTTGACCCTCGCAACCGCACTCCGCGGAGTCGCAACTGGCAAACTCTTGCTCAAGAGCTTGGACACCCAAGGCTTCAGCCAGGAACTCGCTCAGATCCTCGGTCTGGTTGGACCCCTCGGCCTCCTCGAGACGAGCCTCCGGCGCTCCCAGCAGTCCCATCTCTTCGGCCAAGTTTCGGGCCTCTTGCACCAACGGAAGTCGGCGCGCCTCCTGAGCCTGAAGATCCCTGTCCGCCTCCAGTCGGGCTTTC
>JBBKWP010000286.1:0-12018 GCA_037968995.1 Candidatus Xenobia bacterium
CCCTGGCCCGTTCGACGACCGGCTCATAGGCACGGTCATAGGGCTTCGAGAACGATGTCGACGCCGACGCGGGCGTGACGCCCGACCAACTGCTTTCTAGGTCGACATTTGCAGTGTCGTCGGGTTCGCCGGGGGCGGAGCCGATGGGTTTCGCAACCAAGGCTTCGTTAGCGAGAGTCGGCGTTTCCCCGAGAGGGTCAAGTGACACACCTAATGGGGGGTCTTGTGCAAGGTCTGCGACTTGGGAGGTGGGTCGATCCGCCTTTTCACTGGCGCTTTCAACTGAAGGTGTTCCCAAGGAGTTTGCGAGGTCGGGCGCTGCTAGGCCCTCTTGGGAGACTTGGCGAGCCGCCAGTCGTTCGAGCTTTTCCGTGACAACTTGAGGAGACATGCGCGGCGACGGGGCCTGCGGGTTTTTGCTTTCGAAAACCGGTCCCGTCCAATCCGTGTCCGGCCACGACGCAGGAGCGCCGCCCCGGAAAACGGCTTCCAGGCGATCTTTGCGATGCTGGTAGACGTTGACGAGTTCCGTTCTAAGGGCCGTGGGGAGGAAGTCCCATTCTTGGGTCTCGTGCAGCAGATAGTCCAAGCGGCCCTTGGCGGCGGTCGCCTGCATGGGGTTCGGCTTAGCGGTCTGCTGACAACTCGGACAGAGATAGTCCGACTTGCCCAGTGGCGTAAGACAGTTCCAGCATTTCATCGTCGTCGACTCCTCCGACAGCGGTCAGTTGGTTTCGGCGCGCTAACCACGGTCCGTCTTAGTCTACGGAAAAGCTCTTTGGCACTCTAGGGGCAGGTGACCCATCCTCTCCCCAGGATAGGGTTCGGTCCTTGGGGCCTGGGTCGCTGCTAACAAGGGAACCGGGCCTAGCGCTGGCCTGTCGGACCAGGAACTTCGTTCCGTCGATGGAATGCAGAGAGGTGAGAGAATCTTTAATCGGCCTGGGTTTTGGTCTGTTATGTTTTGCCTTTGTCTGGGGGCTGGTTGCCGTTGCGATGCCGGCGGACCTGGTGGCTCGGGAAGCCCGTTTGGTCTCTTTGGCACCGGACGGAACCGGCGTGTTGGACGTATCCGGTGCTTCCAGCTTACGCACAAAGGTCTCCGGATACAAGGTGGGCGATTCCGTTCCTGTCTGGGTGAACCTGATCGGTGGTGATGTTGAGCGCCTGAGAGACGGGCCCCTTAAACCGAGCCGCTTGTGGATCTTACCGGCTGTTCTGGGGGCGCTTCTTTTGGCTGGCGGGTTGGCGCAGCCGAAACAAAGAAGCGATCTAACGTCTCTGTCTGAAACGGATCGTTGAAATGCTCCATAACGAACAAAAAGGACCCTAGGCTGCGCATCCTGGTCCTTTTTGAAACCGCCGTTTAGGGTGCGAATATCCCGCGTCCTCTGACGCTAGTCTCTCGCGTTTCTAGATATCATCTACCCCAGGTTCGGTTAACAGATTGTTACAGAGTAGACCCGACGGCCACGATGTTCTCAAAGCACCGCTTTGGCACCCACGACTTCGCCTCGCTCCGGCTGTTCGATGGTCTCCGCGGATTGGTTTTTGAAGCCCTGGTGATTTCGAAGCGAATCCATATCAATGACGTGCCGGAAGTCCCCGTCGTTTCCGTCTTCTAAGGCTTTGAAGACCTCGTTGATGTCATCAATGTTGATCACTTTGACGTGGGGTTTGATGTCGTGCTTGGCGCAAAGATCTAATACATCCTGAGTCTCTTTGATGCCGCCGATCAGAGAGCCGGAGATGGAAATACGGTTGAAAACCAACGGCCCCGGAGAAAACTCCGGAAAACTGATCATGTTGCCTACGATCACCAAATTGGAATTCGGCCGCATCAAGACGATGTAAGGAGCGATGTCGTGAGCCACTGGGATGGTGTTGATCAACATATCTAGGCTTTGGGCGGCCTCTTTCATCTGCGCCTCATCTGTGGAAACAACCACTTCGTCAGCTCCCATTGCTAAGATCTCGTCTCGTTTGGCTTCCTGCCTCGTGAAAGCGACAATTTTGGCCCCTAGAACTTTGCCTATGCGAACTGCCATGTGCCCGAGGCCGCCGATTCCGGCCACTCCCAAGGTCTGTCCCTTCTTCAGTTTCCAATGAATCATAGGGCTGTAGACAGTGATTCCCGCGCACATAATAGGACCGGCATCCGACGGATCCATAGTCTGGGGCACCCTCAGGAGAAACTCTGCTCTCACCACCATTTCCGTGCTATATCCGCCGTAGGAATTCGTTCCGTCTGGATTCTTAGGACCGTTGTAAGTGAGCGTGCAGCTTTTGGGTCCTTCGCAGAACTGCTCGAGGTCATTTTCGCAGGATTCGCACTGTTGGCAGCTATTGATCATACAGCCCACCCCCACCTGATCACCCTCTTTGAAGTTGCGAACTCCCTCTCCCACCGAAGTGACGAGGCCGACGACTTCATGACCGGGCACACAAGGATAAAGGGTGTTGCCCCAGTCGTTTCTTGCCTGGTGAACATCGGAGTGACAGACTCCACAATGAGTCACCTTTAAGCGCACCTCGCCCGGCCGAAGGTCGAGCCTCTCAAAACTCACGGGTCCTAAATCTTTCTCAGGGCCTTTTGTGCCGAATCCGAATACTTTCATAATGTCTCTCCCTTGAAACCGTCTCTTCGTAAACTGACCGCTAGACGAGGGATGGGATACCCTCCAACGGGCGCAAGAGGTACATACCAAGGGCTACCAATCCAAGCCTAGTAGGGCTTGCTTGGTCTTTAGTAAACCCTTTGGGATGAAAATTCTAAGAAACAGACATTGGTTTGTAGTTTTAGGACTACTCGTTCTCCTGGCTGTTGGTTCATCGGCTCAAGAGCTATCACTTTTTGATCAGCTTGGGAGTCACAACGGCAAGGCCTATTCCGGCCAAATGAGCTATCCCGACGATCCCAGCCATGAAATGAACAAGCCCATGCGGATCAAGGTTCTTCGGGTCTCCGACAATCATATTCAGGTTCCTTTTATGGTCGGAGACGACACTTCACGAACTTGGATGCTTACTAAGATTGGCGATAGCGTTGAGTTGAAGCACGACCACCGACATAAGGACGGCACACCAGATGATCTGACCAACTATGGAGGGGTCGATTCTCATCAGTGGTTGGCTACCCAGCTAATTTTCCCAGCGGATGAGGAGACCGCGATCCTCTTGCCTGAGGCCAAGGGAAATGTTTGGAGCCTGCGGCTGTCTCCTAACGGAGAAGTCCTAACCTACTATCTTGAACGTGACGGAAAACCTCGATTTGAGGCAGTGTTCGATCTCTCAAAAGAGTTGAGAGAGTGATTTAAGGAGGGCTCTCATTGCTCCGTGACCGGAACGTGACTAGCTTTTTTTGTTGTTTTTAGGGGAGCGATGTAGCTTGAGGCAGTCGCCCGTGTACTTATCCCAAGTTAAGGAAGTCATCGAAATCATGCTCATTAAAAAGTCGATTCTCCCCCAAATGGCCCAGAGAAGACCATTGGCCAACGTCGCAAAGGATCCGTCGACGGTGAGCAAGGTTGCGTTGCCCGTCGTGGGAGGCGCGGCCGTCGCTTTCCCCGCCGCGATGTGGGGAGCCAGTCTAGGCAGCCAGATCCAGGGGCAGCTTTATCGTAAGGGATTTGGCCTGGTTCAAGACGGAACCGTCACCCTGCGTCAAGCTTTCGATGCTCTGCCCTACGTCAATGACCGAGCCATGCTCTCGCGAACCGCGGCGACTGTTCTGGGCCTCGTGGGATTTGCGGCCGGTGCCGCCCTGATTTGGAACTCTCAGCGCCAGAGTTCAAATAGTAGGCCTCACTAAAGAGTAAAGATTGGCTGAAGTATGCCCCCTGCGTATACTAATGGTGGCTTAGCGTGCTCTTGACGCAAGGCTCATACTCCAGTTATGAACAAGCTCCTAGTCCTCATAAGTCTTTTCTTCACCGCTTCAGCGTGGGGCCAGTCCCTCAGCCCGCCCGACCGGTCGCAAACGAAGTTGACTCAGCCGACTATCAGTGCCGAATTCAATAGGCAAGTGAATAGCGCCCGAATTTGGGTCGACGGTAAGGAGTTCACTCGATACGCCCGCACCAACGGTAATCGAGTGACCCTCGTGCCTCCTTATCCCTTGGACTATGGGGTCCATCAAGTGCAGGTCAATACCAACGCCGGTCAACGGGCTGACTGGAGTTTCGCGATCGGTAATGGCAATCAGGTTGGTTGGGACGACAACGGTAAGAAATACAAATACAAGAAGGCCAAGAAGCAAAAGGACAAGCACGACAAGCACGACAAGCACGACGATGATGATCACGGTAACAACGGCCGGCAGAACAATGGCCGCTATAACGGCGATTACCGGTACAACAACGGAGTGATCGACGCCTCGCGTTACGGTCCACCCATCGGTAGCGTGGTTACGGTTCCCAATCCACCCATTTCGGTGGCCTTCAACGGGACCGTCCAGAATCTGAGGATGACCGTCGACGGACGGGACGTTACCCGCGAGGCCATGATCGGCAACGAAGGCATATCCTGGGTTCCCCGCTCGAGCCTTAGCCGAGGCCGGCATTCAGCGGCCGTCTCCGGGAATGCTCCCAACGGCCAACCTGTCACCGGAAGCTGGTATTTCTTCGTACAGTACTGAATTCCACGGCGTTAAGAAGAAACTTGTGTTGTCGGCGCGAACGATGCCGCGTGAAGAATCAAAATGCCTTAGTCGCACTGTTTTATTTGGTGTTTTCCCTGACTCCCCTGATGGCCGAGGGGCCCAAGAATTTCATGCAACGCGACATGGATGGCAACGGCAGACTGACCCTTGAGGAGTCCGGCTTCGAAGGTTCGCTCTTTGATCGTTTGGACGAATCCAAGAACGGGCAGCTTTCGCTAGGGGAATTCGACGCTTTTTGGCTAGAAAATGCCGAGTCGGCCGCCTTTTCAAATCTCCGCTACGGGGACGGTGAGAGACAGAAACTCGACCTTTACCTACCGAAAGAGGTTTCTGAACCAGTTCCCCTCGTGCTCTGGATCCACGGAGGTTCCTGGGACTCCGGCAGCAAGGATGCATGTCCGGTACGAAACCTCACAGAGTCCGGAATGGCGGTCGCCTCCTTAAACTATCGTCTCTTACCAGGCAATAGATTCCCGGCTCAACTTGACGATTGCCTGGCAGCCTTGCAATGGTTAGGTGGCCGGCAAGCAGAACTGGGAGTTCGATTCGGTTCGACCTCGGCCATTGGTTTGTCGGCCGGTGCACACTTGGCGCTCCTTATGGGTTGCCGTAGCGATGTGGACCGTGTGGTATCTTTCGCCGCTCCCGTCGACCTGACTCAGCCCAAGGCCCTCGAACTTCGTCAGAAGACCCTTGAAGGGTTGGTGGGTGCTCCTTTGGCCGAGTATATGGATCTGCTCAAGATGGCCAGTCCGAAGTTGCAGGTGACAGAAACGAGCGCCGAGTCGCTCCTCTTTCACGGGACTCAGGACAGAACGATCCCTTACCAAGAATCTCTCGACATGGCTGATGCGGTGGCAGAAGTGGGCGGGGGGATCGAACTCCACCTGATTGCCGATGGCAGTCATACTTTGGTCGGGGGCCCAAAGGCCTGGAGTCGCTTGGTTCGCTTTCTGCAAGGCCCCTAGTGTGAACATCAACTTTGGATTCTCTCCGTGTCCCAACGACACTTTCATCTTTTGGGCCTGGGTTCAGCAACACTTATCGACGACTCTGCACATTGTCCCTCATCTGCACGACATTCAACAGCTCAATCGGCTGGCTCTCGGTGACGCCGCTTTAGGCCTCACCAAGCTAAGCATCGCGACGTATCTTGAGCCACAAGTGCAGAAGAGCTATCGGCTGCTCTCGGTCGGCGCCGCCTTGGGGCGGGGATGCGGTCCTCTCGTGGTGTCGAAGGAACCTTGGTCGTCGCAGAATCCCACGCCACTAAGATTGGCCATTCCCGGCCGCAACACGACGGCCTATCGGTTAGCGCAGATGGCCCTCGCACCCTGGGTGGCGGAATGGGTCGAACTGCGTTACGACCAAATCCTTGGTGCCGTACAGACCGGTGAGGTAGACGCCGGCGTGATCATTCACGAGTCTCGATTCGCTTATCAAGATGTCGGTCTGCTATGCGCTTTCGATCTCGGTGACTGGTGGGAACGTGAAACAGGACTGCCCTTGCCCTTAGGAGTCATGGTGGCTCGAAGGGATCTTGAGCCTGAGCTTGTCGCGGAGGTGGAGAGGAACATAAGGACCAGCATAAATTTGGCCCAAGATATGATCGACTCATCCAACGAAAAGCAGGGTTCGGAGTCGCTTTGGAGCTATCTGCGGCTCAATGCTATCGAACTCGACGATACCACCATCCGTTCTCACATCGAGCTCTACGTCAATGAGTACAGCCTTGATTTGGGCAGCCAGGGGCGCGCGGCCATCACAGAATTTGAAGAGCGGGCTAGTAAGGTGACAGCGCGCCACCGGTCACTTTAACCAATCCTTACCTCAGTCTGATTCGAGCGCCTTTGGATAAGGGCTACGGTCCTTTCAATTGTTACATAACGTTCACAAAACATCCTCGCTTTTTCAATTGGGCTTCCAACCCCGGAGGTTTAACCTAAGGTCAAATACTGAGTGCATCCTACGTTGGGTCGCGGAACCGCGCCCCAGCCCGATGCGCTGAAAAGGACTGACCCATGCTAAACCATAATTTTCATCAACCCTCCGGACTGAGTTTTGGAGGAGGCTACTCGAGCCCCGGAATCAACCAGCCTCCCACGTTTTCTGCAGGATTCATGATGGGTGCGTTTTCCAACTCCGGTTTCCAAATGATGTTCGGAGCCGCTAGTGGAGGGTTTTCTCCGAGCACAAATCCCAGGTTCGGAGCAGGTTATCACCCTCAATGCCAAAGCGGAGCAAGGGGACACCACCGCTCCTGTCACTCCTCGCTCAGAAACTTTTTAGGGCGTGGAGGCTTCGGCAATGACGTCATCCGCCAGAACGGCGGCTTCGGCAGCGACGTTCAGTCCGCCCGTGGGGGTTTCGGCAAAGACAGAATCGTGCAGAACGGGGGGTTCGGCAGCGATGTTCAGTCCGCCCGTGGAGGCTTCGGCAATGACGTCATCCGCCAGAACGGTGGCTTCGGCAGCGACGTCCAGTCCGCCCGTGGAGGCTTCGGCAATGACGTCATCCGCCAGAACGGAGGATTCGGCAACGACGTCCAGTCCGCCCGTGGGGGTTTCGGTAAAGACAGAATCGTGCAGAACGGGGGATTCGGCAGCGATGTTCAAGTCGCCCGAGGCGGGCAAGGGAACGACGTGATTCGTCAAAACGGCGGCTTCGGCCAGGACACCCTGATAGCCGGTGGTGGTCGTGGCGATGATCGGATTTTCCAGAACGGCGGCTTCGGAAATGACAGTATCAACTACAATGTGAGCGCCGGAAACGATCGCGCCAGACTCAACGGAGGGGTAGGGACGGACAACGCCACGATCCGGGCCGGTGCCAACGACAGCTTCAAGATCGTCAACGCCAAAGGGAAGACGGTCTATGCGCAGGGGTCAGGAGGCAGCGTGATTAGGGTTAACGGAGTCGAGAATCTTAAAGTTGTGGGGAACAACGGCAAAGTTCTTTTTCAAGGCTAGTTCCCCCTGGCGTCGGTCCACACGGGAACAACTGAGCAGTCGTCCGAAACGTCGGAAATGGCCTCCTGTTTTATCGTCTCGGTATTTCTACTCGCCTTCCTGTATACACTGGTTTGTCAGTTCGTGAATGAGCAAACCCTCGCCCGTCTGCTCCGCTGGGATGGAGGCGGGCTGGTCCCGTATTATCGGGTTTTCGATAAGCCAGTTCGCAATCTCACTCTCTTCTATCGGACGTCGCCCAAGGGGCCTTGGATGCAATTTTACGAGCAGCGGACCGCCCGTTCTCGACACATTTTCTGGAACCCTGAGGGCCATCGATCCAAGCTTTTATGGAGTCATATGCGAGCGATTTCAGACTGCTATCACGCCGGAGAAGCGATTCACCCGTACAGTTACAGCAGTCACGGGATTTATCAAATTCTGGCGACAGAGACGCCCTATTCGGGCTACTGCGAGTTTTTCGTTGACGAGGTTGGGGCTGTTTTGTTTTATGCGACCTATAAGTTCGGGATTTTCGTATGACGGAGACGGCTCTCTGGTGGACGCTGATTTTCATTGCGATAGGTCACGCCGTCTCAAGCTTGGAACTCCTCGCCGCCCGCAGGCTGTTTTGCCCCGACGACCGATGTGGGTGGCAGATACTGAAGAGAAAATTTTCGCCCAAGATGGGACTGCTTCTGACTCCTCTTTTTGAGTATCAAGGAGTGCGGATTTTATTGGTCGTTCGCCTTGTTTCGGCCTTGTGGCTACTCCTTGTCCCCACCTCTTGGACGCCGCTCCTGTTGGTGAGCGTCTGCACCTTCCTTTGGCAGTTGAGAAACCGTCCTTGGATTATGGATGCGGGCGACATCTTTCTCATGACGTCCACAATGAGTGTGTTGCTGGCGGGATTCCCCTGTCACTCACCGCTCAAAAGCGAACCCCTTGTGCTGCGGGTCACTCTTCTCTTCATCGCCGCGCAGGCGTGCCTTTCTTACGTCGTGGCGGGATTTTACAAAGTTCGCGGCGGTTGGGGAGGGGGGCGATTTCTGAGCGAACTTCTAGACTGCGAACTCTTGGTGTCGCGCGACCACGCTAACGCCCTCGGCCGACACCCCAGCCTCCTTAAATTTATGGAAATCTCGGTGGTCGGTCTACAACTCTCGGCTCCGGGCATCTTCTTTTTGGGTCTGCCTTTCGCCCGACTTTATGTGGCGTGGAGTATCCTGTTCCATCTCTTAGGCTCTTGGGGCCTCGGACTCAGAACCTTCAGCTTCGCTTACTTGACCAGCTATCCGGCCATTTTATGGTGCGCGGCGAACTTTCCGTGAGTCCAGCTTTCCGTCGCCATCACCTGCCACCCAGGTATCTAGGCCAAAAAGCTGGTACTTCTCGGCTGTACTCTCTGTACTGATCGCCAAGACTTTCGGTGAGGTTTCGCTCTTCATAGTACACACCGACGCGGATGTAGATCGTCATAGCCGCGGCGAACAGCAGGTGTCCCACAGTCATATCGGGCGTGACCCAACTGACCAGGAGAAATCCGGTCATAATGGGATGTCGAACGTAGCGATATAAGCCACGAATTTGGAAGTCGGTTTGGGGCAATTCCTGGTTCTTGAAATGAAAATAAGCTTGTTTGAGGCCGAACATTTCGCAATGGTCGATCATGAAAGTCGAGGCCACCAAAAATAGCCCTCCGGCTCCAAAGACAGTCCAGATGATGCCTCGGGCTAAGGGAGTGACGGCGGACCATACGATTTGGGGCGCCGCCTGCCACCCCCAGAATATGAGAGCAAGGAAGAGGGAACTTGCCAAAACGTAGCAGCTTCTCTCGGCGGCTTGCCCGACCGCTGTAATCCAGACTCGTTTGAAGCGGGGACGCGCCATCAGACTGTGCTGTAGACCAAACAGGAGGATCAGGAGCGAATCGACTGCTAAAGCCTCTGGCCAGGGCCTGCCGGCGGCCGAGTCTACGCTTTTGGGCACCCCGAAGTTTGCCAGAAAACCGATCAGATAGAGAGCACTGGCAAAAAATAGAGCATAGGAGGCCAAGCTGAAAACTAGAATAGCCTTACGGCGCATTTCTTGACTCCTCTCCTGAATGGCTACGAGGGGTCTCAGAAAGGAGACCTTACATTGGGCCTTCGTTTCGCTGTTGTCAAAGTCCCACTCTTCGTGGCTTTCGCACGACGCCTAGTCTTTGGAGGTCGATGGTCGGTGTTCGCCTCGCCGCAAGGCGTCCTTTACTCGACGCCCTTTTCGTCGCAAGACTGGACTGAGCCAGCGGCGCAACACCGGAAAGAGATAGCTTACGAGCGCGAGTTTGGCTCCTGACGGCGGAAAGCTTCGTTCTCGTGTGCCGTCGTGCGCGCAGTCACACACCATGGATGCGACGGCGGAGGCGGTGGTCATCTCCTGGGAAAACACGATGTCGTCCACTTCGTCGAGGTTGGAAAGAATGAAGTCTGTGGCGATAGGGCCCGGACTGACCGCCGACACAGTAACACCAGTCTCTCTTAGTTCCTCGGCCAAGGCGAAAGTAAAAGCACGCAAACCGGCCTTGGTGGCCGAGTAAGTAGCCGCGCCATCGAGCGGAGCGTGCCCGGCCAGAGACGCTATATTGACGACGAAGCCTCCGCTTTTGAGCAGATACGGCAAACAGAGCGCGGTAAGCGCGATGGGCGCCCTCAGGTTGACATCCACCATTCGAGACAGTTCGTCGGCGGTTCGAATCTCCACGGAACCTCGAAAGTGCGCCCCGGCGTTGTTGACGATACCGTTCAGAGACCCGAATCGCTCGATAGTGGACCGCACCAGACCTTCTAACTGTAAGTGCTCCGACACATCACCTTGGTGAACCAGCACCCGGTCGCTCGAAAATCCCGATGCGGCTTCTTGCAAAGGACCAAGCCTTCGAGCGACCAGAACCACGTTGGCCCCTTCGGCATGAAAAAGCTCCGCGCAGGCGAGCCCTACACCTTCAGAAGCTCCCGTAATGATGACGGTTCTGTCATTAAAGCGCTGCATTGTTAAAAAGGTATTCTTTCCTCGGGACTCTTTGTCCTCATTCTGGTGATACTAGTCCCTTCGGTAGCATGAGTTTTAGCGCCCATCCGGTAACGACACGTCTCCCCTGAGGAGAGACATTCACAATGGGCTGCTCAGTTCAACGATATGACTTTGACGGGAGCCCTGCGAGAGGGATGATTCAAGAAATCAGACTGCCAATGTATAGGTGACCAATCCACGGACTAACCAGGTCCATAACGAAGACGGGAACGCCCGTTACTAAGCTGGCCTTTAAGGTCCGGTCGAGGACGCAGGGGGACTCGCAAAAACCGCAAAGTTCCTTGTTGATATGGCAGTTTCTGAGAAGCTTCGGGTTTTGGTCGTTGGATCTGATTCCAACAGCATGCGTATTCTCAACGAAGTCGCGCGAGACCTAGAGAATGAAGCTGAGGTACAGGTGCTGCGGGACGAACGCGAAGCGCTAGAATTTCTTGAAGGTGCGGCCGGAAGTCAGGTCACGGGGCCGCAGTTGATACTGCTCGATGGGTGCTCTGAGGGAGTCGATATGGAGGGCTTCCTACGCGCGGTGAAATCGAATCCGGAACTTCTTTATATTCCGACCGTGGCTCTGCTAGAAGTTGGAAGTGAGATGAGTCTCAAGAACTTCTACGAACTCAACTGCAACTGCGTTGTTCCGAAACCGTCAGACACGAACTCCTTTGTCGAGTTGCTCAAAGCCCTGAAAACGTTCTGGCTGGGTGTCGTAACGCTTTCTACGCCTAGGGACTTGTAGCTGTTGAACCGAAGGGAAACCCGGTGAAAGAGAAAGCGAAAGCGAAAGTTCTTTTAGTCGAGGATAGCATCACCGACGCGAAACTGGTTGAGCTCGCCGCGAGGAAAGCGCGTTGGATCGGTCAGTTGCGAGTCGTGAAAGACGGTGTCGACGCCTACCGTTTCCTCACCCAGGCCGAGGGATTCGAGGACGCCTGGCGACCTGATCTCATTCTGCTAGACCTTAACATGCCTCGTATGGGCGGATTCGGACTTTTGGAAAAGTTGCAAGACCATCCCCCTTTGCGTCGAATTCCAGTGGTGGTCCTGACGACCTCCAGCGCTCCAGAAGATGTTAGAAAGGCTTACGCGCTCCACGCGAACTGCTTCGTGTCGAAGCCTCCTGATTTTCAAACTTTTGCGCAAACTTTGCTGGATATCGAAGAGTTCTGGTTCAAGGTCTGTCTTACTCCGGGCGAGTGATTCCGCAGTGACGGAGCGACTGAGACCAAGGCCGGTCGCGACCTGGCTTTACGGACCCAAAATCGCTTGGATTGTTTTGCTCTGTGGGCTGATGGCCACCGCGTTGGTCTGGAAGGTTTCTTCCGATCTGGAATCCCGCCGCAC
>JBBKWP010000287.1:0-12263 GCA_037968995.1 Candidatus Xenobia bacterium
CTCGAGCGGCCCGCCTTTTTTTCGAGCGTTTCTCGAAAGTCTTGCTCTACAACCTGACTCTTACCGTTGTGCTGCCCACAAGGTCTGACAAAGGAAGTGTCGCGGTGATGGTCGCTTGACCCGGTATCAGTGCGAGTCCAAAGCCTGAAAGGAAGTTGCTCACGTAGAAAACCAAAGGTCTCGAAGAGCGCCAGGTCACTTGGCGTGTGAGGTTGACGGTGCTGCCATCGGAATAGACCCCCTCGGCTCTATAACGTTGGATGGAAAGTGCATCCACCCGTGCGTCAGGTGGTGAGACTTGAATGCTCACCAGCACGGCGGATGTCACCGTTAAGGTGGTCGATCCTTGAATCCCTGTAGCGGAATCGACCGCGCTGATAGACGCTTGTCCCACCGTCAAGCCGGTCGCTTCACCCGACCCGAGACCCATTCGGTTCTCGATCACGGCAACACGCTCGTTCGAAGACGACCAATTCGCTTCCTGAGTCAGATCTCGAGTGGTGGCATCCGTGTAGGTTCCCGTAGCGGCATACTGAAGCCGCGCTCCCTTTGGCACCGAAGCCTCTAGAGGAGCCAACGCTATGGACACTAAGGCAGCATCGGAAACGGTGAATCCTGACTGTCCACTGACTCCAGATGAAGGGTCGGTGGCGCTGATGGTGGTGGCTCCTGGAGCGATGGTTGAAGCCAGTCCTCGACGTCCCGGAGCATTGCTGATGGCCGCGGTTCCTGAGGCCGATGAATCCCAGGTCACGGAGCTACTGAGGTCTTGGGTGCTTGAGTCGCTGTAGACGCCTGTGGCTACAAACTGTTGGTCCAACCCTTTGGGGGTGGTTGCGTTCTCTGGCGTTACGACGATGGATTGAAGCACAGCGCTCGTCACTTCGATAGGTACGCTCACTTCGAGTCCGGTGCTGGGGTCGGTGGCGGTGATGTCGGCGGAGCCGGCTACCAATCCGGTGACCAGCCCCACGCTGCCCATACCATTGCCCACTTTAGCGATGGCAGGATCCGAGGACGACCAAGTGACAGTGTCGGTGAGATCCAAAGTCGTGTGATTCGAGAACACTCCCACCGCGGTCAACTGACGAGTCTTTCCCGCGGAGACTACAGGTCGGAGCGGAAAGATTTCGATGAATTCGAGTTCCGCGGGACTCACGGTGAGTGGGGTTTGACCCTCAATACCTTGCAGTACCGCGCTGATGGTCACCTGTCCCTGCGACAACGTCTGCGCGCGACCCACCGTACCGGCAGTGTTGCTGACTGTCGCCACTCCAGTGTCGCCGGACGTCCAATTGGCGAGACTCGTCACATCCTCTTCTTGACCATCGGAGTAAAGACCCAAGGCGACAAACTGGAGTTCTCGACCGTCGGCAACTTGAGGGACCGAAGGTAAAACCTGGATCCTGGTTAAGGCCGCCGCCGTGACCGTCATTTCCCCACGACCGGACAATCCTGTTCCATTGGTGGCGGTAGCAGTGATGGTCGTTTGACCCGCCGAACCACCGACAGCCAATCCGGCGCTATCCACCGTCGCGACGTCCACGGCGCTGGAATTCCAGACCACTTGGTCCGTCAAGTCTTCCACCGTCCCGTCCGTGAAACGCCCCTCCGCCGTGAACTGTTGATTCACCCCAACAGGCAACACAGGAACGACGGGGCTCACCTCCACGGCTTCAAGAACCGCCGCACTGACGGTTACAGTCTCTCGACCAACGACCTGTCCGACCGTCGCTTCGATCTCTGCGCTCCCCACAGCCAGAGCCGATCCGCTGCCCTTGCTTGGGGAAGTATCGCTCACCCCTACGACCGCCTCATCGGTGGAAGTCCAGGTCGCAAGCGACGTGACATCGACGGTCGCCCCTGTCGTTAGGATCGCTGTTGCCAGGAACTGGCGACGAGTTCCCAGCGGCATGACGTCAGCGGTAGGAGTTACCTCGATGCGCCGGATATCGGGGAACGAAGGCGTGCCTCCACCCGGAGGCGCGAGCAGTAAACTGCTGCTACTGCCACACCCCCCCACTAACATCAGACTCAAAAAAAACAGGCTCGTGAGAGCCTTTCCAAACCTATTCATAAAAACTTTCCTCCTCCGCGGCGTCGGCGAAACCTGGGCCGGACAACCCTGCCATAGCTTCCTACTATGGCCGTAGGGTCCTTCCCCTGCCGTTTTGCAAGACGCGGCTCACTGGAAGAAAGTTCCCAAGTAATCCTTAGCCCGATAGCGCCTTTGCCTTTGCCACCAAGTCCAAGAACTCCAAACGGTAGGGGTCGCCGGCTTTTTCCATGCCGCTTTCGGCCAGCGTCGAGATCTGATCGTAGGTGACACCCTTGACCTCGGAATCGCCTTTCAGGGACAACCCGAACTCCGTCACAGCCACAACCCAACGATGGTCGGGAGAGCATTCCGAGAGCGGTTCCTCGTCTGGCATCACGGGAACTTCGATCAGATCGCTGGCGTCGTCGCCGGGCGCTTTGTAGCGCAACTTCACCAGGGCCAATTGATTGGCGGAGGGTTGATTGCCGGCTGCTTCATCGAGCACCATCTTGACCACATCGACTTTCGCTTGGGGTGGGATAAGTTCATACAACACCGTCACCGCGTGCCCCGCTCCTAGATCTCCGGCGTCTTTGCGATCGTCGTTGAAGTCCTGGGTTGTTAATCGACGATTTTCGTAGCCGATAAGACGATATTTCTCCACTTGGCGTGGATTGAAAGCGATCTGAAACTTCACATCTTTGGCCACTGTGACCAGATTCGCTCCAGACTCTTCCACTAAGACCTTGCGAGCTTCACGCAGGCTGTCGATATTGGCGTAGTTCCCGTTCCCTTGGTCGGCCAATGTCTCCATGGTCTTGTCTCCGCCGACACTGCCACCGAAGCCCAAGACACTCAAGAAGAGACCGGACTCTCGCTTCTCCTCTATCATCTTCTTGAGCCCGTCCTGCGACGAAACGCCCACGTTGAAATCTCCGTCCGTGGCCAGGATCACCCGGTTGACGGAATCTCCACTCACGTTGTCTTGAGCCACCTTGTAGGCCAGTTCGATTCCTGAGGCTCCATTCGTGCTGCCGCCGGCGGCCAGTCGATCGATGGCATCGAGGATGACCGTCTTCTTGTCGGCGGTGGTGGACGGGAGGACTAACCCCGAGGAACCGGCGTAGGTCACGATGGCGATACGATCGTTGTCGTCGAGCGAGTCCACCAAGGTTTTTAGGCTGCTCTTGAGGAGCGGAAGCTTATCGGCGGCACCCATCGACCCAGACACATCCAGGAGAAAAACCAGATTACAAGCCGGTCGCTTCCCGCGGGGAATGGCCTTGGTTTTGATGGCTAGGCGGAGAAGCTTGGCCTCGGGTTTCCAGGGACACTCCGAGAGTTCGCTAGTCAGAGAGAACGGCTGTCCCTTCTTCGGTTCCGGCAAACTGTAGGAAAAATAGTTCACCATCTCCTCGATTCGAATCTGGTCGGGATACGGCTTCTGTCCATCGAAAAGAGAGCGTCGCAAATTGGTGTACGCTGCGGTGTCCACGTCGGCCGAGAAAGTGGAAAGCGGTTCTGCTAGGGCCGAGGTGTAGTCCGCGAGAACCGCGATCTTTTCTACACTCCTGTCGTAAGCCTGACCGTCGGCGTCGATCCCCTTTTGGTAGACACGCCCTGGGACGGTAGCGCCGGATACTCGGGTCGTGTTTTGACTGACCTTGTAGTTGGTGCTTGCCATCTCGTTACGGTATTGTGACCCTGTCGCACCGCTCATCCCTAAACCGTGACTTTGGACAGTCCTCCTGGTGAGCTGAGATGACGTCACCACGACCCCACTATCCGCCGCGCTGCCCGGCGTGAAGCGTTGCTGCTCGGACGCCGTCTTTCCCATTCCGCCCTCAACAGAACTGCCGTCAAAATAGCTCTTTGAACCCGTCGCTTCAGGCTTTCCAGGAGCCTCATTTGGGAGCGTCCGGCTGCATCCGAAATTTCCCCAGAGTAGACCGGCCGCCAATAAAGTTATCGCACGTTTTCGCATATTAAAACCCCTTTTGAATCTCGATAGTCCTTGGGTCGTAAAGAGCGGTGGATTATTTCCCAGAGCGAAACTTGTTGGCGCTCGGTCAGCAGATGCTAGGCTCCATAGACGAGGCCGGGGAAACTGATAGGTATTCTCGAAGGCCCTACTATGAAGTCACTGAGAGCTTGGTGCGCTAGATGGAAGACTTGACGTCTCTTTGGCCCCGTCTCGTCAGAGGGGAGACAGTATCGAATCGGTCTCCCTGGTCTGACGGAGAACGTAAGGTCGACAGCTTCTACCGCGGTGTGGTCGCTAAGATCGAACGCGAACAACGATGTCGTTCTCGCAACGAGTGGAGTCACTATGGCTCTGGCTACGCCTCCTTTGTGGAAGCTTGGTTTTATCGAGACGATGAAGATTTTCGCCGCCCGCACGAACCCAAGGGGCAAAGTTTCGTCGGTTTGGCTGTTCTACTCAGTCGCCTTTCCGAGTTTTATGTCTTGGGCCGGGGAGAGAAGAGCTGGTCTAAGACGACCGCCGGAAGTTTTCTTCCGGAACTCGCCTTCGTCGACCGATTGACGGATCTCCCGGCAGATTTCGTTCAGGGAGTCGAGCACACATTGAGCGCGTGTGGACTCGTTCGTCTGCGACGCGAGCAACTTGAGGCTGAACTCCCCTCGGCGACTGAGGTCCCTACCATTTTGGCAGACCCGCCGTATCGCTTTTTTGACGCCCTGTTTCACTGGGAAGACTGAACTTTTCCTTCGGAATTCCATCGGAAACCGACATCCTATCCTGGGTTCAATCCAGTCGACCAAAGGAAGGGCTTGGGTCGTGATAGAGCAGAGATTGTTTCCGCCCAGGAAGGGCTCGGGAGGGTCAAGGGGTCGACGCCGTGGGCACTCCCATTTCGTTGAGCCGAACCCGAGCCTTCTCCGAATGCTCACCAAGAGGACCAGCCAAGGCGAGATAGCGAGCGTAGAAAAACTGCGCGATTTCCTGGTTGCCCTTCTTCTCACCTAGTCGTCCAACTTGATAGTTTGTGCCTAACTGGTTGAAGTCGAGTGCCAAAACCTTGTCGAAGTCCACCTCCGCCTGCTCCAGGTTCCCGGTCTCCAAATAGATAACCCCACGAGTGTCGAGATTAGCGGCCGTCTCCTCGATGGCGATCGAACGATTGGCTAAGTCCAGAGCTTTCTCAGGCTGGCCTTTCAGAACAAGATACCAAGCTTGGGTGTTGAACACCCGAGATTTCATCGTGAGGTCGCCTTTTGCCAGGATCGACTTGAAGAGTGAGTCTGCCTCGGCGGCACGGCCCATTTTCTGTAAAATTCGGGCCTTAAAAAGCTCTTGGTCGTCCGAGGCCTGCTTCTTAGGCAGCAAGGCGACCTCCGCCTGGAGATCCTCGAGGCAAAGCGCATAGGCCTTCTGACGCTCGTGCACGGTGAAGCGAAGAGACGGAATCCTTGGGTCCTCCGACTTTTCGACGGATAGCCTGTCCAACTCAGCCAACGCTGAATCGTATTGAGAAAGCCCAGTTTGGGCCTGAACCCGCATGAATTTCACTTCATAGTCGTCTCCTTGGTTGTGAAGCTCTTCCAGTGTCCTTTGGTACAGACTTTGAGAAAGCAACACCTTAGCCGTGGACCTTGGGTCACCGCCGATCGTCTTTAAAGTCGACATCATCAAATTTCGCATCTCCTCCGCCGACTGAGGAGCGTCTGCTCCAGCGGCGGCATCGATCCGAACGAGGGAGATTCCGACATAGACGAAGGCTTGTCGGATCGCCGCTTGGTCCGAATTGTAATCCCTCAGCAGCCAGGTCCGACCGTGGGATTCGAGCACCTGCGAAGTCGCAGAGGGGTCTGCCTTAGCCAGACTCTGAGTGAAGACGGAATTGTCCACCGAGACCATTTTGGTATCGTCCAGCTTAGTCACAGCGAAATTCATCCCCGGACCTTGAAACACGACATCCCCCTCGACAAGGGCTCGAGTGAAGAAGCCCGGCACGTCCACGCTGAGTCCTCCGGTGCTGTCTTGATAAGTCTTCCGAGGAGCCTCCATGAGGCTAGTAACGGTGGCGGCTTGATAGATCACAACACCTTGCACCAAGAAAAAGCAGACCGCCACTCCTGTGAGCGCTGCATGAACGGGCTTTGCGAGAGTGCGGGTAGACAAACGGGGCGGCACCAAGAGGCCAAAGAGGCATCCGCCCACAAGTCCGCCTAGGTGAGCCGCGTTGTCGATCCCATCCTGGGAGAATCCGTAAAACAGGTTATACACGATAGCCGGCAGCATTCCGGAAGACAGCATCTTGACGAAGTGGGCCGGCCACTCTTTGCGGTGACGATAGCCCACCACCACGGTAGCGCCGAACAGCCCAAAGAGCGCGCCTGAGGCTCCGGCTGACACCACGGATCCGGTGGTCGCGCTGGCCAAAGAGCCTGCGAGTCCCCCCACCGCATAGAGAGCCAAATAGTGACTGTTCCCGTAGACTTGTTCGAGTAGACGCCCCACGACGAAAAGAGAGTACATGTTGACCGCGAAATGGAGGATTCCGATGTGCATAAAGGTAGCACCCACCAACCGCCACCATTGATGAGCCTCCAGCGTCAAGCTCGGGTGATTGGCTCCGAACCGTAACAAGGTGGCGACATTCTCAGTGCTTCCTACAACCGATGCCCACAAGAACATGACCAGACAAACAGCGAAAATCGTCCAGGTCCCCCAAGGTTGCACCTCAGAAAGTCGGCCAAAAATGGCGCTAGTCTCTTGGCGTGTTCTTTCGACCTCGACTTGATAGGTGGCTTCATCCACGATCTCGCCGGCACGAAAGCTCTGAGCGCCCGATCGGATGGACTTGGCCAATCCGCCGGTGAGCTTTGGCAGGGACTTGGATTCCCGATAAGGATCAAGGTAGCCCATCTGAACAGATTTCCCCAGAAACGAAGTTTTCTTCAGCGACGGAATTTTGGGGATATCCGTAGACGGGGACGTCGAGGGACACAGGATGACAAAAAGGTTGTTCACGCCGGGAAACTGTTTGTCATTCAGTCGGGCGAACCACGATTCCATTTCAAAGGTAGCGTCGGCCAAGGTGATCTCGTCCTTGGGGACTAGAACCAGCCACTGACTCCCGATTGTCAATATCAGAGGCCCCGCACCCTCCTGGAAAACCCCGGACCAGCCGAGATCCCGCGCCACTCGCGCCCCGACCGTGGTGGCCAGGCTTCGGCCTGGGCTTTCGCTCATCATAGGAGTGACATTGTCTTGCATTCGCTCACTATAGTGAAACTATCCGGCCGTCGCAAGAGAGCGAGGTGCCTTAATCCTGGGTGCGGAAGGGTGAATCCCCAAAATCTGGAGCCCGCACCCGCTCACTCTTCAGCGTTCCTGATCCCGTTCAGCAAGAATTCCATCAGCGCCGTTTCAGCTTTGGGAGGGTTCTTCAACAGTAGCGACTCTTTCCGTCCGTCGCAGACTATGGTCCGTTCGCCGAACGACTCCTCCAGGTGGATGGTCGTGATGCCCTTCCTGTTCGCGGCCAACCTCAGGTGGGTCAATTCGAGAAGAGTCAATACCGGATTGGGCGGCTCGCCGAAGCGGTCGCTCAACTCCTCTCCTAAGCGATCGATCTCCTCATGAGTCTGAACGTCGCAGAGACGGCGATAAAGTACGATACGCGTTGTCGCGGGGCCGATATACTCAACGGGAATGTGAGCGTTAAAAGGTAGCTCGATGGCACAAAGCTCTGCCTCGGATTCTCCGCTATCCCCCGTGAGAGCCTCTTCGAGGAGCCGCGAATATAGTCCATATCCCACGCGGGCGATCTGTCCACTCTGGTCTCCACCAAGGAGGTCACCGGCTCCTCGGATCTCCAGGTCCCTCAGGGCGATCTGATATCCCGAACCCAACTCCGTCATGTGGTCGATAGTTTCAAGGCGCTGTCGAGCTTTGTCACTCAAGTCCGCGTCTGGAGGAATCATCAAGTAGCAGTAAGCCTGGCGGCCCGAGCGCCCTACCCTGCCCCTAATCTGATACAACTGGGCTAACCCGAACATATGAGCGTCCCGAATGATGATAGAGTTCACGTTGGGAAAGTCGATGCCCGACTCGATGATGGTGCTACAGACCAAAACGTCGTGAATAGTGGCCTCGAACTCCGCTAAAACCCTTTCCAGCTGGCCACTTTCCATCTGTCCATGGGCCACCGCCACACGGCCCCTCGGCACCAGACGCCCTAATCTCTCGGCTAGGTCCGGCAGATCCGCCACCTTGTTGTGCAACACAAACACTTGCCCGTCCCGTTCGAGTTCGCGCATCGCGGCTGCTGTCAGAAATTTGTCATCCTCTTTCAAAAGGTAGGTCCGAATGGGTCGTCGTGCGCGAGGCGGCGCGTCCAACAACGAGATGTCCCGCACACCCGCCAACGCCATCTGCATAGTTCGGGGAATGGGAGTCGCGCTCATCGAGAGGACATGCACCCCTTCTGAAAGTTCGCTCAGACGTTCTTTGTGACCGACTCCGAACATCTGCTCTTCGTCGACCACCAGAAGACCTAGACAATCGAATGTGATTTCATTCGACAGCAGACTATGGGTGCCGACCACCATTTTCAGTGACCCGTCGGCCAAACATGAGACGATATTATCGGCCTCGTCCACACCGCCCCAAAGGCCGGCCACCTCAACCCCCAGGGGTTCCATCCTCAATCGAAAGCTCTCGAAATGCTGTTGCGCAAGCACCGTGGTGGGAACCAGAACCGCCGCCTGAAATCCCTGGCTCACCGCTTTGAACGCCGCTCGCAGAGCGACCTCGGTCTTACCGTAGCCGACGTCGCCGCAGAGCAGGCGGTCCATCGCGATCTCGGACTCCATATCGGCCTTGATCTCCGCGATAGACTTCAACTGTGACGGAGTTTCGTCAAAAGGGAAAGCGGCCTCCAAGTCCTCTTGCTCCGGAGTGTCCGGCCCCATCGGTACGGCTCGACACTTCGCGCGCTCCTTACGCCGCCAGTCCAATACCCGAGCAGTTTTCTCCACGGAGATGTTAGCTTTCGCTAAGGTCTTCTGCCAGGCGCCGGTATCGAGTCGCGACAGATTCGGTTCTTGGTCCTCCCCGCCGCGATAGAGCGTCAACTGACCCATCTGCTCCGGCGGCACCATCAAAGTCTGGTCCTTCGCGTACTCGAACCGAAAAAGGTCTCGGCGTGCTCCTTCCAAATCTACCGGCACGAGGCCGACAAAGCGTCCAATGCCGCGCTCGGCGTGGACCACCAAGTCTCCCTCGGTAAACTCTACGCCCGCATCAACCGAAGGCGCCTCAAATTCATAACGCAGTCTGCGGGTCGACCCAAAAAGCTCCCAATCGGTGATGACGTCTCCGAACTCGGAGCGGAATCCTTGAGAGAAGACTCCGTGCATAACGGAGCAGTTCTTCAAGCCACGTCGACTCAAGAGTCGACTCACTCGACGGGAATGGAGGCTTACAACCACAAGCGGCGCTTTGGAATCTCGTGTTTTGGCCCATTTCACAAGTCCATCTAGTCCTTCGAAATCCGGTAGGGGATCGAGAGCCAAGCTTCTTTTTCGGGAAGCTTGAGTGATGGTGGTACAGGAGCGCGTCCCCAACACCGACTGGAGCGCCTTCCAATCATCTGGATCTTCGTCCTGAAGGATGCCGGCCTCTTCAAACGATGAAAAGCGCCATTTTTCTTCAGCGGCCTCGGACATCTCGTCGAGTCTAGCGTGGATCTCCGCCTTTTCCACCAGAATGACGGAAGAATCTTTAGGAAATGAATCGATGAGGCTACCGTCACGCTCGGGCTCAGCCATAGCCATTACGTCGCAGGCCTTGAGATCGTCCACGGATCGTTGGGTTTTCACTGACAAGGAGTGGATGCCGGAGAGAGTGTCACCCTCGAAGCGCAGGCGCTTGGCGCCGCCATTGGGGGAATAGAGGTCTATCACGTCGCTGTGAACGCAGAATTGACCTGGATTGCGAACCTCGTCGACGCGTTGGTATCCTCTTCGCTGGAGAGCATCATAAAACTTCTCCCGGTCTTCCGACTGACCGACTTGGAGAAGTTTGCGTCGCAGGCCATCTGGGGAGGCTGTTGGCTGCAAAAAAGCCAGCAGCGGCGCGATGACGATGATCGGCTGTCCATCTTTTAAATCGCTCAAAACGGCCAAGCGTTCAGAATCCGACTCGCCTTCATCGAACAGAGACATCCCGATTTCAGGAAAGAGGCGCGCGTAGGGGGCGTCGTATTTCTCTTCGGGGGAACAGAGGGCCCCCGGCATGGGGAGTAGGGTGGCAAGGTCGTCCAGCAGAAGTTCAGCGCCCAAGCGAGAAGCTGTCAATACCAAAATGGCTTTTTTTTGCTGTATGGCGATGGCCGCCACCGCCAAAGCTCGCGCTGCCGGGGTCACACCACCGAGATGTCCCCGAAGGCCGGAGTTCGCGAGGCCAAACTTTTGCAGCAGATCCCTAAAAGCTGCTACGGAGGTGTCGGTCATAAAAACTTCAACTGGCCTTCCAAATCTTTCAACTCGCGACGCCAGAAGCTGTCGGTCTCTACTTCAGGAAACACTTTGAAGAAAGCTGGATCTTTACGACGACGAGCCACCCAAGCCGCGTGTCGAACAAACTTAAGGGCGCGAAGAGGTTCCACTAACTCCAACTCCTCCATATCGAAGGGTCGCACGGTTTCGTAGCTTTTCAGAAAAGCTTCTTTTAGACCCCAATCGTCGTCATCTCGCCCCGGCAATAGCATCCAAAGGTCTTGCACAGCCGGCCCCGTCGTCGTGTCGTCAAAATCGACGAATCCCGGACCCATGCTGCTCCAGAGAATGTTGGCTCGATGAAGATCGCCGTGCAGACGCAATGATGTGAAATCTTCGAATAGACCCTCCAAACGGTCCACTAACTCTTCCACCAGTTCACGATAGCGCATCCAGATCTTCTCCGGAACAACCTGCTCCCGTTCGAGTTGGCGAAGACTCTCCAGTCCCCAAGTGGATGGTCCGATGCGCGGCCGATGGAGAAATTTTCCTGTCTCGCCCACTCTGTGAATCCGAGCGACAAGACTGCCTAGGTCTTGAGCGTGCTGCAAGGTGATCTCGTCCGGCATTCGGCCGATCTGATGAGGAAAGATACAAAACAGCACTCCCTCGATCTCGGCCACCGTGTCTCCGTTATCCAATTCCAGTGGGGGACGCACCGGCAAATCTGCTTCCAGCAACTCCTCCATAAAGACGTGTTCTTCGCGAAGCGCCGCCTTCGACCAGCGTCCCGGTCGATAAAATTTTCCGACCCAGCGCTCACCGTCGGTGTCCTCAGCCTCGATCACTCGGTTCTCCAAAGAATTCAACCAGCGCAGACTGGGCAACACCTCCAAGCCCGCCATAGAAAAGGCCTTGGTGATCCGCTCTGGAGTCAGTTCGTAGAAGTATTCGGTCGCCTGTGGTTTTGACATGGCCTGACAGTTCCCACGCGAGGAGGTTGTTCCTTGGCGGAACGCCGAGGCGTTGTCTCATTCTCGGGTCATAGTTTGTTAACAAAAGAAAATTTCCCGGCAACACATTGGCAACAATGGTTCCCAAACAGAAACAATCTTATGGGCGCGCCTCATCGCTCAAGGAGTTACGATGAAACTATGAAACACGCCAGATGTCCTTACAAAAACCTTCTCGACCTCCACCTCGCAAAGGAATCGCCTCTCAGCGACGTGGATTTCGCGATGTTGGGCGCGAGTCTGGGCGGCTAAGAGCGACCACTTCTCTCAGCAAAGAACTCCTCGAAGGCGGAAAAACGCCATTCCGAGAAGCAATCGAATATGTCAACCCGTAGACGTTACGCTACCCGCACCCGTGCCGACCTATTCGCCACTTTACAGGCCCTCAACACGCGGCCAAAACCTTTCGAATACGACACGACCACAGCGATCTGGACCGATCCTCACACCTCGGCACGAATGCTCCAGTTTCATTTAGACGATCGCGTGGACGCAGGGTCCAAGAAGCCGGAGTTCATCGATCGGTGCGTGGCCTGGATGGCTCAGAGCTTCGGCCTACGTGAGGGCTCAAGGGTCCTTGACTTCGGATGCGGGCCGGGACTCTACGCTTCAAGATTGGCCCGACTTGGAGCCAACGTTACAGGCATCGACTTATCCCGGCGGTCTCTTGAGCACGCCAAATCTCAAGCCGAAGAATGGGGAAACGCCATCGAGTATCTCGAGTGCGACTATTTGGATTTTGA
>JBBKWP010000288.1:0-27106 GCA_037968995.1 Candidatus Xenobia bacterium
GGGGGTGGGAATGACTCCTTCGTCAGCGATGGCGGAACCGGAGCGGCCCCGTCCAACGGGGGCGGTTCCGGTACGACCGCAGGGTCCACTTCGCCAACGCCTCCGACCGAGGTACTGACAAAGACATTCACATTCATCGACTTCCCGAGCACCGCCCAGTTGACGGTCGTGTCTAACTATCAACCTCCTACCGAAACCCCAGGCACTACCGCCGAAGTCCTCGTGGCTCTCCAACAGGGCACCTTTAGCGGCCTTACGAGACTCAATCCTCGTCAAGAAGCCGAGGGGAATGATGACAACCCCGTTCTCCAGCCCGCTTGCGGCACCGCGGAAGTGACAGCCCTGACCAGTCTGATGAACGAATTTCCGGTGCGGAACCAAGGCGCCACACCCGCCGTTCGCGCCCGCTATCAAGAGCTTCCCGCCGGAGCTCAACGAGATTTTTACCTGTTGCCCCTTCCTGGAACCATCACCGCGCAAAAGATTCTCGAACCGAACGAGACCCTCCACTGTACCATTTTCGCCGAACTTGATGGTCAAGGGCAGCCCAGTGTTACCCGAAGCAAGGCCTTAGCCGTAGCAGAAGCCTTTGACTCCAACAACCCCTACCGAACAGGCTCAGGGATCTACGACCAAAACCGAGCGGTGTTCGGCAGCGAATGGAATCAAAACCCTCCCGGAGGAAACGATGGCGACACCAAAATCGTGATCCTCTTCTTCCGCTCCGCGACCTTGGGTACCAGCCTCTTCGGATACACCTCGCCGGCTGACTCTTCTCCAAATCCCAGCGCCATCTCCAACATGGCCGAAATTGTCTACGTCAATGCCGACAAGTCCGAACTCCAAACCTTGTCCACACTGGCCCATGAGTTTCAACACCTGATCTCTCAGAACGAGAAAGTCATACGCCAAGGAACTTTTCCGGCCGGTGCCGAGGATGAAAACGTTTCCCTCAACGAGGGGCTTTCTCAACTCGCCGAAGAGATCTGCGGATTCACCTTTGAGGCGGGAAACACACTGCTGGCATTGATCACGAACGACTATCTCCGGAGGCCGGAAGAGCATGAGTTCTTCGATTTTTTTGACGCAGGCGTCGGCTACGGACAAGGATACCTGTTCTTCAAATATGTGCGGGAGCACTTCGGTGATTCCACCATCCGGGCCATCTCCACCAGTACTGAGGTGGGCTTGCAAAATCTCAACGCCCAGATACCCATCGGCTTTGCCGAGACCTTTCGTCGCTGGACAGTGGCAAACTATGCCACGAACCTTTCCGGGGTCGTTCCCAACATCTACCGGTATCCGAGTGGCTTCCGAACGGACGGCGACTACCCGGCCGGTCAACTGGTAGGCGTCAACACTCTGCCAATGGGCGCCGATCGAACCAACACCACCGGAACACTTGGTGCGTGGTCCACAGCCTATCTCACCTTCAGCGGGGGGAACGGAACGGATCTCAGAACCACAGTACAAGCAGCTCCCGGCTCTCCCATCGGAGTTCTCTACGAACAGGTTCGAGGAACGTTCACGAACCTGCAGCAGTAGGAATCCAGGAGCGTGAACGCGCGCTTTGAGTAAGTTAATAAAACTAGAGGCCTCATCGGATGGGGCCTCTAGTTTTTTAAAGATCTTTAGCTTCGACGGCGCCCCGTTGGCCGGCGCCAAGATGTCGTTTTCTTCGGCGTGATCTCAAGATAGACAAATCCGTCCGAAATCTCATCCGGTTCCGCCTCGCCGCGTTGTCGACACGCTTCACGTTTGAGCGCCAACCGCTCGCTGGTTTTTCGGACGACTCGGACCTCACCGCGAAAAAGAACACCAATGAGTTCTTCACTGCCGCGACCGTTTTCCCAAAGGAGAGAACAACGCGAATCTCTCTCAGCGTTGACCACCTTTTGGGTACCGTCCTTACAGCCCAGCACCACTTTGCGGCCCACCAGAAAATATCCCATGGGAACAGAGTGGGGATAGCCGTCAGCATCGAGCGTCGTCAAAACGATCCAGCGGTCCTTCGCGGACAACAGCGACTGAATTTCATCCTGAGTCAGTGAGTCCATTTCCATCCCGTCTTAAACTTTAAAGTCGTCGCGTCGAGAAACAAAAGAGCGGCCACGAAGACCGCTCTCTTGCCGGAGGATTCGTCCGGATTTGTCAACCAAAAGGTTTCCGTTTGGAATCCTAAGGGATGTCAAGTCCTCAATACGAAGCCGCCCCTCCGAGGGCAGGCGATAAATGGCTACAGATAATACCCACCTCCTTCCCTGCCGCGTTCTTCGACAGCATACGGGTCTCAGGCTGGTTCGGCCCTTCCCCGATTCCACGACTTTGAACCGAAGCCGTGGCGAAATTTTTTCAGAACTTCTTAGAGAAACTGTAGCAAATCGATCCCTAAGCGTCAACGGCTCAAATCTTCTACTCGCTGCCGCAAAATGCGCAGACCTTCCAACACTCTCGAAGTAGGATTCGTGAGGAGCCCGCCTTCGACGGCGATCACAGACGCCTCGATTCCGGCCTTCCGCAGAAGCTTGATGGCGGCGGAGTTTTTGGAGTGGTCGGCTCCAGGCAGAATCACAAGGTCCGGCCTACGACCAACCACATCCTCGGGGTCGACTTGGAAATATCCAACCTGATCCTGATAAACGTTGACCATTCCAAGGCGATCGAGCAGGTCGTTGGGGAGCGACTCGCTCCCGACAGTCATGAGCGGTGAGCCCCAAATCTCTACAAAGACGCGTTGTGGCGACTCCAACTTCTTGACCTTCGCAAGCTCAGACTCGAAAAGAGTGGCAGCGTCCTCTCCCTGCTGAGCAACCCCCAAGCGCTGACCGAGGAGCCTGAGATTTTGGGGGATATCCTCCAAACGTCGGGAGTTCAGCTCCAGGGTCGGGAAACCGAGACCTTCTAGACTTGCTGCGCCGGAGTTGAAAGCAGAGTCGAGAACCACGAGGTCCGGTCTCAAAGAAACTAACTTCTCCTGGTCGATGGTCTGGTCGCCAACCTTTGGCAGAAGTAAAACCTCGGGAGGGAAAGTGTCGTTGACCGTAACTCCGACAAGCCTGTCGCCGGCGCCGACCGTGAAGATCAACTCCGTCGCGCTAGGAATCAGAGAAACCACTCGATTGGGCACCGCAGGTGTCTCCCCGGAGGGCCTTGGGGCGGGAGTCCGAGTGGAACATCCAGCTAACAAGACGATCCCCAGCAACAACGACTTGAGACGTTTCGAAAAATTCATCTAGATGCCACGAGGTTTCCGGCCGACGTTCTAGCTAGAACGAGAACCGCGTCCCAGCTTCAAAAGGTCCACCACGTATCGACCCAAGAGCTTTGTTGTCGCTGCGTCGAGATTCTCGAATTCTAAAGCGTATCGGCCATACTCATCATCTAGATGCTTGACCTTAACAAGGCGCGACTCCGCCTCGAGGAGTCCGTGGACGCCAAACGAGCGACAGCGGAACGTCACGATATCGTTCTCAGCGAAGATGGGATGTGTATCTATCAAGGCGCCTCCCAACCCAAGGTCCACGCATCGGCCCGGATAGACATCTCCGGTTTCATCAATGATATCGATATCAAAATCGGCCGTTGCTCGGGTGTACTTGCGCTGGTTGAAGACCTGGCTTTGCATGCCGACCTTATTCAACAACGACACAACCCAGGAACGACCCAAAACCTCTGGCGGGTCGACGAACTGCAGACCGACTTCGGCCAAGCCGTCGTCTTTGACCCGAAACCATCTCACCTGAGCGGTGATCCGTTCGTCGGGTTCACCCTCGGTGCGGTTCGGATTGCTAACGTGCAGTTCACTGCCGGTCTCGAGTTGCCTCGTAACCTCAATCTTCATACCGCCGAGCGAAATATCGTTGATCGTCGCGTGAAAAATCTGGTTCCCCTGATAACAGTTGACCTCATACTGACAGGAGAGTCGTACGAGGCGACGACGCTCTGAAACTGCGGCCCGATATTCTTTGGGAACCGCCGACTCGAGAACAGAAAGAACCTCAGCGCGACTGGTCACGGAATCGCTTTTTTGGACTTGACGCAAAGCCTCCAGGATGGACGAGCGATACTCTTTGGTAGGGGGTTCTAATCGCTCCTCTTCGTCAACATCATCGAGAACAAGATCGTCGAGGAGACCGTCCTCGTCGTCGTCCTCCTCCCCTTCGCCACCATACTCGTTCGCTGTCGTCTCCTGAGAGGCGTCAGCTTCGGGAGCCTTCGTGGGAACGGCCGGTCCCGAGAAAAAGTCATCGTCGAGAGTATCAGTGACCGCGGGACCCGCGAAGAGGGCATCGTCCGTCGGCGCCAGATCGGGGGGACCCAATACCTCTGGCCCGAGGCTGACCTCCATGCCGGCGTTGGCCGGGCCCATTAGCTCGTCAATCAGATCGCTGGATTCCGAAGCTGCACCTTCTAGGATCGGTCCCTCCGTAGAGAGATCTGCCTCGAGGTCCTCGAGGTCCTGTTCTAGCTCAGCGAAATCCGCATCATCAAATTCGTCTTCCGCGTCTTCTTCATCGAAATCGTCCAACTCGTCATCGAGCTCTAGGTCTTCATCATCAAGCTCAGCGAGATCATCGAGGTCTTCGTCGTCCTCGAGGTCCGCGTCTAGGTCGTCCTCGGCCTCTTCGAGAGCGCCGTCGAGGTCTTCTAACTCGTCGTCTGCCTCTTCAAGCTCCGCCAACTCCTCGTCGAGCTTGACGTCTCCAACTACCTCGAGATCCAGGGCCGCGAGTTCTCCCTCGTCTAAGCCTTTCTCTTCATCAAGGTCGATTTCGTCCTCGTCGAGTTCCAAGCTTTCCAACTCTTCCTCATCGAGATCTTCGAAATCATCTTCGTCGTCTAGATCCGCGTCGAGACCTTCAAGGTCGTCGTCAAGCTCGTCGTCCGCCTCTTCGAGCTCAGCTAGCTCTTTGTCGAGATCGGCGTCCTCGTCGGCATCGAGATCCAGCTCCGTGAGTTCACCCTCGTCTAGGCTCTCCTCGTCTTCAAGATCGATTTCGTCCTCGTCGAATGCGTCGTCGAGCTTAGCAAGCTCCGCGTCGAGGTCTTCGAGATTGTTAAGATCGTCATTTTCAAGCTCCGCGTCGAGGCCTTCGAGATCGTCAAGGTCGAGCGCCGCGTCTAGGTCTTCAACGTCGTCGTCCGCCTCAAGCTCCGCCAACTCTTTGCCGAGTTCCACGTCGTCATCGATTTCGGCTTCCAAGGCCGCGAGTTCACCCTCGTCTAGGCTCTCCTCGTCCTCGTCCTCGAGCTCGAGATCGTCGTCCTCAAGCTCCAAGCTTTCCAGCTCTTCCTCGTCAAGGTCTTCGAGATCGTCTTCTGCGAGCTCAGAATCCAGCTCATCGAGATCGTCGTCCGTCTCCTCAAGCTCCGCCAACTCCTTGCCGAGTTCCACGTCGTCATCGATTTCGGCATCCAAGGCCGCGAGTTCACCCTCGTCTAGGCTCTCCTCGTCCTCGAGATCG
Organism: Candidatus Xenobia bacterium; assembly: GCA_037968995.1. GTDB lineage: Bacteria > Vulcanimicrobiota > Xenobia > Xenobiales > JADMJV01 > JAEXNA01. The sequence goes on from JBBKWP010000288.1 coordinate 5,466, forward strand.
AGATCGTCGTCCTCAAGCTCCAAGCTTTCCAGCTCTTCCTCGTCAAGCTCTTCCTCGTCAAGCTCTTCGAGATCGTCTTCTGCGAGCTCTGAATCCAGCTCATCGAGATCGTCGTCCGTCTCCTCAAGAGCTGCTAACTCTTCGTCGAGTTCACCCTCGTCTAGGCTTTCCTCGTCTTCAAGATCGATCTCGTCCTCGTCGACTGCCTCATCGAGTTCCAAGCCTTCCAGCTCTTCCTCGTCGAGGTCTTCGAGGTCTTCGAGATCTTCGTCTTCGAGGTCGGAGTCCAGGTCGTCGATCTCTACATCCTCATCGGTATCGAGATCCAGCTCCGCGAGTTCGCTCTCGTCTAGGCTCTCCTCGTCCTCGGGGTCGAGTTCGTCCTCTTCGAGCGCCTCATCGGGCTCCAACCCTTCCAGCTCTTCCTCGTCGAAATCCTCGAGGTCATCTTCGTCGTCGAGTTCCGCGTCCAAGTCTTCTAGCTCGTCGTCGGTGTCTTCAAGATCGGCTAACTCTTCGTCGAGATCGAGATCCACATCGATATCGAGATCTAGCTCCGAGTGCTCGCTCTCATCCAGGCTCTCCTCGTCCTCGAGATCGAGGTCAATCTCCAGCTCGTCGCTCTCCTGGTCGAGTTCCAAGCCGTCAAGCTCGTCCTCATCGACCTCCGCTAGCTCTTCCGAGTCATCGTCGGGGTACGGTTCCTCTTCAAAATCGAGATCGTCCTCGGAGTCGAAGTCTTCATAGCTCTCGAGATCGAGACCCTCTAGTTCGGGATCTAGCAGGACCTCTTCGTCGTCCTCGTAGGAAGAGCCATCTGGTTCGAGAGATTCGTACTGCGATTCCAACTCCTCGGACTCTTCCACCCAGCGGTCCTCGAGGACCTGTCCCCGATTCAAGGACTCGAACTGTTGCGAAATCGATTCTTCGATCGATTCATAATCATCATCGTAGAGATCCGAGTAGTCCTCGTCGTAGTCGTTTATGTGGGGGATTCCCAACTGCCGGGAACCCGACGACAGTCGATGACGAACTCCGTCCATCACAGAGCGCTGTATGGCTAAGTGGTCTGGTTCACCGTAGTCATCGTACTCGTTGACTTGAGACATGGACGGCAGATTCCAGGCAGTCTTCTCAGGGCGACGATGAGAGGAGCGACGAGCGGTGAACACATCGGGGTCCGCAAAACCGCCTCCGGCACCCACTTCCCATTGAAAGCCTTGACGAAGAGCCTGATTGGCTTTGCGAGAGTACCCTGTATCAAGGTTCTGGAAAAAATGCCCAAAGTCTGGGATCGCCGGAGGGGGCGGTAGCTCTCCACTATGGTGAAAGGCTAGATAGCGGGTGGGGGTCTGGGCTACATGCGATAAGGACGCCAGAACACGGCTTCGCTCATTCTCCGCTTCCCAAACCATAGCCTCGATCACTCGGGTCGGACGGCCCGCGTCTCTTCGAACCCCTAGGTCAGTCTTCAGTTCACGTAGGACCTGCTCTACATCACGAAGGCGAGCTTGGACATTGGCCAGTCTTAGGTCGTCGAGATTACTACGAAGGAACTGCACCAGTTCCCGAAGTTCTTGCTCTTCCGCATTATTGAGCGAAAAAGAACTTCGAGTCTCGGATTCGAGCGCCAAGTTCTCAAGTAGCTCCGCCTGACGCTTCAGGCGTTCGTGAACACTACGATTGTTGGGCTCAGACATGTCGCGGGTGCCACCCCGTCTGAGTTCTATAGTGCTCCGCGTAGGTTATTGCACTAAAGATTTTTGTCCAGGCCTCGTCTGGCAAGGAGCGAGGAGTGAGCATATCGGCCATAAGTGATTGACGAATGACGCAGCCAGACGAGGCCTGGGCGGAAAGATTCGTGCAAGAACTTATGTGGAGCACTATATTTACCACAAGACCCCAAAACACGGCTCTGAATTACCGTCGAGAGCCGAAGCCAGCGAATTCCTCAAGCTGAAAGTCCTTCCCTCCATGACAAAAGGAAGCCACCCAGCTTCTAGGCTCTTACTCGTTACCGCCGGCGTCAGCGTGTTCAGGTCTCCTTTTGACCTTCTTGCGAACCGGGGGTTGGCCTTCGACCGTTCGCTCGGCCCGCTTGGCCTGAGGAGGTCCTTGCCTGGTCACGCGCGTTCGCAATCGTCGGCTCTCTTCTTCAGCCCTGACCGCCGCCGTGATGATATGATGTAGACGTACCTTCTCCGACTCGGCGATGGAGATAAAGGATTGGATCAGCGATACCGGACGGCCGTTCTGGCTCCGCTCGCTTTCATCCCCACGTAACTTCTTGAGGATATCTTCTACGTCTTCCATAGACTCTTGAAGAGCTTCCAACCGCAGTGAAGCCAGTCGGTCTTGCGCCAAATTGAGCAAGTCTTCAAGACGAGTTTCCTCTTGTTGCCGCGAACGGAACGAATGAGGCTCGTTATTGTCTAGAAAGAGTTCTTCTAAGGCTTCTGCTTCAGATCGAAGTCTTGCCGCCAGTTCGAAACTCGATTCGCTCATTTCCAAGAGCCTCCCAGGACCATATTGAGGCCATGCTTTTCTCGCCCCAGAGTATATTCCTGTTCCGAAAAGCAAAAGTTTGTTCGACCAAGGAGCTTTTCCGCCCGAAGGGCTACCGTTTGGAAGGAGAGAGCAAGCGGGAGACGCAGACCCCTTAGGGGAATTTTTAGGAGAACCTCAGCAGGAGAACTTATGAGTCAAAAAACTATCGAGATCTACACTTGGAGAACGTGTCCGTTCTGTCAGCGAGCGAAAGCACTACTCGACAGCAAAGGTGTGAAATACACTGAGTACCAGATTGACGGAGATGAAGACGCGAGAGCAAAGATGATCGAACGGACTGGCGGCGCCCGTTCCGTGCCCCAGATCTTCGTTGATACCTCTCTGCACATCGGAGGATCCGACGACCTATACGCACTGGAGTCCAAAGGCGAACTCGACGCGATTCTTGGCCTATGACGGGCTACGCCACTGAAAGTGTGGCGGGACGAGTTCAGGTGGTAGGTCATCGCTGGCTACGCCACTGAAAGTGTGGCGATCCCGCCGCTGAAAGTGTGGCGGGGCGAGCTCAGGTGGTAGGTCATGATGGCCTCGGCTAGTTGGGACTCCGTCGCGTTGATTTGAGTATGAGAGCCAAATCGGAGGCCAGACGGAGCACGACGGTATTCGCCTGGTTGAGCGGAGAATGAAGAAAGCCGACGAGCATGCTCGTCGGCTTTCTTCGTGTCTCATCAATTCGTCCAGGAAGACAAATAAAAAGACCCTCGGCATCGGGGGGGGGTCATCCGCCAAGGGTCTAGAGGATTACCCTCTGCTACTAAGCTACCCTACATGACCAGAACTGATAAGAGACAAATGTACTAGTCAAGTCACGCATTGGTGAAACATTCTTTCGAATCTCAGGACACCGAAGCCATTTGACGACTCAAGAGCGACTCCACACTCGATAGCGCGGCAGGTAGCCGACTGGGGTCTTTCCCTCCGGCCTGGGCGAGATCCGGACGTCCTCCGCCACCTCCACCCACTTGGGAAGCAAGTTCCTTAATCAGTTTGCCGGCATGCAAGCCTTTTTTGACCCAGACGGGTGAAACATAGACGAGAAGCGACACCTTTCCGTCCGCGGCCCCCGCCAAAACCGCCAGTCCCTGAAACCGGTCGCGCAGGCCGTCTACCAGCAACCGAAGCTGTTCTGGGTCCGCGCCTTCGACGGCTTCCACGATGACCGGAACATCTCCGAAGGTTTTCGCAGATTTCAAAAGGTCTTGAGCCAAATTTCCGGCTTCACTCTGCAGGGCGGATTTGAGCTTCTTTTCCAGTTCTTTCTGATGCTCTAGCATCAAAATGGCCTTCTTCTCGAGTTCTCCAACCGCACAAGAGAGCAGTCCCGACAGACGAGACAGCAGTTCTTGCTCGGACTGATGTTTCTGGAGAAAGGAGGCGCCGCTGACGGCTTCCAAGCGCCTCACTCCGGCTGCGATGGCGCTCTCTTGAGTGATGGAAAGATAGCCAAGTTCTCCGGTAGCGCGAGTATGGGTTCCCCCGCACAGTTCCATGGAATATCCGTCGAAGGTGGGGGTCTCCAGAAGGCCGGAACCCTCTCCACCGATTTTGACGACCCGGACCTTATCCCCATATTTGTCGCCAAAGAAAGCCAGAATGGAATCAGGCTTCTGGCTGTACGGAATCTCGAAATGGGATACGCCATCGTTTTCCAGGATGCGTTCGTTCACCATCCGCTCGATCACTTCGAGTTCGGACGCCTTGACGCCCTGAAAGTGAGTGAAGTCAAAGCGAAGGCGATCGGGGGCGACCAAGGAGCCCTGCTGCCTCACGTCGTTTCCGAGGACTTCTCGCAAAGCATAATGGAGAAGATGGGTCGCGGTATGATGGCGCTCGATCTGCCGACGCCGTGGTCGATCGACGACCCCCACGACGCGCGCCCCTTCCGCAAAAGGTACACGGTCGGTCCCTTTATCGAGAAGATGGAAGACCACGCCCTCTTGTTGTCGGGTATCGAGCACGGGAAACGAGACGTCACCGATTCGCAACTGACCAATGTCTCCCATCTGACCGCCCTTTTCGGCATAGAAAGGTGTGCCGGTCAGAACCACAGCCAACTGATCCTTGTTGTCGATGACCGCGGCGATTTCCGCTTCGTGCTCCGTCTCTTCAAAACCGTAGAAGGGAGTGGGCAGCAGATCGAGGTCGCGATCCTCGGCCGCCACCACGACTTTGGTATGGGCGGCGCGGGCACGGTCTCGCTGCTCTGTCATCAGTCTGTCGAATTCTGCCTCATCGACGACCATTTGGCGCTCCCGTGCCATAGCCTGAGTCAAATCGAGAGGAAACCCATAGGTGTCGTAAAGCTTGAAGGCGACCTCCCCGGGAAAACTTGAGGCGCCTTGAGTGGCTAGGGACTGGGCCTCACCCTCAAACAAGGTCAATCCACGGTCTAAGGTTTGATTGAAGGAGGTCTCCTCAGCTTTGATCAGGGTCTCGATCTTCGACTGCTGCTCTTTGAGTTCTGGGAAGGTGGCGCTCATAGTGGAGACGAGAATCTCCACCAGTTTGTGCAGAAAAGGGTCTACCAAGCCCAATTTCCGCCCGTATCGCGAGGCGCGACGCAGCAAACGACGGACTACGTAGCCGCGGCCGTCACTCGACGGAATGGCGCCGTCAGCGATGGAGAAACTGATCATACGAATGTGGTCGGCGCAGACCCGAAGGGCGATGGAGGCTTCGTCGCTTGACTGACCCGGGGTATAAACCGCTCCGGACATTTCGCAAAGTCGGCGAATGATCGGTTGAAAAACTTCCGTGTCGTAGTTCGAAACCACGCCGTCAAAGCGAGTGCCGCCTTGGGTGCATTCCACCACCGCGCAGGCCCGCTCAAAACCCATACCCGTGTCCACGTGGGTCGCGGGCAGGTTCCGCAACGATCCGTCTTCTTCAGCATTGAACTGAATGAAAACGAGATTCCAGAGTTCGATCACCAAAGGAGAGTCTTGATTTACCAAGGGCCCGCCGCTGGCATCCGGGGTCAAGTCGATGTGGATCTCTGAACACGGTCCGCAGGGCCCCGTTTCGCCCATCATCCAAAAATTATCCTTGCGACCGCATCTTAGGATGTGACTCGGGTCGATGTCCGTGCACTCCGTCCAAAGCTGGACCGCTTCCTCATCGGCCGGGACTTGCTCGTCTCCTCCGAAAACCGTGGCGTAGAGTCGCTCTTTCGGAAGATTCCAGACCTTGGTGAAAAGCTCCCAAGCCCATTCGATGGCTTCTTTTTTGTAGTAATCTCCGAACGACCAATTTCCGAGCATCTCAAAAAAGGTGTGGTGATAAGTGTCGTGCCCCGTTTCTTCGAGGTCGTTGTGTTTTCCAGAGACTCGAATGCACTTCTGAGTGTCCGCCACGCGACGAAAAGGCGGTTGAGCCAAACCCAAAAAATAGGGCTTGAACTGGTTCATTCCCGCGTTGGTGAACAGAAGTGTGGGGTCGTCGAGTGGAACGACGGGAGCGCTCGGCACGATTTTATGGCCTTTGCTCACGAAAAAATCAAAAAAGGACTGACGTATTTCGGCGGATTTCATTCCCGCCGATTCTCGCATCCAAGAGCAACTCCTACCGAAGAAGCAGCCTCTCAGACTTCTGGATAACGACGCTCGATGATGGCCAAGAATGAATCGACCAAGGCCGGATCAAAATGAGTCTCGCGGCCTTCGGAGAGGATGGTCCTCACCTTCTGCACTTCCATCCCCGCCTTATAGGGACGTGCAGCCGAAAGAGCATCAAACACGTCGGCCACCGAGATGATCCTAGCCGCGATAGGAATGTCCTCACCCGCCAACCCGTCGGGATACCCTTTGCCGTCCCACCGCTCGTGGTGCCCTCTGATGGTCGGGCAGAGATATCGAAGCGAAGCGATCGGTCTCACAATACTCTCTCCGTAGATAGGATGCATCTTCATGATTTCATACTCTTCGGCGGTCAATTTCCCGGGCTTGTAGAGGATCTCTTTGGGAATATTGATCTTCCCGATATCGTGGAGCAGGCCCGCGCGCAGCATATCCTGCCCTCCCAAAAAGTCGCCAAGGTCCTGAATCTTGTTGTCGCCATTCGATCCGGACTGCAGCAGGAGATCGAACTCTCCGATGTCGCGCAGGGTAGCGCCAAAGCGGATCTCTTTGCGAGTGGCTTCATCCTCGATACCAACCTCGTCGGCCAGTTCCATGGCAAGGTCCAAGACTCGAGTCGAGTGTTCGTAAGTGAAGTCCCCCCCGAGACGCAGTATCAAGCCTAGAAAGCCTACGGCCTCTTCTTCATCGAGTTCTTCCATGTCTTCATCGTCGTAAAGCTTCTCTAGCAGCGAATGGATCGCTTTGCCGGCAAAGCGGGTGGCGATCTCCGCTTTTGAGGCGGTCGCCGCCGTGGTATTGGGCTGGAGCGAAAGTCGATTCCCTAGCGTTGCCAAGCTCTTTCCCCCGCCACCCTTAGCCGATAAGCTCAGACGGGATTGCCCTGAGAAGAGCTTCTGGCGCGGACTGGTCTTCTTCTTGCCCCCCGACCAAAAAAGTTGAAGCGGCGACACCGAACCGGAATCCTGCTCGTGCTTTTCGTCGAGAAAGCTACTATGGACGGGCATCTCCCCGGACACGTGTCGCCCTGTAACTCGAGGATTCACTTGAGCCAGGCTCTGAGAAAACACAGGCTGACGTCCCAGAACTTCGGCTTGAGCGGGATGCCCAGGCTTGCCGGTGGCATCCGAGGTCCGCATCTGGGCACCAAATCGAGTGGTCGAGGCCAAAAACGACTTCGACGTGGGCGATCCCGACGGTTGCGGCGTCGCTCCCGATCTAGCGGTGGCCGCGGCGGACGACTTACTCCCTCCGGTCGTGGGCTGTCGAGTGGCCGGCTTCTCCTCGGGCCCTTGGGGAAGCTTCGCGCCGCCCTTCGAGGCCTGACCTTTGGGAGTCGACTGATCGGCGAAAGGAGATTCCTTCGGGCCTCCTGTCCCTGGAGAACCGGAGGAGTTCTTAGCGAGGTAGGCCTTGGAGCCGACTTGTTCCCGCAACTTCTTGAGCGACTCCGGGGTCGGGACATCCGCCTCATCAAGATAGGCCGCCTTATTTTTGGGGAGGACGCCGTCGTCGCTCTCTCGCGTCCCGCGATTGAAAAGCTGCCAGGTCGTTTCGAGTTTGTTCAAAAATGTGGTCAGTCGCTGTTTCGTCTGAGCGGCTTCGGGAGCCGGAGTCGCCTTAGTTTGAGGCGTCGACTCCGACGGGACCTCGGGCTTGAGGGGAGACGTGGGGGTGCGAACCGGTGCCGCCGTCTTAGAATAGGACGAAGCGCCGAGGTTTTGTCGACCAGATTGAGAACCGATGGAGGGATCGCTCACGCTCCCAATGTTATCACGCGAAATTCGAGAAAGACAAGGAACAAAAATATGCAAACATCATTTGAACATCTCCAGACACTCGACGGAAAAGACTGGACAGCCCAAAATTTCCAGGGATTCACGACGGTAGTATCCTTCACCGACCAGAAAGCGCAAGACGTTTCCGCCAAAGCCGCCAGCGCCCTCGGAAAAAAATATCTAGACCGAACAGATTTTCAGATTGTCACCGCGGTGAAGGTCCCGAGCATGTTTCGAGGACTTGCAGGTACACTTCTCAAGGCTGGACAGGTAAAAGCCCGCGAGTCGGCCGTCAAGCGCTTTCAGAACGAAGGCGTCGCGGTTCCAGAGAATCTCGCCGAGCGCATCCATGTGGTTTTCGATATCAACGGGCAGTGCGCCGATGGCGCTCTTGACGCGTGGAACGCAGGCCAAGCTCAGCTTCTCGTGGTCGACGGCGAGGGGAACATCTGCGCCAGCAGTTCCAACGCCGACCCAAATGTCGCAGTCGATGGTCTCTGCGCGAAAATCGAAGAACTCTTAGGCTAAAGGGGAGCCTTCATGGCCCCTATTTGTCGTCGGTGTTGGTAAAATCCGACGGCTTGAGGTCGTCGATGAATTGACGAAAGTCGTTGAATTCTCCCGGATCGTCCTTCGAACGTTCGTCGGATTCCTCAAGAATGATCTGATCCGAGACGTAGATCGGCGAGCCCGTTCTCAGGGCCAGTGCGATGCTGTCTGAAGGCCTGGCATCGATCTCTAGAGGTCCTACTGTCGATTCGAGAATCACTTTCGCGAAGAACGTGTTTTCCTGAATGTCGTGGATGACCACCCGGTCGACGCGGGCTTTCAGCGCTTCGATGACAGACTTCATCAGATCGTGGGATAGGGGACGCGGTACCTGAGTGCCCTCTAGAGCGAGGGCGATCGCTGTCGCTTCGAAAGGACCGATCAGAATCGGCAGATGCCGTTTGCCTTCGAGATCCTTGAGGATAACGACAGGATCGTGAGTTAGAAGGTCAATCCCCAATTTGTCCACCTTCATCCTTCGCATTCCCATCGTCAACTGTACCTCTCTCACAGAATCCCCAATAGGTTGAGGAATTCTCCAGGGTGAGGTTCCCTACCATGATCGTGATTCCTTGTCCTACCCGCTTCTATTTCAACGTTTCGAGCTCTTTTTACCTCGAGGAGAGAAACGACCCTACCAGGGCGAACCGGACTCTTGTGGACTTTCCTGTAGCTCTCATATCCGACTGGAACGGCCTAGCAGGCCCCGATATCGCGCACACCCTAGCGAGTTGTGAGTTTTCCTTGCTGATCAACGGGCCTCAGGACGAGATCATGGAGCTTCTCACCGAGGACTACAGCGGAAAAGTTCTCGCCATGCCGTTCGACTATCACTCCGAGGAAGCCGCTGAGCAGATGATGTCCGCCGCCTTGGATATTTTTGGCCACGTGGATGTCTTGGTCAATAACATCTATCATTGGAAAGACGCCAAATTCAACGAACTTTCCGACAAAGAATGGACCGAGACGTATACCCATAACGTCTTAGGGTCTTTTCACGTCTGCCGTGCCGCTTCGCGATTGATGGAAGCGCTCGGCTACGGAAAGATCATCAACGTAACCAGCACCTCTGCCGTGACCGGGGCCCACACGCCGCTGGCCGCATCGTGCGCGGCGCTCCACTCCCTGACTCGCTCCATGGCCAAGGAGTTGGCCCCCTTCGTTCGGGTGAACACCGTCGCTTGCGGCCTGATGGAGGAAGCCTGGGTTATCGAAGGCGGGGACGAACTTCGCAAAAGCTTAACCGCGGGGATCCCTCTCAAGCGCCTCTGTCAACCCGCCGACGTCGCCGAGTTGGTGGCCTTCTTAGCCACCGGAGCCGACTTCATGACCGGTCAGATGCTCATCTTAGACGGCGGTGAAGTGATTCGTTGAAAGGGGGCTACCGGTGAGTCTTAGGGTCTTACCGAAGGCGCCACCAATGATGACACCGACCGCTAGGTCCATCACGTTGCCCAAATCTCCTTAGTTAAGGAGCGAAGTTGTTCTTGATTCCTCAATCCCCTGTCGTATAATATTTTGAATAAAGTTCAAAATTTGGCAGGCAAGGAATTCAAGGGAGTAGAATCGCTTCGCGTGCGTCTTCTGGCCAGATCACTTCGACATCTAGGGAGAGCGGCGATCATCGTCGGTCTCCTGGATTGCTTATTGCTGAGTTCCGGTCATTGTCAACCTTTGAGCTCGGGCGTCCAGCTTGGGACAGACAGTCGCTTCGTAGCCGACAAGGGCGGCCTGCGGGCTCTCTCCAAAGACTTCAAAGTCAGCAAAATCCCGACCTCTAGCGAAGTCGCACAGATCTTTCAAGGCTCTCCCGAAGTTTGGTCCTCCTCCTTTCTGGTCCAAACCGAAAGCGGACTCGCCAGAGCCACCCAAGGCCCTGACGGGGTGGCACTCGAAAACCTTCTCGAAGGGGATGAGATCGAAGTCCATCCCTGGGGCGAGTCGTACTTGGTCACCTCCAAAGCCCCCAAAAACATTCTCTGGGTCAGTGTCAGTTCGGTCGAAATCCTACCCGTAGAGGGAGGCCTCAAGAATCTGACAGTGCTGGATTCGGACTTGGCTGTCGTTTCCAGCCCCACGGACTTTTCGGTCCTACGTGCGAACACTGTGAACGGCAGCACGCCGCCCAAGCTTCAGAAATTGGACATCCCGTTCCCGCTGGAAAAAGCCCAACTGAGCACGGGTTTTGGAAGGGCCCTCGTTTGGAGTCTTGGCTCCAAAAAGGCCTTAGATGTCAAAACCGGTGAGACGCTCATCTTCACCGAGACACCCAGCCTCGGCCTAAGAATTTTAGACCAAGGCCACATCTTGGCCGTCGGGAAGTACAGCATGGACTTTCTGGGCGCGGATTTCGGGCGTCGACAGTTCCTTCGTCCCACCATCCTCGATGAGGCAGCCTTGAAGGACTGGAAACTTTTCCGGAGCGGAAAATCTGTGCAGGCCTTGTGGCAAGCCGACGATCGTCCCAGCGCGCTCAGCTTCAACTTCGTCGGGCCACTGGTAGAGCGAACGTTGGATTCCGGAAGAATTCACACCCTAATCGACGCGGAATCCCAAGAGCCCAACGCTTCTCCACTCCTGTTCGTGGAAACCAGTCTCGAAGAACCCAAAATTGATGAAGACGGCGATCCCGTCATGGACCTTGAGACTCGCAAACCGGCCAGCCTCAAGGTGCTGGGATATCAGATTTTCACTCTAGACTCCGATAATCAGTGGCGTATACTCGTGAACAAACCGCGGTCCGCCTTGGTGGGGCCCGTCCAACGAGTTGGGTCTCGAGTTCTATACTCCACCCAAACCGAGCCGATTCACAACCTCGGTGAGTCGATCGCTGTGAATCATCGCTACCCTTACCCAGCCGTAATTTTAGAAAGTCGGTCCGTGGATTCACCCGCGGCCGACGTCTGGACCTATGAAGCGCCACGTGGAGAGACGCCATCAAAGGGACGTCTCCCCCAAGCGGCTTGGCCGATTCTGTCAGAGAAGGGGCCTCTGGTCTTTACCACTGAGGGCAACGCCCTCACCGCCCTCGATCTTGAAACGGGCAAAAAAATGTGGACCAGCCCGGAACTCCCATTGGACGACTCTTCCCCTGAGATGGTCACGTGGGGAAGCGAACTCTTTGCCCTCATCGCCACCAAAGACAGCACTCGATCGCTTTTACTCATCGATCCAAAGACCGGCGGCGTGCAGAAAGAACTCGCTCTCAACGCCACCTATTTTCGAGAAAAAACGCCTCATCTCATCGCCTTAATCTTGGTCTGCGCCGCCTTAGCCTACTACATATACGCCGCCGGTCGCCGGACGCTCTTCATCCGAAAAATCGCCGGGCTCAATGCCCTTGACGAAGCCGTGGGACGGGCCACTGAGATGGGTAAGCCGGTGCTCTACGTGGTGGGGTTGGCGGATGTCGACGATATTCAAACGTTGGCCTCGCTTTCGATCTTAAGCCATGTAGCACGAAAAACCGCCGAGTACGATACCCCGATCATCACGACGACCGCTCGGGCCGTTACTTTTTCCGCCGCCCAAGAGATTGTGCGCGATGCCTACAGCGTCACCGGTCGGCCTGAAGCGTTCAACGTAGAATCGGTGCGCTACATCTCAGACGACCAGTTCGGCTACACCGCCGGCGTGGACGGCATCATGGTCCGCGAGGAACCGGCCGCGAACTTCTACATCGGAAAATTCTACGGAGAGTCGCTGATCCTTGCCGAAACGGGTTACGCCACCGGTTCCATCCAGATCGCGGGCACTTCCGAACCGAACCAACTCCCGTTCTTCGTAGCAGCCTGTGACTACACGCTGATCGGCGAAGAGCTATTCGCAGCCTCGGCTTACCTTTCACGAGATCCCCTTCAGGTGGGCTCTTTGCGCGGTCAAGACGTTGGCAAAGCCATCGTCATGCTGATGCTGGTGCTGGGTTCGGTCCTTATCTCCTTGGGAGTGACGCCGGAATACTTCACCTCCTTGTTAGGAATGAACAACCCATGAGGCGCCAGATTCCCCTAGCTATCACCTTTTTGACCGGACTGATGATGGTCATTCAGTTCTACATCGTTCCGCTCAGCTTCTTGGGCGATGTTCTCGCGTCGTGGTTTCAGGCCATCACAGCCTTCGCCTATGTCCTTGCAGCCATCAGCCTCTACGTTGTGAATGGAAAACGCGTCCGTGATCGCGTGTCTGGATGGCCTTACAATCTAGTACTGATGATCGCTTTGACCGGCACGCTCTACATCGGTCTCTTCAACGACCTGCTCGGGTTCGGATACCCCGGCCACCGACCCACCGACAGCGGCACGAATTTTGCCTGGATGTTCCAGTACATCTTCACACCGCTCTCGGCTACTATGTTCAGTTTGCTAGCCTTCTACATCGCCTCGGCTTGCTACCGAGCTTTCAAAGCCCGCTCCATCGAGGCCACACTGCTTTTGAGCAGCGCCTTCTTGGTGATGCTTTTCCGGGTGCCTTTGGGCGAGTACCTCTGGATCAAAGCCGGTCTCGGACCGATCGACATCGTTTGGTTTATCGACACCTTCATCATGGGCGCTTTCAACAACGCGGGTCAGCGGGCCATCCAGGTAGCGGCGGCCATAGGCCTCATCTCTGTGTCGCTTAAAATCATTCTCGGCATTGAACGCTCATACTTAGGAGGCGACTAGTGTCCAAGGGACCCGGCCTCTTAGAAAAGCTCCTCAATCTCGACCGGCGGATCATCTATGGGATCATCTTGCTCTCGGTGCTGGTGCCGTTCTGGTTCCCGATGCGTCTACCCATCGAACCCACCGCTCCCGTCATCGCGAGCTACAAGGCTTTTGAAGACCTCCCTGAAGGGAGCCTCATCTTGATCAGCGCCGACTACGGTCCCTCCACCAAGGTGGAGTTGCATCCGGTCACGCTCGCCTCGGGAGACCAGGCTCTGCGCCAGAATAAGAAGATCGCATTCATGGCGCTCTGGCCCGAAGGTCAGGCCCTGGCCGACGAAGCCATCGCCACACTCTTGAAGATGCACCCCGACAAGAAGTACGGGGTGGATCTCGTCAACCTCGGATACAAAGCCGGCAACGAGGCCCCTCTTGTCTCGATGGGGCTAGACTTTCGCGGGGTCTTTCCCACCGACAGCAAAGGCACCCCTCTTTCCGACATTCCCATGCTGAGCCGAGTGAGTCGCCTGGACCAGTTCGCCCTGGTAGCTTCCTACTCGGCCGGATATCCCGGCGGAATCGAGCACATTCGATTGACGGGAACGCAATACAAGAGGCCTCTCTTGATCGCCGCAACCGCCGTGGTCACACCGCAATACTTTCCCTACTACGAATCCAAACAGATCATCGGTCTGGTGGGCGGACTTCGCGGCGCGGCCGAATACGAAAACCTCACGGGCTTTCAGGGTGATGCCATTTCTGGAATGGACGCCCAATCCGTGGCCCACTTCACCATCGCCGGCCTGATCGTTTTCTCTAACATCATCAGCTTTCTCGTTTTCCTGAAGCGCCGTCGGGAGGAACAGGGTGGATAGCTACCAATTCGACCAGATTTTAGGACTGTGGATCGCAGGGTTCTTGACCTTGTGCGTGTTCAGCTTTCTGGTGGGAGACAACCCCTTCTACAAGTTCGCCGAACATCTTTACGTCGGGGTCTCGGCCGGATATTGGATGTGCCTCGGCTATTGGCAAACTATCGTTCCCCAGGTGGTAGACCCACTCCAACAAGGAGACTGGAAAGCCCTCATCCCGCTCATTCTGGGGATCGCGCTGCTGTTTCAGCTCTTCCCAAAAACCGCCTGGGTGAGTCGCTGGCCGCTTTGCTTTCTGGTTGGCCTCTATGCCGGACTCAACATTGTATACACCATGCAGGCTCAGATTCTTGAGCAGGTGTACGCATCCATCAACCCTCTCTGGATCAGTGACGCCCACCCCATAGCCATATCTCAGGTTCTCGTCAACTGGATACTCGTGGTGGGACTGTTCACCGGTCTCATCTATTTCTACTTTTCGGTGCCGCACAAAGGTTGGTTCTTCGGTAGTTCCGCCCGACTGGGTATCTGGGTTCTCATGATCGCTCTAGGAGCCAGTTTCGGCTACACGGTGATGGCCAGAATTTCGCTTCTGATCGGGCGAATGCAGTTCTTCCGCGATGAATTCTGGCCCATGGTGCAATACTTGATGGGGGGAAGTTGACGATGGACGCGCTCTCCCTGACCTTCCACCCTGCCAAGCAGCAGCCTTACAAGGCCGCCGCTCTAGGCTTCACCTTAGGAATCGGCTTGCGGGTCCTGTGGCAGTGTCTGGAACCGTTATCGGCTATAGGTTTGTGGGCCGTGCTTCTCTTTTCGGTGAGAGACTTCTTTCTCGAGTCTCGATATGAACTCAGCTCCCAAGGTCTTAGCATTCAAGGCGCCTTGAAGCCTCGAAAGAATTTTCCCTGGGCGCGCTTCCGAGCGTTCGTGGAGGACAAGAACGGTCTCTTCCTCTCCCCCTATCTCAACAAGAGACGAACCGAGAATCAGCGCGGCGTCTTTCTCCCCATGACTCCCGATCAGCGTCGCCAGGCCGGTAAGTTTTGCGAGAAGATCGAGCTTGTGAGGCGTCCTCGATGACCCAGTCCGACCCCATGACGACCATAGCCAATGACATCGTCAAAAGGGGCCTAGGCGTCCCAGCGGTTTTTCTTTTGGAGGCTATGAAGCCGTTCTCCCTGGTGGCTGAACAGACCCTGTTGGTCACTACCCCCCTTGCCGGCCTTTGTGGCCACCACCGACTGTTCGGTCAACTCGCTCACCTCTTCGGAGATCGTCAGCGCATGGAAGACTTGGCTCTGCAGGTGGAACAGTTGATGGAAGAGCCCTCCGCCAAAAAAGAATCCCTCACCCCTTCGGAGACACCCCATGAGTGAACGCGTGATTCGCTCTATCTTGGCCACGGACTGCGGAAGCACCACCACCAAGTGCATCCTCATCGAACTGACCGACGACGGTTATCGCCTGACCAGTCGCGGCGAGGCGCCCACCACCGTGGAAGCCCCCGCCGAAGACGTCACTCAAGGCGTGAAGAACGCCGTCCGGGAGGTGTCGGAACTGATCGGCCGGCCTCTGCTCGACGACCAAGGGAACCTGATCCGACCTTACGACGCCGAAAAGAACCAAGGCGTGGACATCTATCTTTCCACCTCATCCGCAGGTGGAGGGCTACAGATGGTCGTCGGCGGCGTGGTGCGCGAGATGACCGCCAAGAGCGCCGAGAAAGCAGCGCTGGGAGCCGGAGCCATCGTGATGGACGTGCTGGCCGTGAACGACGGGCGTCTGCCCCACGAAAAGATCGAACTGATCCGCCAACTCCGCCCAGACATGATCCTGTTAGCGGGCGGCGTCGACGGTGGGACGATCAAGCACGTCGTGGAACTCGCTCAGATCGTCAGTGCGGCCGACCCCCGACCCCGGTTGGGCTTGGCCTATCAACTCCCCGTCATTTTCGCCGGCAATCAAGACGCGGCGGCCGACGTCAAAGAAGCGCTTGGCGGAAAAACTGCCCTTGAGGTGGTGGACAACCTACGCCCTCAAATGGAGGTAGAAAACCTCCATCCCAGCCGCCTCAAGATTCAAGAACAGTTTCTCGAACACGTCATGGCCCACGCCCCCGGATATCCCAATCTTATGGCGATGGTGGACGAAGACATCATGCCCACCCCCGCCGCGGTAGGCTCCATCATGGAAACCATCGCCAAGCGAGATGGGATCTCCATTGTTGGGGTCGACATCGGAGGAGCCACCACCGACGTGTTTTCGGTCCTAGGCGAAACCTTCAACCGAACGGTGTCGGCCAACTTCGGTATGAGCTACTCCTTTTCGAACGTCTACGCCGAAGCCGGACACGACAACGTCATGCGCTGGGTGCCTTTCTTCATTGAAGAGCGCGACCTGCGCAATCGTATCAAAAACAAAATGATTCGACCCACCTCGATCCCCTATCTGTTGGAAGAATTGATCTTAGAGCAAGCTATGGCGCGAGAGGCCCTTCGGCTCTCCTTCGACCAGCACAAGGGCTTAGTTACCGGCCTCAAAGGCGTGCAAAGAGGGTCCGACCTGACCTCACTTTTCGGATTGGGCGACAGCACGTCAGACACCCTCATCGACATGATGACCGTGGACATGGTCATCGGCTCCGGGGGAGTCCTTTCTCACGCCCCTCGGCGTCACCAGGCAGCCATGATGCTGATCGACAGCTTTCTGCCCGAAGGCGTCACAACCCTGACCGTGGACAGCATCTTCATGATGCCCCAATTAGGGGTTCTGGCGGCCGTTCACCCAGAAGCCGCCACCCACGTGTTCGAGCGTGATTGCCTGATCTACTTAGGGGACTGCATCGCGCCGATCGGTCGAGTCAAAGAAGGACAAAAAGTGATGAAGGTTATCTTCTCCAGCGGCGAGATCATCGAACTGATCGGTGGCCAGATGGTGGTGGTTCCAAGAGCCAAGGAGCAAGGTCCGGTCAAGGTTCGATTCGAGCCGGTCGCAGGCGTCGATATGGGGGCGGGCCCCGGCAAAGCGTTCGAGAAGTCGGTCGGCGGCGGAGTCGTGGGCGTCATTTTGGACGGCCGAGGACGCCGCCCCTTCTCCTTCGCCCAATTGGGTGGTGGCGGGGCTGAACTCCCCGTGGCCGGTCGGCTTTTCAAACTCGCAGCTTGGAACAAAGCTTTAGACCTTTATCCCACGGAGACTGAGAGTTAATGGGCGCCTATACACCAGGTCTGAAGGTCACCCGCGCGGCGCTCTTACGATTCGAGCGCCGACTTCCTTTGACCGGTCAAGTTTGCGTCAAGGTGGGCGACCGCGTGGCTTGGGACCAGGTCGTGGCCAGGACCGACCTGCCCGGACGTGTAGAGATGGTGAACATGGCCAACAAACTGGCCATCGACGCTTCGGAAATGCCCAAACTGTTGCTAAAAAAGACGGGCGACCCGGTGGAGAAAGGCGAGGTCCTGGCCTACTCCAAGGGCCTCTTCGGATTCTTCAAAACCGCCTTTCGCTCTCCCATTAACGGCGTTGTGGAGTCTATCTCCGGGACCACCGGTCAAGTCATTCTCCGCGCCCCGCCACGACCCATAGCCATCTCAGCCTACGTGGATGGTGTGATCGAAAGCGTGGAATCCGACCAAGGCGTCACCATAAAAACCTTTGGCTCCTTGATTCAAGGCATCTTTGGACTCGGTGGGGAGACCTCCGGAATTCTCGAGATGGCCGTCAATCAGGCCGACGAACCGTTCTTAGCCGACAAACTCGGGTCCCAGCACCAAGGTAAAGTGTTGGTGGTGGGAAAGATCGCCACCGCGGCGCTCGTACGACGTGCCGCTGAAGTGGGTGTCTCGGCCATCATCGCCGGCGGCATCGACGACGCCGATGTACGAGAGCTTTTAGGTTTTGACCTAGGCGTCGCCATCACTGGCAACGAGCGCCTCGGGGTGACCGTGGTGGTCACGGAGGGCTTCGGAGCCTTACCTATCGCCCAAAAAACTTTCAAGCTTTTGCAAGAACGCCAAGGCTGTCGAACCTCCATCTCCGGGGCCACCCAGATTCGCGCGGGAGTCATCCGCCCCGAGATCATCATCACCGACCTAGAAGGCGATTGGGAGCAACAGACCGCTGAGATCCCCGATTTAGAGCTTGAGATCGACGCCCCCGTCCGCCTGATTCGTGAGCCCCATTTCGGACATCTCGCAAAGGTCGTGAACTTACCCGTCCAAGCCGTCGTCATTCCCAGTGGAGCCAAAGTGCGCGTGGCCGAAGTCGAACTCTCCGATGGATCGCGTTTCCTAGTGCCCCGAGCAAACCTGGAGCTGATCGAGGGATAAAGTTAGTTTGGGATTAGCTTTTTTATCATCGAGCAGCCCTAGCGGAAAAATCGGCTCACAAACTATCGTTCAGTCCCGGCACGCGGGGCTAGAGGGAGCGGTCAGCCGTAAATGGGACCCACTGGCGCGGAGACGCGGCCGTCGTTGACCATCCCTCGCAGAGCCTCTTCAGCGTAAGCTCTCTTGTCTTTGAGCAAGGTGCCGAAATAACGAACTCTGCCGTCCGCATCGATCAAAGCGGTGGTCGTTGTCCGCTGCACGCCAAAATGGCGACCAAGTGCACTGTTCTGGTCTAAAAGCACCGGCAACTCAACCCCGTGCCGGTCTAAATACCGCTTGATGTCAGCCGCCGAGTCACTACGCGACGAGGCGATCGCAATCACTTTGGCCTCCGCCCCGTATCGTTGGGCCAAGTGGACAAGCGTCGCTTCAGTGGCCCGACAACTCGCACACGTAGTGCACCAAAAGGTCAGCATCACCATCCCATTGGGCGCCGACTCTCGAAGCTGAGAAAGCTTAACGGACTGACCATCCAAGGTCGTGAACTCAAAATCTGGCAATTTCTGGCCGATCGGTTGGGCCACTCCAATCGAACAGAGCCAAGCCAGCACCAGACAGACACCTATCAATTTTCGCATCGCCAAACGTACGAGGCTAGAGCATTCCTTCCTTTGAACTTTACGCGGCTGAAATACGGGCTGAGAATCGTCTGATAGTTAACGTAGACTTTTCCCAGGCAAGAGAGATGCCGCAACTGCCAGGACTGAATTGCTATCCTCTTAGTATTTTTATGTAAACCTTTCAACAATCGACGGGTCCCTTCAAAGATCTCCCCGAAAGCGCGCCGAATATGAAGATTTCAAAAGTCCTAGGACTTAAAACACTGATTGCCGCCGCCCTCGTGGCGAGCTTTTCACTGACCGGATGCGGAAGCAGCCGCGACAATTTTGTCGTCACTGGCAACAACCCTGTGCCGACTCCTACTCCTACGGTCTCTCCCACTCCTACTCCCACTCCCACTCCGCCGGCGGCTCTTTTGGTGAGCGCCAACAACGGTAGCGCGAACCTCACGTCCTACACAGTGAATCCTACAACGGGAGCGATCGCCGCCACCGGCAGTGCGTTGGCCGCAGGCGCGGCACCGGCCGAAGTGCTGCTGGTCCCGAGTGCCTCTGCCTCCATTATCGATGTCTACTACACCGATCAGAACGACTCCATCATTCGTGGGGGGGAACTCAACACCACCACGGGTACACTGACCCCCGATGCTCCAAACACGTTCCCCACTTCGGTTACCGGAGCTTTCGATATCGTAGCCGACACATCTGGTCGGTTCGTCTATGTGGTTGGCAACACTCAGGTCGACGGTTTCAGCCGAAACAACAGTAACGGCGTCCTGACCCGACTGGCCAACTTTCCCATCAGCCCTCCCGGAATGACCGGCGGCTTCCGTGCCGTCGTCAGTGCGAACAACGCTTTCCTTTACGTCGGGGACGGTTTCTCCGATACCGTCTACGGCTACACCATTAATTCCGCGAGCGGAGCGCTGACGGCTATCGCCGGAAATCCCTTCGCCACCGGACTATTCTTCACCGACGCGCTCGCGCTCACCAACGACAGTGGATTTCTCTACGCCACCGACGACTCTGGACAGGTAGCAGGATTCGCTGTCACCCCTGGAACAGGTGCGCTGACCGCTCTCGGCGGTTTCCCGATCAACGTGAACGGCGGCGCCAACGGCAATGCTTGCGGTGTCATCGTGAACGGCTCGAAACTGTACGTCTCAGATTCCACGCTCAACAGCACCGACGGATTTCAGATCGCGGCCAACGGTTCACTGGTTCGACTCGCCGGCTTTCCCATCTTGGGTGGCGGTTGTGGCCCGGTACTGGTCTCCAACACACCCGGCGCTCTGGCTCCTCTGATCTTCGCGGGATTCAACAGCAGTCAACTCCTGAGTTTCACCCAAAGCGCCTCTGGCAGCCTCACCCCCGCTCCCGGAAGCCCGTTCGCTCCGGGTGCCATCAATCCGGCCTCTTTGGGCATCTTCGTTCGATAGCTCAAATCACTGAGAGGTCTGTCAGAAGACCTCGAAATCCAGCTGGATTTCAATAAGAAGCTCCATCTCATAGATGGGGCTTTTTATTTTGCGATAAAGTGTGTTCATCTGTTAACAAACTGTTCACAAAAAAGCCACTCACGCCCACAATAAGACCGGTTCTCCAACCTAGAGTGAATCTAAGATTACTGACGGTTAAGGAACTTTGATGCCACTCTCCCCCGCGACGTTCGCTAACTTCAACAACCATCAGGTTGGCTTTCCTTTTCTCACGCCTTTCAACTCTTCTCATGTGCCCTCTCCCTCAATTCCTTCGCGAGATGACGAGGAAGTGGACGGCGGCCAGGCCACCCAAGATGTCTACACAGGAGCCGACAACGCGACCAACGCCACCAACGACTTTACTGACCTGATCACCGAAGCGCGCAGTCGCTCCCTAAACGGTGGAGCTTCCGCTACCGCCGGCGCCGTCGACGACGTGACTGGCGCCCTTCCCACTGGTGCCAATACCGCGGCGACCGCGGCCGAAAATGTCACCGACGCCCTCCCAGTCAACGGCAACTTCGGCGGCGGACGCATCGCCCGAGTCGGTGGAGCCGCTGGAACGGTCTTGGCGCCTGTCGGTGTGGTCGCAGGAGTTGTCGACACCAAAAACGCGGTATCCGACCTCGCCAACGCCGACAACGCCGGCGAATTTGCCGACGCCGGCGTACGAACCGTGGCCGGCGGCACAGGAACGCTCAGCGGAGCCGCGGGAGTGGTCGCTATGGCAGCCGGGGCATCGCGCTTTTCTAGTGTCGCCGGAGCGGCCGGCGTCGCCAGTACCGCAGCTAAAGTCTCGGGGGTGGCGGGCGGAGTCGCCGTCGTGGCCGAGGGGGGACTTCAAGTCTATAGCGGCTTCAAGGAAGGTGACAACGCCAAAGCTGGACGAGGCGGCCTAAAAGTGGTAGCGGGTGGACTGCTGATCGCCGGAGCCGCCACGGGAAACCCTTTTCTAGCCGGCGCGGGCGGACTGCTCTACGCCGGAACTGCTATCTACGAAAATCGTGAAGCCATCGCCAACGGAGTCAAGAAAGGTGCCGCCGCGATCGGTCGAGGCGCGCAAGCCGTGAGTGGCGCCGCGGTTAACGTAGCCGGCAAGGTCAGCGAAACCGCCTCCAACGTCGTGGATGGCGCCAGAAACTTGAGAAACGAAAGCGTGGACAAGGCCAAAGACATCGGAAACGCCGCGAAAGACAAAGTCGCGTCAGCCGGCAACGCGGCCAC
>JBBKWP010000289.1:0-9419 GCA_037968995.1 Candidatus Xenobia bacterium
GACGGGACGGGCGGGCAAAGGGCAGACGCTCCTCAAGCGTGGACTCTTAAGTGTCGTGCAAGACCCAGTAGCCGTGATCGGCCCGCCCGAAATCGGTGACGGTTTAGAAGCTGGTCCGACTTTGAACGTGGGCGAGGAGAGCTAATTCATGACACACCCTAGGTATGATGCGGCTGATATCACCGTTCTCACGGGCCTCGACCCCGTTCGCAAACGACCTCATATGTACATCGGTTCCACCGACGAGCAAGGTCTTCATCACCTGATTTGGGAGATCGTGGACAACGCCATCGACGAAGTGATGAACGGTTTCGCTACAACGGTTGAGGTCGAACTCGAGTCCGACGGCCACACGGTGCGAATCACCGACAACGGTCGCGGCATCCCGGTGGATATTCACCCGGAGACGGGCCGTCCCGCTCTCGAACTGATCCTAACCACACTGCACGCAGGCGGGAAGTTCGAGGGGAATAACTATACTTTTTCCGGAGGGCTTCACGGTGTGGGGGCCAGTGTCGTCAACGCACTGTCGAGTGAACTCATAGCCCAAGTTAAACGAGACGGCGTTCTCTATCAGCAAGTGTTCGAGCGCGGCATTCCCGCCGGCCCTCTACAGAAGATGGGAGAGGCACGGGGCACCGGTACTATCATCAGTTTTCGCCCAGATTCCGAAATTTTCAGCGTTACCGTCTTCGACCCCAAAACCATTCTTACGGTTCTAGAAGCGAAAAGCTATCTGCACCGTTGCAAAGTGACCTTCAAGGACCGAGTCAACGATGTCATTCATCGTCTTGACCCCGGAGACGGCTTGGAAGGCTATCTGAGGAAGTTACTGGCTGAGGTTCCCAAAGACCCGATTTATGACCAGATCTTTACCTTCGCTAGAGATGGCGAGCCCAAAATCGAGTTGGCGCTTCAATGGGTCGAGACCGGAGGCGAGAATATCAGAAGCTACGTCAACGGCATCGAAACCGAACAGGGCGGCACTCACGAACAGGGGTTCAAGACCGCCATCGTACGAGCAGTCCGAACCTATATGGATGTTCAGGGAACGACTCAGAAAAGTCTCAAAATTTCGGCCGACGACATTCGTGACGGGGTGCGCGCAGTACTCTCGATCTACGTAAAGGACCCGCAGTTCAAGGGCCAGACCAAGGATCGTCTCAACAACGTGGAGGTCAACTCCGCGGTGAGCGCCGCGGTGACTCCCTCCTTAGAGCAGTTTTTTCTGACCAATCCAAGTGTTGCCGACGGTGTCGTCTCTCGTATCGTGGCGGGCGCCAAGTCGAGGGCCGCCGCCGAAGCCGCCACCGCGCTGGTCTCGAGAAAGTCCGTTTCTAAACGCCTTAACCTTCCCGGGAAACTCGCCGACTGTTCGAACAACAAGGCGGACACCAGTGAAATCTTTATCGTTGAAGGCGATTCCGCCGGCGGTTCCGCCAAGCAGGCTCGTGACCGACTCTACCAAGCCATTTTACCGTTGCGGGGAAAGGTTCTTAATACCGAGCAAGCCACCATGCAGAAGATCGGAGCCAACCGCGAGATTTCGGACCTGGTGTCAGCGCTCGGATGTGGCATCGGGAAGCACTTCGATCTCTCCAAATTGCGGTATGGGCGGGTCGTGATCTTGACCGATGCGGACTCAGATGGGCACCACATCGCTGGGCTTTTGCTGACCTTCTTCTATCGCTACATGACCGACCTCGTCCGCTTCGGGCACGTCTATCTCGGACGTCCCCCTTTATACCGTGTCCGGCACGGCAAGAAGACGCAGTGGGCTTGGGATGAAGCGCAACGCAACGAGATCGTGGCCAAGCTCAAGGGAAGCATAAAACCAGAGATCACGCGATTCAAAGGCTTGGGAGAGATGACGCCGGCTCAGCTCAAGGAGACGACTTTGGCTCCAGAGAGTCGAACGCTGTTTCGGGTCCTGATTCCCAACCCAGAGCAAGCCGACCGAGCGATCAAAGACTGTTTCGGCAAAGACCCATCTCCGCGCTATCAGTTTGTGATGGAGCGATCCGGCGACGCCGACGAAGTCGACCTTTAAGGGGGTTTCCATTTGGCTTTTCCTGAGGGACGCCTGAAAGTTCTCAATTCGTGTCCGACGCAGACCTCTGGAAGCTTTGTGCTTTACTGGATGCAGGCTGCTCAACGCGTGAGCGACAATCCCGCATTGAGCTTTTCCATTTCCAGGGCCAACACGTTGGGAAAACCACTGGTGGTAGTGTTCTGTGTAATCCCCGACTTTCCCGAAGCAAGCCTTCGACATTTCACCTTCATGCTCGAGGGTCTCACGGAGACGTTTGAGGCGATCAAGGACCTCGGTGCTTTGGCGGTGCTTCGAGTGGGGGAGGGGGCGAAGCAGGTTCGCGACCTCGCCCAACAAGCTTGCGAAGTCGTCCTTGACCAAGGCTATCTTTCGGTTTTGCGTTCGGGATACACGGAACTTGCCACGACCTTGCCCTGTCGACTGATTCAGATCGAGGGGGAGGCCGTTGTTCCCGTAGAGGTAGCTTCCACGAAAGCCGAATACGCGGCCCGCACCATTAGGCCGCGGATCACCCGTCATCTCGACGAGTATCTAGAAAGATCGCCGACTCTCAAAGTTCAAGTCCCGCCATGCGAACTGCGAGTGGACAGCCGGTGCGGTGGTCTCAGGGACATTTCCGGGTTCTTGACCGACCTTCGTGTGGATAACAAAGTTGGTCCGGTAAGTGAGCACTTTCGAGGGGGTCCCACCCGGGCGAAGAAACTGTTGGAAGACTTTCTAGCTCACCGACTGGGCAACTACGACGACTCGCGCAATCAGCCGCAACTCGATGGAACGTCTTTGATGAGTCCGTATCTGCACTACGGAATGATTTCTCCGGTAGATTTGGCCCTCACCGTTCTAGATGCCTCCTCAAAAGACAACTCCCACGTTGAGAGTTACTTGGAGGAACTCATCATACGCCGAGGGTTGAGTCAAAACTTTTGTCATTTTCACGAGCGATACGATCGCTTCATTGTCTTACCGGACTGGGCCCGTTCCACGCTCAACGCGCACGCGGAAGACCCGAGGCCTCATCTGTACTCTCCACAGGAAATCGAGGCGGCGGCCACCCACGACCCCTATTGGAACGCCGCCCAAGTAGAGATGGTTGAAACCGGCTACATGCACAACTATATGAGGATGTATTGGGGTAAGAAGATTCTAGAATGGAGTGAATCCCCAGAAGTGGCCTATCGAACGACTCTGAGGCTGAACAACCGCTATTTTCTAGACGGTCGGGATCCGGCCTCGTTCGCCAATGTGGCTTGGATTTTCGGAATGCATGATCGGGCTTGGCAGGAGCGGGCCATCTACGGGAAGGTTCGTTGCATGATGGCTTCAGGGCTAGAGCGCAAATGCGATCCCAAAGCCTACATCACTAAAGTGGAAGAACGGACCGGACGCAAGGTTGAGGGACAGGGCTGAAAGGGACGTCTCAGACTTTTGCAAAGCAGGATTACCTTACATGTGGACGGGACGGCGTTCTTTTCCGAAGTGGAGTTTCCAGTTTTTTCCGTAACGGCGATCTGAGACGGGCATCATCTGTAGTAAGCTGTTGCGATAGCTTTTGCCGCAGCGTTCTTGGATAAAGCTCTCGTGGGACTGCAAAATGTCTCGAACCGCGCAAAATCCCTCTTCTAGGCTAACGCGCTCTTCTCCGGATTCCGGTGGCGCCATAGGGTCGCGCTCTTTGGGCAGTCGATAGAAGGCGCGCGCGAGGTTGCGATAGACCAGTTTGCTGTCGGTCTGTTCTAGCCAGAAACCTCGGGAGTGGAGATAGAAGCTCTCCTGGCGGAAGACAGGGGGGTGGCCGGGAGCGGGTTTCGATCTCTCGAAGCCGTTAGCTTCGAGAAGCCCTTGACGGGCATCGTGCTGCAAAAACCAGAGAGTGGCTGGTAAAGGGTTTCTCATGGTCGCCTCCGAGTACCCATGTCTTTGGGTCTTGGGATCGATCTCCTCCCGCTGAGAGCGATGATCTCAAGATAACACTTTGGATATTTCCCAGGACAAGGCCGAGCAGTGGAAAAATTGATAGCGTGGACGAGACTTTACAGCGCTTCTTGCAAGCCTCCACGGTTGGGTTGTGGGAAAATCTTACGAACACCACGGTGGCCCAGCCCGCCACGGTGTCCGCGATCGACATAGACTCGGACTGGATCCTTTCAGAATGGCATCGGGAAATTTTCGAACGATTGCTGATTCAGGCTCGAGGAGGCTCGGTCCGTTTTGTGGAGTCAGAGCATGGTGGTGGGCGCTCCCATTTTCTTCAACTCGTGTTGGCGAAAGCCCGCTCCGCGGGCCTAGCTACGGTGGAGTTACCGACTGATCAGCAGTCCATCTATTGGCGGGATCCGCTGGCCCTGTACCAAGCCATCGCCGAAAGGTTGAGGGGCGGCCGACACACGGCATCGGTGGGTCTGTTAGCCATGGTTTCCGCCACGGCGAGGCTCGGGATCGCACGCTCGGAGCTATTCCCGGAGTACCCTAAGTGGGGTCTCGCCTTAGAACTGTATGCTAAAAGTGGGAGTCTTGAGGCCGAGCGGTTCCTTATGGGTCTGGACCTCAAAGGCGATCAGCCGGAAGTCTTGGGGCTGCACGCTAGTATTTCATCTCGTCAGGCCCTCCCTGCTTTAAGGTGCTTGCTACAGTTCCTAGAGTACGCCGAAGAATCTGGATTGGTGGTCGTGAGCGATGGCGACGGTTGGGTGGACCCAGATTTGGAACGCTCGACTCTTGAATCGCTTCGCAGTTTGATCGACACTAGCGCCGCGGGACACTTGCCGGGTATTCTTATCGCGTGCGGTGTGCTGCCCGAGTTTCGTCGCCAGATGCTTCCCGAGTACGAAGCCTTGCAGCAGCGCCTTCACAGCGGTTTCGCCCTGGGGCCGGCAGGCTGTCTGAGACCGATCCTCGTCTTGGAGGCTCAGCGTCTCTGGCGCCGGACTCAGGGAGTCCGATTTGTTGAGGACTTGGCGTATCGAATCTACCAGTTGGCTCTGAACGTCTATCCCGAACTCGGGGCCTCATCGAGTCTCGTTCGACGAAACTTGGGCGGTCTGCTGCGGCACCTCGAAGAGGATGACTGGGATCAGAACACTCCCCGGGAAATTGTGCGCCTCGTGAGCCGATGGCTTAGCGACCCATCCACGTCTTTGATGAATCTTTCTCCTGAAGATGGGGACGAACTTGTGGACAGATTTTTGCGCGAGCAAAGCTCGACTTATGGTCATTGAACATCCGCGTTTCGGACCGGGAACGCTTCTGACCCGACCCGTCATTGCCGGTCCTGGGCCTGACGTCGTGGCTCGATTCCAGACCGGAATACAGTCGGTTTCGAGAGATTCTGTAAAGTTTTCTGGGGGTGGGCCTTGGCCCTCGTTACCTCATCAACGGATCACGGAAGCTTTGTCCGACTCTCAGCGGCAGGCCTGTCGATGGCTTGAAGCTCTAAGGCTGGGTACTGTCGGGGGGGGAACCGATCACGGGCCTTTCACAGTTGGCCGAAAGGATGAGCAGGAAGCCATGGAATCGGACCTCGACAAGACGGTCGTCGAGGGTGGGGCCTGCCGCGTGTTTCGAGGCCCATACGGAGTCGGTAAGTCTCATCTCATCAGCCTTCTGCGATATCGGGCTCAGCACCGAGGCTTGGCTGTTTCTCAAGTCGTGCTCGATCGTTTTCGAGTCTCGGCCAGTCACCCTCGTCGACTCTATCAGGAATTTTTGTCGAACCTATTAGTGCGTCCCCAAGGAAGAGAGGGACCGGGAGAGCGGGTTGCACTCAACGATATGCTTGACCTCGCGGTGGCGAGAGATGTGCCGATGTTGGGTCAAGATCCTTGGCACGTTCACGCCTACTTAACGCCTTTGTTGCGCGCCTGGAAATCGCTAGGTGAACTGGGAGATCTTCCGGCCGGCTTGCATCTGAAGAAGGAGCTTTTGCATTGGGCGACCGGAGGAGAGCGCTGCAAAAACCGGCGACTGAGGGCCACGGTTCGTTCACTGACCCGAACCGACCCAGGAGCCTTCTATGCGATGAAAGATTTTGGGACGGTCTGGAATCAGATGACCTATCTCCTAACCGGTTGGGCGGCGCTCTTGAGAGACCTCGGTATTGCAAAGGGTTGGGTTCTGGTTCTCGATGAGGCGGAAATGTGTACGTTTCCCACCTCGAAGGAGCAGCGTCAAGGAGACCGAGTCTTGACGGGGCTTGCCACCGCGGCCTTGGGCCGCCGTGGGCTCAAGCGGCCTGAACT
Source organism: Candidatus Xenobia bacterium (assembly GCA_037968995.1). GTDB lineage: Bacteria > Vulcanimicrobiota > Xenobia > Xenobiales > JADMJV01 > JAEXNA01. Next base: position 6,289 of record JBBKWP010000289.1, read on the forward strand.
TCTACGAGAACCGGGTGGGCACGCTGCCGTCCGAGCATTTCCGGCATTTTACAGAGGTCGCAGCCATCTCTACTTGGTTCTTGGGTTGGCGGGTCGAAGCCGTGGCGAGGACGAGTTGAGCAGACTCCTTCCGGGTTCCGTGTTCACGGAACTGACGCCTCTAGACCGAGCCAGTGTGTCCCAACTGCTCGAGCACCTATTGAAAATTTATGGAGACGCGTTCCCTCATCTTGGTTTGGGAGCGGGTTTTTGCCAACCTTTGTCACAGATCATACGGCTGAGGCACGGAGACGTCTGCTCGCCACGTCAGATCGTTCAACAATCATTGGCGTTTCTCGACGGAGCACGATTATGGCCCGGTGAGATAGAGACATTCATCGAGGAGTCGATTCATGGCCGTGCAGAATAACGATTGGATGCTTTTGGTAGAGGACGATGTCGTCTTTAGTGTACTTTTTTGTAGGTATTGGAAAGTGCGTTCTCCTGAAGTGGAGGTGGTGGTCGTGAGAACTCTTTTGGAGTTTCGAGCCTTGATGGCGGGCTGTGAAACGCCGCCTCGTCTGGTGGTCATGGACCAAAACCTCCCTGACGGAAATGGCCACGAGGCCGTCTCGGTCCTGTCGGTGCCACATTGCTGCTGGAGTGCTCAAGAAAGTCCAGGAGTTCAAGTTAAGCCGCAGGGCAAAGAACAGTTCCACGAGTCGATCGAACGGTTAGTCCGTGCGGCTGGAATTATTACATCTTAAGACTCCCCTTTGCATTAGAGGTGGCGCCAGGAGGGGTCAGGAATAGGGCTGCAGCGTCATGAATGGCCGGAAAATTACAGGACTCCCCCTCCCGGAGACCCCTCGGGAAGCACCTCCCGAGATTCACGGATTGGTCGAAGCGATCGAGGTTACCCTCAGCGATTCTGACTCGATGGCCGCGGCCCAAGTCCTCGGCTGTGCTTTCGATTATTTGACAAGATATTTCGCCGGGGTCGCGAGTTCGACAGCGCTCCATCTCGAACTCGCCGGAGACAATTCCGTGCCCGTCGATTTTGAGGCGGCCCGCCTTCGACTGAAAGATTCTCTAACCACGCTGGGAGAAAAATCGACTGATCCGGTGTCCAAACTCGTTCGCTCCGTGTTCTATGTTGGCGCGACCCGAAAGACTCCGACCCCTCGGCGCCACGCCCGCCTTTTGGACTTGGGAGGTATCCCGATACGGGGCTACCGTAATTTGGGAGAGTGGATCGCTTTGGAGCCCGGCAAGGGAGAATTGGCGACGGAATCCAAGGCAAATCGTGAGTTGTTGCGGTATCTGCCAATTCTGAAAGAGTGGCTGACGGCGACCGCCACCTTTTTTCTCGATTCGGAAATTTCTCCAGTGGAATGGGTGAGCCCGTCATCCATCGAGTTCACTCTGCAAGCCGAAGAAGCGACCTGGAGAGTCGGGCCCATCGCTTTGCCAGAATCCGTTATGATGTATCTTCCTGGGCGCGGTCGGACTTCTGCTTCGGCCCCCTCACAGGTTGAGGCGCCTGTGGAATCGGTGGTGCCTGATTCAACTCCGGTGGACTTGTCCCCACCACCCGTGGACACTGCACCACCCGTTGAGATTGCGGCGCCACCCGTTGAAACTACACCACCTGGGATAGGGGAGGTAGTTCTTCCTGTTCCGGCGCCCGAGAAAGTGTCTCCGGAGCCCGTGGAAACTGCGTTGCCCGTGGCGGCGGAGGCGGTCGAATCGCTCCCCCCTCCCGAGAAAGAGTCTCCAGAGTCCCTAAATCCCTCCGAGGCCGCGCCACCACCCGTGGTGGCGGAGATGCTCGAGTCGGAGCAAAGCATAGCCGAAGAGACCGTTTTGCCGGAAGAGTTGGATCTGCCCACTACGGCAGGCGAAGAAGGGTCTGAGGAGTCGCCTCAAGAGACGACACCTCCCTCGCCAGATGTTGCCGATAATTTTCAATCTCTCTTAGCGGAGGCCAACAAACCGAGCTTTGAATCCGATCCTTTGGATGTCGATTTTGGCCCTATCGAATTCGCTCGGGCTTCGTCGAGCGATTCTCCTTCAGCGACTGCGGAGCCTGAGAGTAATCCGTTTTTTGCGACACCGGACTCGCCGTCGGCGACGGGGAATTCTTTTTTCGCGGCTTTGGAGGGCCCTCCGGCCACAAAAATAGATACGGAGCCCGAAACTGAGAACAATCCTTTCATGGCGGCGCTTGAGTCGACTCCCCGGATAGCCTCCGGCGAGGCCGGATCCACGGCTCCGGCCTCTACCCCGGATGATCTCGAGTCGGAGGTTGAGGACTCGACGTCCTCCCGCCGACGACCTCCGGAGATCGCTCAGGCCAGAAAGACGACCCCTCAAATATCGGTCTCTCAACCGCTGGAACTCTATCCTGTGGCGACTGGACCTCCGCCTGAATTCTTCGATGAAATCCCCGTAGATGCGGACTATCCAGAGGTTCTGCAGACCGCTCTCAATGACCTTAATGGAGCGATCGAGGCGAATGACTCGTTTCTTATTTGCGGCCAAATGCAGCGCTGCTTCGACCTTCTCATCCAGTTTTTCTCTGGTTTGTGTGGTGCTGTCCTACAGGACCTCGACCCAGACCAGTTGTTTGACTTTGAAATAGACGACGGTCGTTTCGACCTAGAGGTGAAGCTGGACCTCGTTGTCAGCGCCCTTTCTAGTCTGGAAGTGCATTGGGAAGGTAACGACGTCGCGACCTTGATCTGGTCTGCCTTCTACGACACCCTTCTACCGGCTACTGATCCGAACAGCGCCTATCTTCATACGCGGCTGCTCGGGGTTGAGGGCATCGTCCCGGAACCGTTCATGGAGTTTTCCCAACTTTGCTCGGTGGTGCCCGGAAAAGGAGTGCTGGGCGAGAGGAGCGCGTGCCGCGAAGCCGCACATCGCTATCTCCCCATTCTCGCTTTTTGGCTCGAAAATTCGACGCCGCTGTTTCTAGAGAGCGAAGTCGATTTCGTGGAAGAGGATGGTGGGGATGCTCTGAGTTGGGCTGCCTCCGTAGCGGGTGCTACACTCGACGGAACGCCTTCGGGCCTGTGGCTTGAAATCGCTTCGAGTCGTTGGAATCTTCCCCGGCCCGAACTGGCTCCAGTATTCGTGGTTGGTAA
>JBBKWP010000290.1:0-7146 GCA_037968995.1 Candidatus Xenobia bacterium
GAAGTCGGGGCTGAAGATACTCCTTTCGTCTCCTCCAAAGTCTCCGCTGACAAAGAGACCAACTCCCTTGTCTTTTATGTGTCGCCCAGCCAGTTCATCGAGATAGAAGGCCTAGTCACTAAACTCGACGCTCCCCGTAAGCAAGTTCTAGTGACCGCAGTGGTGGCCGAGGTTACCTTGAGTCGACTCATGCAGACCGGAGCAAACCTTCAAGTTTTGACCCCCGGGGGACTCCTCAGCACCTTCAACGGCGGATTGACCGAAGAAGGACTGCTGTCTTTCCTGGCCTCCGGGAATTTCGCGATAGGTGCGGCCGGGTCGGCGACTCGTACGGTCAATGTGAACGGTCGGGAAGTCAACATCCCTCAGTCCTTCGGATTCATCACCGCGGAAAAGAACAACAGCGACTTCAATCTGATTTCAGCTCCCCGCGTTCTGACCGAAGATCATAAGCAAGCCGAGATCAACGTGGGCAACGTCGTCCCGTTCCCCACCGGAGCGCAGTTCAACGCCTTCGGGCAACCGACGGTGACCTACGACTATCGTGACGTCGGCATCAAGATGCTGGTCACTCCTCACGTGAGTCAGTCCGACACCATCAAGCTTGAGATCGAACAAGAAGTTCAAGAAGTCACCGACTTCCTAGACCAGAATTTAGGGGGCACAAGCTTCACGGTTCCCCTCATCTCCAATCGAAGCGTCAAGACCACCATCACCGTTCGTGACGGTCAAACTTTGATGATCGGCGGACTGATCTCCAAGCGCACCACGGAGACTATGCGCAAGGTTCCCATTTTGGGAGACATCCCTCTGATTCAGAATCTGTTCCGAGAATTGCGTAAGGAAGAAGCCAAAACCACGCTGTTCATCTCCCTAACACCGCACATCGTGCGCGCACCTGAAGAGATCGAGCGCATCGACCGCCCTTATCGAGAGTTTCTCGAGGGGGACAGCGGTCCCAGTGACGCTCAAGTGGAGCGTCGACCCAATCGCCCGGGATTTTCCTCTCCCTACCAAGAGACGAACGGGAATATAGACCTGACGGGTTCGGGGCCTTCCACTTCGATCAACACGGGTACCCGAGGTGCCAGTCCCATCTCACGCTCCAATGCTGGGGTCTCTCTTGAGGAGTTCAGGTTTCTCGACGCCGCGGTAGCAGGTAAGGCTTCCCGGTCTAGCGTGCGCTTATCCAACGACGGCGAAGACAGCAGAGAGTTGGTGGTGATAGGCACCGTCAAACGTCCCGACGGTTCGAAGGAAGAGTTCCGAGGGAACGCCGTTATGGTCCGACCTGGAGACGAGAAGGTTGTCAATCTGCCGCCAGTGAGCTTCAAAGGGGGGGCCGGGATTTACGAAGTGGACCTGGCGGTTTGGGAGAACGATGAGCTTCGCGGTCGACTTCGACTTCCGGAGAGAGTCACCATCAAATGATCGAAGCTGACATCCCCGTAGAGTTCTGGCAACGGCACCGCCTGGTGCCGTTAACCACCGAAAACGGGCGACTTTTAGTGGGGATGGATGAGTCCACTCCTATCGAGGTTCTCGAGGACGTACGGCTCACTTTGAGCAAAGATGTCCGTCCCGTGATGATGAGCACCGAAGAGATCGACGATGCTCTTCGACGTTTGGTTTTGGACACCGATTCACCGACCATTGAAGAGAACGACGAGGACAATAGCGTCCGTCTGGACGCATCGTCTGACCTGATGGGTGACGCCGCGGGGGCGCCGGTGGTACGTCTCATCAACTCGATGTTTCTTCGAGCCATGCAGACGCGAGCCTCGGACATTCATATTGAGCCCTTTGAAGACGACACCATCATTCGTATGCGAGTCGATGGTATTCTCCACGAAACGACGCGAGTTCCCCGTTCGCGTCACTCACAGATCGCCGCCCGTCTGAAGGTCATGTCGAAGCTCGATTTAGCCGAAAGCCGGCGACCTCAGGACGGTCGCCTTCACGTGCATTCGGGGGAACGTCACATCGACGTTCGTCTCTCCACAGTGCCCACGCTGTACGGTGAACGACTGGTCATGCGACTCTTGGAAAAGAATCTTGAACTGCTCTCCTTAGGGCAGGTGGGCATGATGAGCGACACCGAGGAGAATATCAACGAGATCTTGGCCCATCCTTACGGGCTTTTCTTGGTCACCGGTCCCACCGGTTCGGGTAAAACTACGACCCTATATTCGGTTCTGGACAAGCTTCGTTCCCCGGCTTGTAATCTGATCACCATCGAGGATCCGGTCGAGTATCGAGTGGCCGGAGTCGGTCAGATTCAAGTCAACGACAAAATCGGACTGACCTTCGCCTCGGGTCTGCGCTCGGTGCTCCGCCAGGACCCGGATGTCTTAATGGTGGGTGAGATTCGCGACCCGGAAACTGCCGAGATCGCCGTTCACGCCGCTCTGACCGGTCACATGGTTTTGTCCACCCTTCACACCAACGACGCCCCCGCGGCCGCCACGCGATTGGTGGACCTGGGGGTCCCTTCGTATCTGTTGTCGTCCTGTTTAGTCGGTGTCCTGGCCCAGCGCTTGGTGCGCAAACTTTGCGAAGATTGTAAGGTCTCGATCCAACTGAGCGAGAGCGACGTCAGACGTTTAGGACTCAAGGCAGATCTCGTTGGTCGCAAGGCTTACGACGCCGGAGGCTGCGAGAGGTGTCTTCAGACAGGCTATCTGGGACGGACCGGAGTCTTCGAACTGATGAACATCGGCGAGGACCTAGCGTCCTTGATCGCGCGCTCTGAAGACGCACGGACCTTGCGTCAGTCAGCCCGAAAGAACGGCATGCGGACCCTGATGGAGGACGCCGCTCGTAAGGTCGTGCAGGGATCCACCAGTCGAGAGGAAGCTTTTAGGGTCACCAAGGCCATCTAAAAAGACAATCATTGTGCCACTCTACGCCTACATAGCAACCGACCGCACCGGCAAGAAAGTCCAGGGCTTTATTGACGCTGCCTCAAAATCGGTGGCCTATCAAAAGGTGAAGAGTCGGGGGCTCTTTCCTACCCGCATCGACCAAGACGTTTCTCGAGGTTCGAAGGCCGCTCCCTCAGAGTCCTTAGCCTACTCGCTGCTGCAGTTGGCGGCTCTTTTAAAAGCTGGCATCCCTCTCGACGAGGCTCTGGATTCGCTGGCGGAGTTTGACGAAGACCCCACCATGCGGGCGGCCCTGAAGCGCGTCCGGGTGAGGTTGCGAGAAGGCTCGAACCTGACCGCCGCTATGGTGGAGGAGCAAGCCTTTCCTCCCATGCTGATCCGAATGGTTCAAGCCGGCGAGGAGTCCGGACAGTCGGCGGAGATTCTTGGGAAGTACGCCGAATTCTTGAAGCGTGACATCGAACACCGCCGAGAACTGGTGGCGGCCTTGAGCTATCCCGTCGCGCTGGTGGGACTGTCGTTGGTTCTGATGACCGGGCTCATGTATTTTTTGACCCCGGTGTTGAAGGAACTTTACGGCTCCATGGGACTCGAACTTCCCTGGATTACCTCCACCATCATCACCGTCGGAGAAGGGGTGGGAACGGTTGGACCGTTCCTCATTCCGGCGATCTTTTTGCTAGGCTACTTCTTTTTCAAAGTCTTCCCACGCCGGGCCCTCGATAGGTTCCGTCTGAGCCTTCCCCTGGTGGGGCCGATGCTGCGCTGCGGGCTGATGGAGCAATGGTCTAGGACCCTGGGAATGCTGCATCACGCCGGGGTTCCTCTGGTGCGAGCCATGGAACTGTCTCGAGAAAGCTTGGACAATCAGTCCGTGATGCTGGAACTCGAGGTGGCCGAACGCGCCGTCGAACGGGGAGACGGATTGGCCAAGGCCTTGAGCCGAGTGACCGTCATCCCACCCCTGCTGCATCAGTTCTTGCGCACCGGGGAACGAACCGGTGAATTAGAAGCCATGTTGATGTCGGCGGCCGCCTTTTATGAGCGAGAACTGGCCCGCCGTCGCGGGATCCTGGCAAAATTCTTGGAGCCGGCCCTCATCATTATGATGGGCTGTGTGGTCGGGACGTTGGTCTTGTCGGTGCTTTTGCCGCTGGCTCAGATCACCGCCAACATGAAGGTGGGATGAGCATTTTGCCTTCCTCGATCATCATGATGTCGTGCCTGATCTGGCTGGGGCTCGCCATGCTTCCCGCCCGGGCTCAAGAGAAAATCAAGATCATGTATCTGGAGACCGATGTCGAGGTTCGGGCCGCGGTGTTGATTCAGCGCATGGATCTGCCTCTCGAGACTTATCGTGTCGGGATGTTCAAGGTCGGAAACAGCCTGTACGGAGTGATCCGCTTTGGGGCTTCGGTCTCCTCAGGGACGCCCGCCGATCATCACCGTTTGGCGGCCATGACCGCTATGTTGTGTGACCGAATCTTTGGAGAATCTCCTGAGTTGACCCGCATCGACTTTGAGGGCGTGTCGGAGCGGGAAACCAAGAAGCAGAAACCCGAAGTCTACTTCTCCGCCAGCATCGACCGAAGTGTCTGGAAGCAGGTCGACAAGTCGGCGACTTCGCTGCAGAGAGTGACCGCCGCCGGGCCCCTCTACTTCGATCCCAAACTCCCCGTGGGCGAGCCGTTCAAGAAGCCGAAACCAAAGCCAGTTCCTAAGCCAAAGACGAAGCCAAAGCCAGTCAAGGCGGCGACGAAAAGCGTTCCCAAGAAGTCTTCAGAGCCCGCAACCAGGGACCAAGCGAAGAAAAGGGAATCTAAGAGGTCATGAACTGTGCTCGTTGCGGCAATGCGATTCATCGCGTCCCTATGTTTGATCTCCCTCGCAAAGTCAAAGAATATTCTTGTCTCTGCTGTGGAGAACGTTTTTGGACCACCCAAGGCGAATCCTCAGTGTTTCGTGACCTCGAACAAGCCAAGGCAGCGGCTAAGACGCTGCCTGCTCTGCGGCCGATCCACGAACTGCCCTCTGTCGCCCATCGGAACTAGGACCTTGGGCCTGTGAAAGTTTTTATCGAGGGAGCGGACCCAGACCAAGCCCGACTGATCGTTGTTCTGCTGCATGGTGGAGGCTCGGGAGCCTCAGACATCCTCAGCTTGAGTCAACAGTTCTCCACGCCCGATCTCTGCTGGTTGGCCCCCCAAGCCACCACCCCGCGTTGGTATCAAGGGGACGTGATCGCGTCTCGTTCGGCTAAGGAGCCATACTTAACGATCGGTGTGGAGACCGTCTTGAGCCTCCTCGAGAAACACTCCGAACGCCCCTTAGTGCTGGCGGGATTTTCCGATGGGGCGAGTGTGGTCAGCGAGTTGGTGGCTCGCTATGCGCCTCGGTTGGCTGGGGCCTGGATCGCGTCCGGAGGCCTGCTCGGCTCAGACGATGAGCTTCCTGGGCCTCCGCCGGGACCCTTGGACAGGCTCCCCATCGTCATCTCGGGAAGCTTGCAAGACCCCACCATGCCTTCCGAACGTCTCCAAGCCACCGCTCAATTTTTTAAAGACCACGAGGCCGCGGTGACCACTGAATTCTATTCCGGCTCCACCCATCTGGTCACCGCCCCGGAGATCGCCCAAGTTCAGAAAATGCTGGCCCGCGTCTAGGGCTGTGGCGCCGCCGACCCAACTTTGCTGAAAGCTTCACAACGAAGTTGGGTCACTCGATAGGCTCCGGAGGTCTCCGTCGGTCCATTCCCAGCGTACCGCGCCATCGATCAAGACGGTGTCGTCCTTGAGTGTCAACTTCTTCGTTGAGAGGTAGCCCTTCAGTTGGTCGCCCTCGACGCGCACCAAGAGACTTCGCTTCTGGTCTCGATACAAAAACCAGGGGCTGTAGCTCTTGAGCTGGAGGGGCCCCGCGCTGCTAAAGAGCGGCTTGGATGAAGGTCTAAGGTTGTCGTCAAGTTCGTAGAGCGAGGGGCTCATTGGGCGTCCTTCGGCGTCGAAGAACTCGAGGCGGTCGCCCACGACTCTTATCATAAGTTGTTCATCGAAGGCGGAGGCTACGCTCGGTGTCTCACGAATTTCAAAGCTCGCCAGAAAGAGTTCGGCAAGTTGGCCGTAGAGTGTTGGGTGAGGAGAGGACTGAAGGGCTTGGCGAAAGTCTCCCCTTAGCATCAGTTTTTCCGCCGAATCCTCCATAGCTTGCGGGGCTCCGAGTTCGAAAAGTTCGCCCTGCAGAGCGCGATCGGCTTGTTCGGTCTGGGCCGATTTTGAGAACCAGAACCCCGCGGCCAGAAGGCAACAGAAGGCCAATAGGGTCAGATCTCTTAGCATGGACTCCATTTAATCCTTGGGGCGGGAGGTTCCTACGCTTTCTTGGTAGAGATTCTTGTCAGAGAGCTGCGATGGCAAGGATATTCTCCTCGACGCCGCGACAGACTTTCCCTGAGTGGGTTTGATAACCCAACGGCCGGGGGCTGATCGAGAAAGGGTGAAACAGATGGCAAAGAGCGAGAAAAAAACGGGAACCACCAAAGTGAAGAGCGGACTGGCTCAGATGCTTAAAGGAGGGGTCATCATGGATGTGACCACCGCCGAAGAAGCGGTGATCGCCCAAGACGCCGGAGCGGTCGCTGTGATGGCCCTAGAGCGGGTGCCTTCAGATATTCGCAAAGACGGTGGAGTGGCGCGGATGTCCGACCCCTCAATGGTGCAAAAAATTATCGACGCGGTCACTATCCCAGTGATGGCGAAATGTCGCATCGGTCACTTTGTAGAAGCCGAGATCCTGCAAGCTTTAGGCGCCGACTATATCGACGAGTCGGAAGTCCTGACCCCGGCCGACGAGGCTTTCCATATCGACAAGCACGCCTTTGAAATCCCCTTTGTTTGTGGAGCCAAGGACCTCGGCGAGGCCTTGCGTCGGATCGGTGAGGGTGCGGCCATGATTCGCACCAAAGGGGAAGCGGGTACCGGGAACGTGGTGGAGGCGGTGCGTCATATCCGTACCATCAACTCGGCGATCCGTCGGCTCCAGCATCTCCCGCCCGAGGAGTTAATGACCTTCGCCAAGGAAATTCAGGCCCCGTACGAGTTGGTGAAAGCGACCAGAGAGTTGGGAAAACTGCCGGTGGTGAACTTCGCGGCCGGTGGTATCGCGACGCCCGCCGATGCGGCCTTGATGATGCGACTCGGGTGCGACGGGATCTTTGTGGGATCGGGCGTTTTCAAGTCGCAAGACCCCAAAAAAATGGCCCGAG
>JBBKWP010000291.1:0-6974 GCA_037968995.1 Candidatus Xenobia bacterium
CTTTATGGCTCATCTCGGGGAATCAGATTGATATTTCCCAGCGCTTTGATCTTACAATCGCGATACATCTGTCGCTCGGCAAAATCTGCGAGAGGGAAGAAACTGGCGATGGACGACACGGTGTCATCCTCCATCTCCTGCTCTAAGGAGAGCACCTCAGTACCTCGCTCGAAGATATAACTGACGTGGTCGCAATTGGTTTGCAGACCCAAAAAAATATAGCCAGAATCTCGATACTCCTGACACTGTTTGAGGAAGTCCTTAAGAGGCAACGGGGCTTTCTCCTTTGGCGGCTTGCAAAAGACGGGTCACAACTTTTTCCGTCACTTGAGACGAACCCAACTCATGGTAGTCGCCGACCGCTCGATGAAAGTCGCTGCCGCCGGTGAGAACTTTGTCGTAGCGCCCACCAAGCTTCTTCGCCCGCTTCCTAGCCGCCTTGCCGTGGCTGGGGTGCCAGACCTCGAGCCCTGAGACAGGCAGTTTCATCATTCGCTCGACCATGGCCCAATCCTTGAGCAGTGCGGGGTGCGCGATCACCGAGCAACCGCCCGCCCGGCGTAAAGCCTCGATCCCCTCCGGAACAGAGAGCAGGCTTCGACCAACGTAGGCGGGAGCCTGGTTGCCCAGATAGAGCTGAAACGCTTGATCTATAGTTTGAGCGAAGCCCCCGGCCACCACGGCCTTCGCCACATGGGGGCGGCCGAGGGAGCTACCAGTGGCGTGAGATTCGACCTCTTCGTAGGTCACTCCAACTCCCAAACTTTCGAGCTTCCTAAGAATTTTCCGTACACGATCCCGCCGCTCCGTCTGCATTCGCTGCAAAAGCTCAAGAAACTCCGGATCGCGGTACTCAAAGAAATAGCCCAAGACGTGGACCTCGCGCCCCTCGAAATGACAGGACAACTCCACTCCCGGAATCACCCGCAGGGAGCAGTCCTTAGCCGCCTCCACAACTTCGGCGACACCGGCCACTGTGTCATGATCGGTGAGCGAAAGACTCGTAAGACCGAGCGCGACGGCGCGGCTCACCAGTTCACGGGGCTCCAGTTCGCCGTCGCTGGCTGTGGAATGGCAGTGCAACTCAATGGGCATCAGTGACCTCCTCGAAGATTGGGCGCCTGTTCTGCGTCGTCATTAGAATAGACCAGCACCCTTAGGTCGTCCCGAAAACCGGTCAGCGACCCGTAAGCGTAGGGGTCGCTCCGCACGCGATCGAGACTTTTGAGTAAAACTTGGTCCTGATAGCGGGCCTCGGCCGGTGCGATGTGTCCCCCAACAATAATGGTAGCGATAAATCTCTCCTTAATAAGGTGGACCATCAGCGACAATTCTTCCAAGGTCAACGTCTCCAAATCCCGAGTGACTCGTAAAATTTCGACGTCAGCCTCTTTCTCGGCAACTTCGGTCGGATAGTCCACCACCCGGGTGATGCGGCGGGTGCCTGTCGTGACCCTCAGTAGGTCGAAAAAGAGGTCCCAAGACATCTTGAACTTGCTCAAAAAATCCTCGAATCGCTGAGTGTCCACTTCCTGATCCAAATAGAATTCCAATCGGATCTCACCCTTTGTCGGGCATAGAGAGGCTGAGCCCAACTCGGGGAAGCGGACCAAAAGGGACGTGAGCAACGTCACCCCGTCCGAGGTATCAGCGCTACGCGGACCCAAGTGCTAGTGCTCCATCCTCAGGCTTTTCGTCTTATCGCGCGACATCGAAAGCCCGAGTTTCTCGAATCACCGTAACGCGAATAGAGCCTGGGAATCGAACTTCTTCTTCGATCTGCGTGGCGATCTTACGCGCCAACAGAGTGGCTCCTTTGTCATCCACCTCTTCGGGACGGACCAATACTCTCACTTCCCGTCCCGCCGCGATAGCATAGCACTGTTCGACTCCCTCGAATCGCTCGGCTATGGCTTCTAGATTCTCCAATCGATTGACGTAAGTCTGCTGACGAGCGCGACGGGCCCCCGGTCGTGCCGCGGAGATGGCATCGGCGGCTTGGATGAGCATCGCCTCAACGGTTCGCTGCTCCACGTCCTCGTGATGAGCCTCCACGGCGTGAGCCACTTCTTCAGACTCGTCGTACTTGCGCGTCAAGCGGCCGCCCACTAAAGCGTGAGGTCCCACAGCGATCGGTCCATCGGTGGCCTCAACGGCTACCTTTCCGATATCGTGCAACAGACCCGCACGCTTGGCAATCTCCACGTCCGCTCCGATCTCGGCGGCCATCTGAGCTGCCAAGAACGAGACTTCGATGGAATGGGCCAAAACGTTTTGACCGTAGGAGCTTCGAAAGGAGAGGCGCCCTAGAAACTTCACCAGTTCCGGATGGAGTTCTCCCAATCCCACGACGCGCAAGGCTTCCTCGCCCTCTTCGACGATCCGCTCATCGATCTCTAAACGGGCCTTCTCCACCATCTCTTCGATGCGTGCCGGGTGAATACGACCATCGGAAACCAGCTTCTCTAGCGCCAAACGCGCGACTTCACGTCGGATGGGATCGAAACAGCTGAGGACCACAGCGTCGGGAGTATCATCGATAATGAACTCCACGCCCGTCATGCTCTCCAGAATTCGAATGTTGCGACCCTCTCGACCGATGATGCGACCCTTCATCTCGTCGCTCGAGAGATTCACGATGCTGACCGTGAGTTCTGAGACTTGCTCAGCCGCCCAGCGCTGGATGGCAATGGTTATGATCCGTCGGGCCACTCGGTCGGCTTCCTCGCGAGCCGCCTTCTCGCCGTCTTTGATGCGCCGAGCCAGAAGACTTTCGTTCTCTTTCTCAACTCGAGAAAGAAGCTTCTGCACGGCCTCCTCCCGGCTCAAACCGGCGACACTGGCGATACTTTCCTCGGCTTCTTTAACTGCCGATTCCGATTTCTCTAGAAGAGCATCCGCCCTCTCTTCACGTTTTCGGACCAGTTCCTCTCGTGCTTGGAACTCCCGTCGCTCCCTTTCCAATTCCTCCCGTGATGCTTGAGAACTCTTCTCTCGCTCCTCGCTGAACTCCTGAGCTCGATTGCGAATCTCCGCAGCCTCTCTCTCGGCTTCCAAAAGACGACGGTCTCTGACCGCTTCGCCCTCAATTCGCGATTTTTCGAGAAGTTCTTCGGCTCCTTTTCCTAACGCTTCGTGCCGCTGCTTTTCCGTGTATCGGCCTCCGAAGAAACCTATCATCAAGGCTACTAAGCAACTGACTCCCAATAATATCTGAATGGTGGTGACCTCATTCTGTTCTATTCCAATCAACCCCAAGTCCGCGAAAAATCGTACGTCTTCAGCTCTTGAGACCTTTAGGAGGTGTGTTCTCCTTCCAGGGAGGATTTTCATTTTTGCGAAAGGCCCGTTATGAGACAGTATGGACTTTGGGCTCTTTTGCTAAGCCTTTTGATTTCGTTGGCCGGCTGCACACAGACCGGACCCGCTGAGGCATCTCCTCGAGTGCAGGCGGCTCCGAGACTTCCCGGAGACAGCCTACCGGTCGTGACAAATCCGCCTTATCAAAACGTCTTGGCGCACGACCCCAATGACTTCACGCAAGGGCTTCTGTTCGTAAACGGTTCGCTATTTGAGAGTACTGGTCGCAATGGGGAATCGAAGGTGCGTCGCATCGACCCGGCCACGGGCGAGATTTTGCAAAGCCAAGATATCGCTGACGAGTTTTTCGGTGAAGGCCTGGCTTATTTTGAGAACCGGCTCTATCAACTCACCTGGACCTCTGGGGTCTGCCTCATCTACGATCCGAAAACTCTCGACTTAGAACGGCAACTGTTTTTCAAAGATCAAGGATGGGGCTTGACGGTAAGCCCCCAGGAGAAATTGCTGATTTTGAGCGACGGGTCGTCCACTGTGCGCTTTCTTGACCCCAGCAACCTGATCTCAAGGCGATCCATTCAAGTGGTGGACGGAAAAAATCAAGCTGTCTCCAACCTCAACGAACTGGAATGGGTAGAAGGCGAGCTCTGGGCCAATGTCTGGATGTCCGACCGAATCGCTAGAATCGATCCCAAAACCGGCCGAATTCTTGGCTGGATTCTTTTCACCGACTTAGTGACCGAGGAGCAGAAAGGCGGAGAGGATGTGCTCAACGGTATCGCTTACGACGAATCGGGCGATCGCCTCTACATCACCGGCAAGCTCTGGTCCCACATCTACGTTTTTGACAACGTGAGGAAAACGTTCTTTAAGAAGTAGACTCGCTCCGATAATCGCAAAATCGATATCCGAGTCCGCGCTCGTTGAAAATATAGCGCGGTGACGACGGCTGCACCTCTAGCTTTTTGCGAAGATAGGTAACGTAGAGTCTTAAAATCTGAGTATCGTCACGGTATTCAGGACCCCATACCCTAGAAAGAAGGGTCTCGTGGGTCAGCAATCGTCCGGGATGGTTAATGAATTGGTGCAGCAATTTGAATTCCGTGGGGCGCAAGTGAACCCGCTCCCCGGCCACGACGGCTTCGCGACGATCCAGGTCCACCTGAAGTCGCTCATCGATATCTACCAATCCACGGGTCACCGGGGCTGGGGTCTCGGTCCGTCGGATCACGGCCTTGATACGGCTGACCAGTTCGCGATGGTTGAACGGCTTACCCAAATAGTCGTCGGCGCCCAATTCGAGACCCAGTACTCGATCATCATCACTGGCCTGAACCGTGACCATGATCACGGGAACCCCAACCGTTTGCCGGATCTGCCTCAACACTTCAAAGCCCGAGATATCCGGTAAATTGAGGTCGAGAACCACCATGTCTGGAATCTCATCGCGCAACCGCGCCAAACCTTCGGCACCCGTCATGGCCCCGGACACGATAAATCCAGCACCCTCCAAAGTCACACGAATAAGATCGAGCATGTGCGGCTCGTCCTCCACTACCAAAATGCGTCGGTCTTTTAAGTCGCTAGCCATAAACTCCTCAGTTCTCTTCTTTCTTTCGCGTTGGAATAATCATTTCGAATTCGGCCCCGCCCCGAGGTCCTTCGGTCAACAGCAGTCGGCCGCCGTGGGCCTCCACGATAGCTTTGGCGATGTAGAGTCCCAGTCCTGAGCCGCTGGCGCCTGCCGACCCCCGTCCTCGTACAAAGGGTTCAAAAAGCCTCTCTCGCTCTTCGGGCGGAACCCCCGGTCCGTCGTCAGACACCCGAATGCGCAACTCTTGGTCGTCGAATGTCGCACGTACCTCGATGGTTCCTCCCGCGCTATACTTCGTGGCATTTTCCATCAGATTGATCACGACCTGTTGCAGACGGCTGCCATCGACATAGGCTAAAAAGTGCTCGGGCTCCAAAGTGAGATGAACACGGCATTTGGCCGCGCCGGCCAAAGGCTGAATTTTCTCCACGCCTCGGGCCACCAAGCGCGCTACGTCTTCGGTAGCCAACTGCGGCTTCAAGCCCCCCGCTTGGATGCGAGTAGCTTCCAGCATCTGGCCAACCATTTTCTCCAGTCGGACACTCTCTTCCACGATAATGCCCGCTTTGTCACGAATGATGTCGGGTGACAGAGTGACTTCCGGGTCGGACATTAGACCGGCGAATCCCTTAATGATAGCGATCGGTGTGTGCAACTCGTGGGAGACCGCTGAGAGAAAAACTTTCTGCAGTCGCTCCATCTCTTTGCGCCGACTGATGTCCCGCAACATCATCACCCAACCCAAGGCTTGGCTCTCCTCGTCGAAAAGCGGCGCCCCCGTGACCTCCACGTCGATGAGATCCTCCGTCCGGGTCACCAACTGGGCTTCCATGGGGTCAGTGCGCTCGCCGAAGTACCGTTTTCCGAGACGCATCAGCGAGGTCGAGTCATCAGGATGAATCTCAATTTTAAGAGGAAAAACGTCGTGAGAGGGCTTGCCCACCGCCTCTCCGAGGGACCAGCCCGAGAGTTTCGACATGGTCAAATTGTATCCGACCACCGAACCATCGCGATCGAGGATGACGACCCCGTCGGACGAGTGTTGAACCACAGCCTCCAGCCAGCGACGCTCCGTGAGCAATCGCTTCAACAGTCGGGCGTTCTGGATGGTCACCTCCACCTTATCCGCGAGGAGGTGATAGATACCGGCGGCGTCGTCTAGAGACTTCTCGTCGGACGAGGCGCGCAACAGACAGAAAAGTCCAATCGATTTCCCTTGAGCGCGAACCGGGATGGCCAGCGCCGAAGCCGCGCCGGACTGCTGTCGCAACTTCAAGACCATCTCCGAGGTTGTGTTCCCGTGTTCCGTGAGTTCGGCGACGGCCGCCTCCATCAGGGGCCGCATGGCCATCTCCTGCTCGGCATCGATCCCGTAGGCGGCCGAGCGCATGGTCCCCCGGTCGTTGGTCAGTAGAACTCCTGACTCGCCGCCGCCGGCCATGACAACATCGCTCAACAGACTTTCCAAGACCCGCAGCGCATCCGGTTCATCGCCGATGTCCACTTCGAGTTCTAGAGACTCTACGTTCTCGTAGATCGGATCTTTCCGCTTCTTTTTGCGCCCCATAGTGCGTGATTCTTTGTGTCCGAGTGGAGCCCTACCTGCCGCCACAGGGCGCTATCGGGTTTCCGACGGATGGGGAAGCGATCAAACGAACCTCAAACATTTCGCAATTCGGCCTCTAATAGAGCTGCCTTATACTGCAAGAGAAGTTAAAACAAAATGACTGCGAAACAACTTGGCGCGGTCGAAAAACTAGGAGGAAGTTATGACTTTAGTAAAGTGGCACCCCGTCAGTGAAATGATGGGTCTCGGAAACCTGTTGCAGAGAAGCTTCGACGAGCATAGCAACTCAACCTCACGCAAAGGAATCCAACTGGCATTGGACATCTACGAGACGGAGGAGGCGCTTGTACTGACCGCCTCGCTTCCCGGCGCTCAGCGCGAAGACCTCAGTGTAGAATTCGAGGACAACCTGCTTACAGTTCGGGGTGAAGTGAGAAAGACCGAACTGCCGGAAGGGGCAAAAAGCCTCTTGGATGAGCGTGGCCAAGGCAGCGT
>JBBKWP010000292.1:0-2693 GCA_037968995.1 Candidatus Xenobia bacterium
CTTTAACCACGCCCTAAGAAGCCTGCTGGAAGCTCCCCAGCGTCTGGAGGCCACGGGGTTTCCGGCCGGCCTTCTAGTTCGCTGAGGCTTCGAGCCGTGACGCAACGTTAACAACCTGCCAAAACTACCGGTCCGCAAAAAAGCTATCCTGGACAAAAGATATTAAGAAAATCCAGGAGATAGCCCGATGATTTCGTCCGTCCAGAGCCCCAAATTTTTCTCACCCGCCGTCCGCCCTCAGGCCAACACTTCCGCGACAGTCGACGCGCCGAAAACTAGCGCCTCGGTGGTTTCGGACCAAGCCAGCATTGGCGCCTCGCCTTTCTCGACCAAAGCCCTCAGCCTGTTAGCCGCGACGTCGACGGACGCCGCGAAATTAGAAGGTAACATCGGCGACCACGTTCCCGGTGAAATCCTGGTGCGAACCAGACCCGGCGGATTTTCTCTGCAGGGACAGAGTTCGATTGCTCAGGACTTCGGCGCCACCATTCTAGATGAGTTCGACACCAACTCCGGCGGCTTGTTCAAGTCCGACGAAGGTCAATTTCTACACCTCAAATTGCCGGTCGGTGTGACCACCGAAGAGGCCATGGCAGCTCTTGCCCAAGACGACCGTGTCGCTTTCGCCGCCCCTAACAACGTCTACCCATTGCCCGATGCCATCGATGAGCCCGGAGGCTTTAGCCCCAGCGAGGCCGGCACTCCCAATGATCTGCACAAAGACCTCTACGGTCTCAACAACACCGGACAGACCGGCGGAACCGCCGACAAAGACATCGACGCTCCCGAAGCCTGGGCCGTTCACACCGGACGCAATCAAGCCGAAGGCGGTCCCATCATTGCCATCATTGACACCGGTATCGACTACAACCACCCCGACCTCGCGGCCAATCTCTGGACCAACCCCGGAGAAATTGCCGGTGACGGCATCGACAACGACGGCAACGGTGTGATCGACGACGTTCACGGCTATAACGCCTCCGATGACAATGGCAACCCTATGGACACCCAAGGACACGGGTCTCACGTGGCAGGGACGGTTGGAGCGGTTGGCAACAACGGTGAAGGCGTGGTCGGAGTCAACCAAAAGGCCAACATGATGGCCGTTAAGATTTTCGGAGCCAACGGCGCGACCGCCGCCGGCATCATCCGCGGTATTCAGTACGCCAGCAAAATGGGAGCCCGCGTCGCCAACAACAGTTGGGGCGGCGGCGGACCCAACGAAGGTATCAAAGAAGCTTTCGCTCAGTCGCCCACCCTGCACATGCTGAGCGCGGGAAACAACGGGATCGACAACGACCCGGCCGCTCGCTACCCCGGCGACTATGACCTCTCCAACTTCGTGCGTGTGGCCGCCACCGATCACAACGACAATCTGGCCAGCTTCTCGAACTACGCCAAGTTGACAGTGGAACTGGCTGCCCCCGGAGTGAAAACCTTGTCCACTGTCCCCGGAGGCGGATACGGTTTCAAGAGCGGGACCTCGATGGCCACCCCTCACGTCACCGGAGCGGCCGGCCTGATCGCCTCGTTCTACCCCGAGATCAGCAATGAAGAACTCAAAGCCCGCTTGATGGAAGGCGTCGACCAAGCTCCCAGCTTGAAGGACAAGACCATCACCGGCGGCCGACTCAACGTGTACAACTCACTGACCATGGAAGCGCCCGCTCAAGCGTAAGCGCTCCCCCTAGGAGCCTGACGAAAAGAAAAATCCTCACCTGTCGGTGAGGATTTTTTCGTTTGGCCAGGATCTAGTTGCCCCCCAAAGCCTACACTGGAGTGAGCAGCAAGGTGGCTTCCTGCTCCGCCAACTGAGTCCGTAGTGTGACGAGTTGGGCTTGGAGTTGTTGAGTCGTGAAGCCGGGGACGGAGACATCGGTTCGTAGCTCTCCTGTGCGGAAATCCACCAAATTGGTGGTTTCCCTTCGGTCGCTCACCAAATGGTACATCTCGTACTGGTCTGGCTCATCGGCGACATCGTCGTAGAATCGGGTATACTTCCAATCCCCGGTGCTGAACATATGGAGGGCGTTCGGTTCGACGCAAGATCCTGAAAAGTTCGGCTTAGGCCCGTTGGGGACCGCCCTGAAGGCCTCCACACGATTGAGGAAGACCTGGTAGTTGTCGTGCTGGGTCTGATTGGCCTCGGTGACTGGATAGGCTGGCTTCGTCGCGTCGTCCGAGGTGGTGAACAGCACCCCGGGACGAGGCAACGGCGCCCCGGTCGTCAGATAGGGAGCCAAATTGAGTCCTGGAAAGTCTCGCACTTGGGTCTGCCCGGTGATGGCATTCTTGAGTTCGTCGATCTGCTCGTCGCTGAAGCCGGCCAAACCCAGTAAGGTTGGCGCCAAATCGATGTGGCTAGTAATCTGCTCGACCTGCTTCACGGTATCTTCCGGATTGACCAGTGGACTTGAAATGACCATGGGAACTCGAGTGGACTCTTCGTAAGCGGTGAAGAATTTTTGAACCATCTGGTTGTGGGCCATGACGTTGCTGCCATGGTCAGAGGTAAAAATGACGATCGTGTTGTCGGCTAACCCAGCCTTGTCAAAGGCCTGCATGATAAAGTCTATCTCAATGTTCACCAGGTACTGAAGATAGAGATAAAACTGACCCGTGGCCCGAGTCCAACCCATCTGCAGTTCCGTGGAGAGTGCCTGGGTGGGGTACGGGGTCAGCACAGACTGGAA
>JBBKWP010000293.1:0-10033 GCA_037968995.1 Candidatus Xenobia bacterium
ACCCTACCCAGTATCCCGCGCAGTACCCTGCACAATATCCGGCGCAGTACCCCGCCCAATATCCAAATCAAAGCCCTTACCAATATTAGCCGTCAGTTCCACTGAGAGTCACAGGAGAAGTCCGTTAACAGACTGGCCCGGGGAGCAGAACCCCGGGCCACTCTTTTTTTTGGTCAACCCTGGAACGCGCTCGCTTTGGCGTGAGTTTTAACGGTCAAGAGTGCTTGGAATTGGGCGCGAAGGTGGTCTTGCGAGCGGCCTTCACGCCATTCAATTGATCTGGGCCATGATCTCCTCCTGCTGTAAGAACAACTTCACGGCCTCCTCGCGATCACCTCGGTGAAGCCAACGCAAGCGGGTAAGTCACTTTCACACGGCACCCGTCTTCGATGGACCTCAGAAAGCTAGCCTCAAGGGCGGCCAAGTGCATCTACCAGAAGCCGAAGGCGGGAAACTGAAAGTGTCCCAGCTTTTCCCCTGGAACCTTCTTCTCACTACAACGACATGATGCTTATACTCCACGAGAACGACAATGAAGCCGAGGATGGGCACATCGTAGGTGGGACCATAGCCGTCAGGGATGGCAGACAAGTTACCAAGCTCTACGAGGTCGGTCTTCACGACACACATGAAACGGATGGTGGTCTGTTGGCCGTTCGAGAGACCGAGGTCGATCCTCTCAGCAAGGCTATAATACGCCGTGGTCCAGGAAGGAATCTCGCGAGCTTGGAAACCGGATGGAACATCACCAAGTAGTCTCGTGTCCGAGAGCCAAGCCCGAATTCCCCAACAACAAGCTACCCAGCTCAAGCAGTTATCTATAAAATTCCAAACCGCGCTTCCCCTCGGCACTGGCAAACTCTGAGAGAAAGTACTCGTAGAGTCCACCCCCTCTACTTTTTGCTCAACCTCAATTTTAAGAGTAAAATCGGGAGAAGTGACTCACAAGGGGGCGAGGATGAAGAGTAAGGCTTATTGGAATCTGGCCGCAACTGTTGCGGTTGTGGTGCTGGGCGCACTGTTTTCAGGTTTTGGTCGAGACGTTCCTACGTCGCCTCAGAAGAAGGCCGTGGCCGACGTTCGGAATCCTGAAACGGACAGACTCTCGGTCTGGGGTCTAAAAATCGGAATGAGTTCGAAAGAGGCGGCGTCGATCCTTAAGATCGACAAGGAAGAAACAACAGGTGGATTTACTTACTGTTCCGCCTGCGATCCGCGCGACTGGACCGGAAAATACTGTCTTGAGCACGGCGGCCACGCTATCCAGGGCGCCGAAGAGAGTGACCAGGTTTCCGTGGGGTATTGGAAAGGGCGGATCAATACTCTGTCCTCCCCAGTTCTAGAACTCGACGGCGCGACCGTCCTTCGGCGATATGACCCTTTGAGCAAGGTCACCTCGGTTTTCCCTAGTGGGCGTGTCCAAAGGCAGGACGACGGGCGGAATATCGTCATCTTGCCGGGAGAGCAAGCCTTCGTTCAGATGCATGAGGACCAAATTACTGAGTTCCAATTCAGCTCTAGAGGTTTTCGGTTCTAGAAATCGTGCTGCCCTTTAGCGCGCTTCCGCCAGCCCTTTCCCTGGATAGGCTTCTACAAGCTTGACGAGCTTGGCTTCGAGGGTGACCCCATGAGTGGGGCTGTTGGGCTGATGGTTCAGGGTTCTCCGGATTCGCCCTTCGGGGCAAGAACTTCCTGGACATCATATGAGCTTAAGACCGATCTCGACTGAGTCAGATCCAACGTCGCGCGGACCGAACTTACGTCGGGCCGCATCGAGCTTGAAGGGCCCTAGTGAAGTACCATGTTCACGCGGTCCATTCCCCCACGACCTCCGCCACCGGACCCACCCCAGGCGATGGGAGCGGCGGCGGCAGCTTGGCCGCTCGGAGGGTTGAGGCTCAGACGGTCTACCAGGCCGAAGAAGTCGGTCTTTTTGGACAAGTTGTAGCTGCTGGTGACTTCGCCTTTATCGCCGAGATTTTCCAGACGAACACTTTTTCCGTAGCTGAAGGTGTAGCGGCGGTCGGCCTGACCGTCGGCACCGAGCACTTCGAGTTGGCGCAGAGAGTTCTTGGCTTTGTCGCTCTCGACGGTGCCCAGCTTGGTGGTGTCGGTGCGGTTGGTGAGCTCGTTGGTGCGGAGGAAATTCTGGCCGGTTTTGGGGTCGTAGTAGTTGTTCGCGATGTTGGTTTGTCCGTTGGCGGTGCGGGTCACCGTCTGGTCGAACATTCTCTTGACTTGACCCTTGGCGATCACTGTGCCCACGTCTTTTACTTGCGCTGTTCCGCCGGCGGGGTTCTGTTTGTTGAAGTCGATGTGGCGGGTGGTGTTTCCGGCTTTAGTGGAGAGGCGAAGCTCTTCGATGTTGAAATTCTTGACTCTTACCTTGGTGGCAATCGTTTGGCTGGCACTGATCTGCTTGGATTTGGTTTTGGTGCCGCCGAGCAGCTTGCGCATCACGTCGCCGAAGAATCCGACGTTGGGGTTCTCGGCTTTGGCGCCGCTTGCGATGAGGGTTCCGATGGCGGTCTTGCGGTCGCCGCCGAAGGTCATCAGATTCTGGATGGCTCCGGCCGGTACAGCAGCGGGGGCTGCGGCGGTCGGCGCGGGAGCGGCGACGGGAGCCGCGATGCTTTGAGCGGGGAAGTTGACCTGACGCAGTTGAGCGAGGCGGTTTGAGTCCAGCTGTCCGATTCGTGAAAAAGTGTTGATGTTCATTGCGAGCCCTCCGAGTTGTCTTCTGAAACACATCTTCTCAGGCGCGCGTCATAGAAACGTTAAGCGCTTCGTCACAAGCTATGTCCTCAGGTTGTGGTGTGCAATTGGAGCAGGATCTGTGCCGTCCTCTGGGTTTCGGGATGGTCGGGGCCGAGAGCTTCCGTGTAATAGGTCACCGCGTCTTCGAGATCCATTTGTGCGATCTCGAGCGCCCGGCCCTGGTGCCGGTTTTGCGCGCGGGTTTCGTGGAGTCCGGCCTTGGACAGCAGAGCCTCCCGCCGGGCCTCGGGCTCCAGGTCGGGATTTGCTAGGAGGGCATCCAGATGCTCAAATCCCGTGGCCAACGCCTCCTCGGCGTCGTCGGGGCGACTCATGTCACGCGCCAGGGCGGCCCGCTTCTGCGCGAACACAACCACGGTGGACACCTGACAGTCATCCTGAAGCTCTTCCTCCAACGCCTGCCAGGCTGTCTCGGAAGCGGCTCTGGCGCGGTCGAGATCACCAATCCGATGAGCCCCCTCCACTAGTGCCCCCAGCAACTGCTGGCCCAACTCACCGCCCAGAGCGACAGAACATTCTTCCAAAGCGTCCTGACACAAGTCGGCAGCTTCGGCGTGCAGACTCAGTTCTAGGCAGCAGAGAGCCTGGTTCAGGGTAACCAACGGCAACTCCGCCAACGCTTCGTCAGACCCATCCTCCATCAAAAGATCCGAGGCAGCCGACCAACCAGCGCGGGCTTCCTGAAAATGTCCGGCATTCATCTGCTCGAGGCTCTGCGCGAAGAGGTGCTCATAGGTCATGCTAGATCAGTGCTTCAGAGGGAGTGAGGATCCTTTGTCACCGGAAGATCGAACTCCGGTCGCGATGGTTCCATCCCCTCATCGCTTTCCGGCTGCTCCAAAAGCTGACGGTATCCCCCCCGATCGGGGGTACGTTACCTTTTCGGTGGGAAATAGGCCGCCCGTGTAGCCTTGAAACTAAGGGCGTTTGGATAGGGTGGCCGGGCCCTCTAAGTTTCGGCCGCTTCCGCTTCCGCTTCCGCTTCCGCGGCCGACGCCTTTTCCGCGGCCCGATTCTCTCGTTGAATCTGACGCACGTACATCTGCTCGACTTTGCTTCGGGCCCACGGCGTTTTCCGTAAGAACGCCAGACTGGACTTGATGCTAGGATTGTGCCGAAAGCAGCGAATCTCGATGCGCGCCGCCAAGCCTTCCCAGGTGTTGACCTCGACTAGCTTGATGAGCATCGCTTCGAGCGTGACGCCGTGTGTGGGATTGTTGGGTTGATGATTCATGGTTTTTCGCGTTTCGCGATGGAAGCCGAGAACCTCCTGGAAAGCACGGGGGCTGAGGTTTACGATACGATGCTAGGCGACATCAACCCGCTTAAACGGACGAGGGCCGAGGAGGCTGCGTGTGTTGAACTTCCTATCACGGCCACTGTGACGAATGCTCTGGACCCAGACAGATCTATGCGTGCTGGGAGTTCGAACTCGCGCTGAAGTTGCTGAAGGGTTCCATCGCTTTCGAGTTGCTCCAAAAGTAGATTTAACCAGTTGATGAGAGCCTGGTCGTCTCGGGGGGTAAGCAGTCCAAGAGTTTCTATGGTCCACGGTTCATCAGCGTAGGGTGCCGCTAGCCGTGGGTCGAGCCTGACGGCCCGAACGGCTTCGAGATTGTCGGTGAGCATGACGTCCACCCTACCCTCGGCGATCATCTGAGGGATGGCGAGATTGTCTTCGACCGCTACGATCTGAGCGAGACGCAGATGGTGGCGAACGTAGCGCTCGTTCGTCCCTCCCGGATTGACTGCGACTTTGACATCGGGTCGGTCGATGTCGCTCATTTTTTGGAAACGCGCGCGATCCGAAGCGCGGACCAAGGGGCATTTCCCAATCACGAAAGTGGGTCGAGAGAACCCCGCCCGAGTGGACCGAGGTAAGGTCCGAGTGATCCCCCCGACGGCGATGTCAAACTTGTCGGCTTCGAGATCGCCAACCAGGTCGGTCCAAGTGGTTGGCACGAAACGGAGGGTAACTCCGAGTTGTTGAGCCGCTACCTCCGCCAGGCGAATATCAAATCCCGTATACCCTCCGTCTTTCAAGACGCTAAAAGGCGCGTAGTCTCCGGTGGTGCCAACGCGTATCTCCCCGCGCTCAAGAATGTTGTCGAGAGCGGACTTCGGCTGCGCCCAAGCAGGGCAGAGGCAGAGTATGATGAGCAGAGGTAGGAATCGCATGCAATTATGTTGGCGCTGATGAGGAGATCTCCTCACGCGTTGAGCACCGATTGATTTTCTTGTTTAACTGGCTCTACGGCACAGCGCATCCCGGCTGAGAGGTTCCGGCCATGCCCATCATCGCTTTGGCGGAAGAACTGGAGAGGCCGAGTTGAGGCAAGATGGCCGTGAGATGTCGTTCGTCGAAATGGCCTCCCACGATACCGTTGGCGCGCGCCGCGGCGGTGGAGTCGGTGAACGATCGGGGGTTGGGGTATCGGGTCAGAAAGTCTTTGTAGATGTCGGATTGCTGCAGGTAGTATTTCTGGTGATAGTCCTCGGCTCGAGTGAATTGGCCGGCAGGTTCAAGTTTTTTGACTCCCATCTTTTGGGCTACCTTGCGCTGATGCTCATTATGGTAGAACACCGCGCTGCGGTACTGTTTACTCCAACTTTCACCATCGAAGTTGCCCAGTTTGAGAGCTTGGACCAACAGGTCCTCGTAGGCTACAAGAGTGGGGTCAAAATCGATCTGGATACTCTCGGTGTTGTCTCCGAGGTCGCGGTATGTGGGATGGGGGTCCCTTCCGCCGCTGTAGCCTACTCGAGTGCGAATCACTCCGTCGAGACTCCCAAACTGGGAGTCGGGTCCCCAAAATCAACCCAAGGCGAAAGTGGCGGTTTCCAATCTTCCAAATTGTTTAAGATCGAGAGGGGCGGGGGTGTCCGAAGGTAGGCCTCCGAAAACGGCCGGGGTTCCCGCAAGCGATATTCCTCCGAAGACAGCGGCGATGAGCAGCGACATGATGACGACGATTTTCTTCATGCTCTACTCAACCTTGGACGCACGCCGACGGTTCCCGACAGTTCGTCGCGAACTTGACCTGTTCTCGAGTTTTATGCGGTCGCTTGGACAGCGGGACCCTTGGTGATCGGCAGCGAGATCGTGAAGATCGCGCCCCCCGAAGAGTAATTTCCAGCCTTGGCTGTGCCGCCGTGCTCATTGACAATTCGGGCGATGATACTTAGTCCCAGCCCGGTCCCGTCTTCGGCCCCTTTCGTCGTGAAAAACGGGTCAAAAATTTTGCCGAGATGACCCGGTGCTATGCCGGGCCCGCTGTCGATCACACAGAGTTGAAGTTCGTCGCCGACGGTTTTTAGCTGAACTTCCACTTTCCCGCGAAGGCCGGCCGCGAAGATTGCATTGGAGAGCAGGTTGAGGACCACCTGACACAGATGATCGGCGTTGCCGTAGACTGGCGGAGAGTTAGGTTCGAGATCAAGCAAGAGTTCGACTTTCATTTCATCGAGCCGACATTTGATAGCGGTGACCGCTGCTTGGATGGTTGGAACGAGATGCACTAGGCTTCTTTGCGCTGGTTCCTTGCGTGTCATACGGAGAAGGTCCTGAATGAGACGATTGCAACGTTGCGCTTCCACTACCAGGCCTTTAGTCAGTTCGCAGGGTGAATCCAAGTGTAGGAGTTCGCCGAGGCTTATCACCGCGGAGAGTGGGTTGACAATCTCGTGCAGAAGACCGGCGGTCAGGGTTCCGATGACCGCCATCTTCTCTCTTTGGACCAGTTGGGCGAAATTCTCTGCCCGCTCGATCGCTGAGGCGGCCATTCCGGCGATCACCGTACCAAGACGCAGATCCGATTGAGTCAGCACTCCCGCCCGCACGGAACTGTCGAGGTAGATCATTCCGAAATTCCGTAACTTAGTGGCGATAGGCAGGCACAGCACAGAGCGAGTACCCATCACTCGAAGGGAATGCGAGGCGCTAAATCTCTCGTCTTGTTGGGCATCTAGGGATAAAAGCGGTTTGCCACTGACTAGAACTTGGTCCACCACGGAACGGCTGTAGTCGCGATTTTGGGTTCGAGTCACGGCATAAAAAGCAGGGGCGTCGAATTCATTCCCTCCGCCGGACAGTAGGATGAGGCCGCGCTCGGCGCCAGTGGCCTCAACCGTAATCTTGAGAGCCCGTTCCAGCAGTTCTTGCAGATCGTAGGCGCCGTTGAGAAGTCCGCAGATGTTCGACAAGACCGCGAAGCGATCGAGTTCTTGGTCAGTGAGACTTCGCAAGGCGACTTGCGAGGCGAGTTCTAGAGTGGGCTCTACATCTTGAGGCAGGGCTTCGACATTGAGACGTTCTTTGTCCACGTACTGGAACAGTCTCGCGAAGTCTTCTTTTGAGCGCATCTCCTCGAACTGAAATCCCATACGGACCAGTCCCATATCGAGGTTTTCCGACCAAATCGCTCTAGCGGTCGCTTCCACCGGCGTCAAATTGCGAAGGTGGAGGCGAACCGACACCAGTTGGCCGATTTCGACGGGAAACGACGCGGCCACCTGAAACCCACTGACGGAGAGGTCCACAGCCACCGTGCTGCGCGGCGGGTTCCCGTTGGTGGCGATTCCGATCGCAAGGACGCGATTGAGCCGCATATTGGCCCGTCGATTTCTATGAGATCCCCCGAACTCCATACTCAGATATTCTGGATTTCCATGGGCAGAGCCTTCTTTGCCAGCGCCAAAGCATACTTTGCATCGGAGGGGGCGAAGGCGCGACCGAGGTTCGGAATCTACCGAACTGCTACAGGCGGTTTAAGCACTCAGACGAACTCGGTTTCATGGTTGAACGCGACTTATCTTTCACCATCAACCCTGAAGCTGTCCGAAAGGGATTGAAGCCATTTCTCGATGAGAATCCAGAACTCTGGCTCTATCATGCGGTTCAACTTGGCTTCGATCTTGGGCCTCTCATCGCGATCCGAATTGGCGTGGTAAACTCGGGTTGGACGATCACTTTAGATGGCCTCTCCGATACTCAACTCGTTGCCTTTGCGGCCGAAACCGTAAAGGCGGCGTCTCCGCTAGATTCCAGTCTCGCAAGTCGGATGGCACGGATCCTTTTGGAACTAGAGCTGAGTTTTCCCAATGTGGAATACAGATGCCGAGAAGTCGTGGAGATCTCGTTCAGTCGTAGAATGGCTCGCTTTCAACACAAGCAGCTTGCTTTCAACTTCGGCTCCTCCAACTCCGACACAACCTTTCTCATTCCGGGACAACTCTCGCTCTTTGATGGGTCTTCGCTGCAGGCGATCTGGACAAAGCCGTGGGTGAAGCCCGGGCAAGGGGTCTCGGACGATAGCCTTCTCGGCTATTGGTGTGATTATGAAACAGTGGAAATGGATGAGCAAGGTTTCCCCTGGAGGATTTCGCAAGCCGGCACACCTTATGAATCGGCCTCTCCCGCTTCTGACGAAACAGCAATTTTCTATCATCCTATCTCCAACCAATCCCGTGGTTTCTGCTCCCAGGTCATTTTCGGAGACTATCCGGAAGTGATCCATCGGAATCTCGGCCTGAGTGGGCAACGGGATTTCCACACTTGGAGAATCCGCCGAGTACTAGGTGTCTTCTGGGGCGTCCTTCAACGTTTCCCCGCTCAAGTTCGCCCGGTCATCCGCGGTTATCTGGCACCTCCGATTTTTGTGCCGGAACTACCGGAAGGTTTTCAAGTCTATAGCGACGCCTCGCACCTCAGCACCGATTTGAGTGGCATCAAACTTGTCAAAGACGAGGCTTACCGGAACTGGTTGCGCGAAAACATTGTCTGGGGAAAATCGAAGCTACCGGCCTATCTGAGAATCTTTGATGACGTGAGACGCCATCTATGGATGCAGACCACCGAGACGCTTGATCTCGGCTCTACTGTGTCGACTCAAAAGACGAAGAGTTTCTCGGTGTTCAAGGCCATGCATCGTATAGCGGGCGAGGACCGGATTCGGAGGAAGCGGAAGAAGACTTTGGAAGATTGGACATAAGGTTACCCCCGAAAGGATATCGCGACGATGATTTTTCAACGGTTCCAACACAGCTTATCACTCCTGGCCCTGATGGCCATGGGGAACTGGACCAATACTCCCAGTCCTCCCAACGACCCGAACGCTCCCCCGGCGGTGGGCAACGCTGGAGAAGTCCGATTGGATGTGGACGGTGAAGATGTCGCGATACAGCTTCAATCGGCGCAAATATCTGGCCGAACATTGACCCTGGAGGGGGAGGACCAGAACGCAGAGGCCTGCACGGTCCTTTCTTTCGAGTTGCCGGAAACTGCTTTCCCAAAAGAGGAGCTAGACGTCAAGGAATTGAGGCACTCCGGCCTTACCCTGTGTTCCGTGTGCAACTCGCAGATTTGGATCGACCGTACCGGAGACTTGGTGGCGGTGACCGGTGGAACGCTTGGGATTGTCCAGGCGACCGGTTCCGGCCCTTGGGAATTCGATGGGACCATAGAACTCACGACCCAGGAGGGTCCCGCAATGGGCACTTTCCAGGCGAGGGTGAACTCATGAGCGACTCCACCGAAGAGCGGGTCGAAGAACTCGCACGCGAGAAGTTTCAGCAACGCTTAGCCGAACACGAGCTTCAAACTCAGCAGAAGATGATTCAGGCCATGCGAGACAATGGAGCGGATCCCGCCTATATCCACGCTTTCGAAAAGACAGGGATGCTGGTGTTTCAAGAGACTATGGACCAGTTCGATCCCGAGCAACTCGAAGAGTGGGCCCAGGCCTATGAGGAGTACTCGGCGGGGCAGAGTCCACAATGAAGTCCTTGGTCTAGCTCTAGGCCATGTTCCGACCTCTCCCTGCTGCGTTCTGCGTTCGCTTTTTCTCGCTTTTCCTTCTGCTGAGCGTTGGGAGTTGGGCCTTTACCATCTCCGAAATCGCCAAGGTCGACCGTTTGCTCAGGTCCATGGACCTGCGACTCCAGATCTCAGAAAGGGTGGCCCAGGCGAAGTGGAACTCGGGCGCCGCTTTGGAAGACCCCGAGCGTGAGCAGAAAGTGATCGAAAGCTTCCAGGTCTTGGCTGCAGAGAGTGGGTTAGACCCTGAGTCGGCCGGCCACTTTATGCGGGCTCAGATCGAAGCCAGTAAAACCCGTCAGAGACAACTCTTCTCGAAATGGAAAGCCGAGCGACATCGGCCCTTTCCCAAAGCGCCCAACCTCACCAACGAGATCCGCCCCCAACTCGACCAACTGGCCCAGACTCTCTGTCTAAATCTTAAAGAAACTCAACTCGTAC
>JBBKWP010000294.1:0-5490 GCA_037968995.1 Candidatus Xenobia bacterium
CCCCCCCTAGACGATCGTATACCCCTTTGGGCCTCCAACTGCCAACAGATGCGGTGCCTAGACGGGGGGGGCTCGGCTAGCCCCTCGATCTTCTGCTATATCGGGACGACTCTCTAGCCCAGGGAGTTCTAGCGCGAGAAGGTTAACTTGACCAACAGCCAAACTTCTAAGCAATGAACAACACCAAGGTACCGACGGTTAGAGTCGGCTTGATAGATGACCATCCGATGGTTCGTGAGGGCCTGGAGAATGTAGTTCAGAGTACCCCTGGTATACAACTCACCTTGAGCTGCGCGGAGCCCCAGGAAGCTTTTTCATACCTCCAAACGGAAGAACTGGATATCCTACTGCTCGATGTTTCGCTGGGAGATGACAACGGACTGCTATTGATCGAAAAGTTTCTAGAGATTCAACCTTCCCTCAAAGTCATCATCCTGACAGTATCCGACAACGAAACATCGGTTGTCAAAGCCTTTGCTCAAGGCGCCTGCGGGTATCTATTGAAAGAGTGCGACAGAGAACAGATCGCGTCAGCTATTCTATGTGCCTCCGGTGGGGTGGCTGTGTTGGCTCCGTTGAATCTGCTGAGTCGTGTCTTTCAGGGATGGCTCCACTCCGGAGCGGATCCCTCTGGAGACCGAACACGACCGTCTTTGACTGAACGAGAGCTTGAGGTGTTGAAGCTTGTGGCCCGCGGGCACTCCAATAAAGAGATCGCGAAAACTCTCTTCTTAGCCGAGTCGACTATCAAGAAATACAGCCACAACGCCATGGGAAAATTGGGAACAACCAATCGAGGTGCCGCTGCCATTCGAGCGATCCGCATCGGTTTGATCGACCTCGAAGACAGTCCGAATGACACCCCTTAATTTGAAAACCACCGAACGCGATGTCAAGCTCGTTGGTATCGGTCTAGGTACTGGAGGCGTCGACACACTGTGCGAAATTCTTAGGGAACTCCCTCCGTCCCTTGATCTCGCCTATACGATCATCAATGAAGAGACGCAAATTAGTGGAGAAGAACTCGTTCGTCAACTCAGAAGTTTTGATCTGCGGGCCCGGACTCTCAAGGAAAAGAGCGAAGTCCAGCGCGGAGCGATCTTTGTCTTGGACCCGGGTAGGACGGCAACGATTTCCGGCTGTGCTCTCATTCCTTGTGACCCGGGAGCCGATGAATCCTCGCCCATGGACGCCTTTTTCAAGCAGTTGGCCGAAACGCAGGGCAGTCGGGCCATCGCGGTGCGCCTAGCAGGAGGTGGAAGCGACGGTTTGGTCGGCCTTCAAGCCATCCGCGCCGGGGGAGGGCTGACCATTGTTCAGCACCTCGGTTCAGCACCCGAGTCTGAAATCTTGAAAACGGCAGCCGTTGACGCGGACCTCACCCTCAGTCCTAAAGAGATCGCCGACCACCTTGAGCGCCTGTCTCAGATCGGAGACTCCGATGACCCCTTCGAACATCGGGGCGACGAACTGCAAGAACTGTTCTCGCGTCTCTATCGTTTCACGGGCGTCGATTTCAGCAGTTACAAAGTCAGTACAATCCGGCGTAGGATCCTGAAAAGGATGGTCCTGAGGCAGACGCCAACCCTCAGACAATATCTCGAAATTGTTAGCCTAGATTCGAACGAGTTACCCGCGCTCTACAATGAACTGTTGGTCAACGTGACCTCACTGTTCCGTGACCAAGCCGTGTTTGACTTCGTACAGACGTCAGTGGTCCCGACGATCTGCGGTGAGGGAGACTCGAATCAAAGTATTCGCATATGGGTCCCCGGCTGCTCGAGCGGCGAGGAAGTCTATTCCCTCGCCATATGCTTCTTGGAATGGTTTCGAGAAAACAACGTCCATCGGAAGCTGCAGATCTTTGCCACGGACCTCAACGAAGCGTCCTTGAGTCAGGCGCGAGACGGGCGATATCCGTCGACCACCATCGAGAATCTCAGGCCAGAGTTTCAGCGCTACTTCGTCAAGCTCTCCGATGGCTACCAGATCGGGCGCTTAGTTCGAGAACTTTGCATTTTCGCCCGTCAAGACATTACCCAAGACCCACCTTTTTCCCATCTCGATCTTGTCACTTGTCGCAATGTACTCATCTACCTGGAGCCGAATTTGCAGAAAAGAGCGCTGCATCACTTCCACTACGCACTTCGGCCTGGCGGAGTTATGGTACTAGGGACCTCGGAATCCTTAGGCGATTGCGACGGCCTGTTCACAACAGTAGAGAAGCGGTGCAAAATTTTCAAGAAACGCGAGGTTCCGTCTCCGGTTCTCAGTTTCTCCAGCCCCTTCTCGTATCAGGAAACTACAGCGCCATTTCAGCCGGATCTCAAGGACCGCTTCGGCTCCATCGCTCGAGAGCACGACGTGCAAAAGCAGGCCGATCGTCTGATCTTAGCACGTTACTCCCCTCCCGGCGTGGTGGTAGACGATAACTTCGATATCCTCCAGTTCAGAGGGCGCACAGGCTCCTATCTTGAGCCTCCGGTGGGGTCCGCCAGTCTCAACATTCTGAAAATGGCAAGAGAAGGT
This sequence comes from Candidatus Xenobia bacterium, assembly GCA_037968995.1. Lineage (GTDB taxonomy): Bacteria > Vulcanimicrobiota > Xenobia > Xenobiales > JADMJV01 > JAEXNA01. The sequence goes on from JBBKWP010000294.1 coordinate 2,530, forward strand.
CTTTTGGCCGCGCTAAAATCGGGTTTGGAAGAATCTCGTACCACTCAAATCGCCGTGCGACAAGAAAATGTTCAGATCCACGACGAAACAACGGTGCGTCAAGTTAACCTAGACATCATTCCTATCCGTATGATGGGGGTCACGGGGAAGTATTTCCTGGTTCTCTTTCTGGAGCTCTTGTCCACGGACAAACCCGCCTTAAAGTCCAGTACCCAGACCGGTCGCCTGGAGGGCACAATCGATCTATCGGTTGAGGCTGAGATTCTCTATTTACGTCACGAACTGCTGGCGACCCGAGAATACCTCAGCTCCATCATTCAAGAGCGCGAATCATCGAACGAAGAGTTGAAAGCAGCCAACGAAGAAGCGCAATCGGCCAACGAAGAACTCCAGAGTGCCAACGAGGAGTTGGAAACCGCGAAGGAAGAGCTTCAGTCGACCAACGAGGAACTGGCCACCATCAACGAAGAAGTCCAAGACCGTAATATTGAACTCCACCGCGCCAACAGTGATCTCAACAATATCTTAGCCAGCGTGGAGATGCCGGTGATGATCCTAGACCAGGATCTCGTCATCCGTCGATTCACACCGACCGCACAGAAGCTTCTCAACGTCATACCGAGCGACATCGGACGTCCATTCTACCAAGTTCGCGCCGAACTTGAGGTCCCCAACCTCGAAGCGAAAGTTCGCGCTGTTTTGGAAAATTTGGTTCCGCGAACTTTCGAACAGCGAGCACCCGATGGACGCTGGTACTCGGTGCTCATCCGACCTTACCGGGCTGTGGAAAACCAGATCGACGGAGCCGTCATCTCCTTCGAGGACATCACGGACCTCAAAGGTCAACGAGCCACCCTCGAAGATACTGAGCGGACTGTCCATCGACTTTTGGACATCTACCCCAATCCGTTGGCACTTCTCAATGACGAACTTCAGATCGTCGAAGCCAACTCTCGGTTTCGGGCCTACTTCCCGTCCGTCGCCGGGAGGTCGGAACTCCCCATTTTAGAGGAGTGCGACAATCTCGGGGAGGACTTGCGAGCGCTCATCGCCCACTATGTTGCCAAACCTGGCACCGGGACCGAGCAGCACACCGTCCAGATTCCGAACAAAAGTCCACACCTAGTGCATCTGCGCAAAATCATTCTTCATTCGCGACGCCATCTGATTCTGGAAATTCAAGACGAACCTTTGAAGAAGTCCATCGCAAAGTGACACAGGTTCCGGTTGCGGAATCGCTCAGAAGAGACAGTGTAGCATCAATCATTTTCGCGCGATGCTTCATGGTGTAAAGGCCGCTGCCGAATCGCTCGGAATTCATAAAAGCTAACCCTTGACCATTATCGCGCACGGAGAGAAGCACGGATCGCTCCCCCGCGAGTTCCAGGGAAATGTCCAGTTCACTGCATCCAGAATGCTTGAGTGCATTCGTGACCGACTCTTGAGCGATCCGGAAAAAGTGTTCAGCCACCTCAGTTGGAAGCTCTGCCTCTCGGCAGTTGGTGCGGCACGAGACTTTGGAGGTGGACTTCACCCAATCTGCTAAATCTCTGAGAGTCGCTGCCAACCCTCCCTCGGCCAAAGCCACAGGGACCAGACCTCGCACTAGCCCGCGAGTAATTTTCGAGGTCTCGCGACAGAGGCGTGCCAGGCGTTTGGCCCGTTCGGCCATCTCGGTCGATCTCTCCTCGGAGCCTCCTAATCGTGATCCCAATTCGGCTGCCAGTTCATCGGCCAGAAAGGCCATACCCACCAGATTTTGACCCAAGGAGTCGTGGAGTTCCCGTCCTATCGCTTGGCGTTCCAATTCCGCGGTCCGCAAGGCTCGACGCTCTAAGCCTTCTTGTTCGACCAAGCTTCTTACGAAACATAAGTAAGCTCGAGAGCCCAAGTTTTGTTTGAGCGGCACTAGAGTGGCTGCCACGGGCATCAGGACTCCGTCACGTCGGAGACCTTGGATCCTAAAACTGCGTCCTTGGAGGCTTGCGGCGAGAGCGTTTTCACTCGACCATTCAGGAAACAGTCGTCGGATAGGACAGCGGACCAGCGAAACTGGGTCGTAATCCAAGAGTCGACAGAAAGCTGGGTTGCTCTTCTCAACAACTTCATCATCGTCGAGCCATACCGCGCCATAGGGAAGACTTTCGAAGAGTTCTTGACCACTTTCCGCCTCAAAATCCGGCGGCGGGGTAACCCAGAAGACGCTACGACAGCGTTGGTCGTGGCTTCCATTCTCTTCAAGAACTGTTCGGCTTTGAAGACCGGCTTGAAAAACTCTGCCACCTTTAGTTAGAAAGGAAACTTCGCAGGTCTTCATCTCACCTGGTGTTCTGAACGTCTCCCAGAGGTGCGCCAGATACTGCTGGACATTTCCGACGGCGAGAAAGGCGCTGAACGGCATCCCCACCAACTCTTCCGTGCTGCGCCCTAGGAGGCGACCGACCTCCGCGTTGACCGACTCCACTCTTCCGTGACGACTGATCGTTAGACAGGCCACGGGAATATCTTGTTGTGTCACCGGAACATACCCACTATGGTAAGTTTCCTTTGACCGAATAGAGACCTTCTCTCATTCTTCGAAATAGCCTGAGGACTGGGGTCGGACTCATAGAGCTTCGAAACCCTTCGAGAGGTCATCGTTAGACAGCAAGCGAAAACCGTATCAATGGGTCCTCAACAGAGAGTCAACGCGTACCTCAAGTACTCGTTTGTAGCAACACCGATGATCTACATCTTGGCGGCTGGCTTTCTTGCCCAACAACCCGTGGGAGGTCCCGCTCCCGACCCCACTATGATCAAAGCCCTCAGCATCACGTTTTGTATCGTGTACACGATTTCCATACTGCTGGAGCCGTTCATCACGCGTCAGGTGGTCGGCCAACATGGCGAATACAACAAGGCCGCGATGATTGTCAAACTCGCGGTCCTACATTCTGGCTCAATGTATGGATTGGTTTTGAG
>JBBKWP010000295.1:0-6219 GCA_037968995.1 Candidatus Xenobia bacterium
TCGCTCTCTCCCCAAGCCATGGGCCTGATCGGATACAGCGTCGCACGTCCTACCCCAAAGGTCGACTCATCCCCGACTGAGGAGGAGAGTCCCCTGGTGGGCGAGGGCTAGGGACTGGCGGGCCCAGCGGTCAATATCGTCGAAACGTTCCTCGGGCACGCCCGACACTTTCAGCAACCGACGAACGACGTCCACTTCGGCTTGGTGAATCTCACCGTCGGACGCAGCCATGCCATAGGCGTCGCGAACGAGATGAGCCAGAGAGCTTTCGTCGAGTCCTTGACTCACCTCCGCTAACTGCTCGTCCGTCACGGTGGTCCATTGTGACTGCTCGAGGGCGGTTCGGTATTTTGATACGAGGTCAGGGTGAAGCTTCATACCGTCTACCATGACGCTTAGTAGATGACGCTTTTCCTCGCGATCAATCACTCCATCGGCTCTCATAACGTAGAGCATGAAGTCGAGATACTGTTCTATACGATTAGCCGGTTCCATCCTGGCGTTTTCGACGATGGGAACTGGATGGCCTGGAATACAAAACGTGGGCTCCTACAGGAGACCCACGTTCTGAATGTTAACCGGGGAGCGATCCCTTAGGTCGATAAAATCAGGCAGTAACCGCGGTCGTTGCCTGAAATTCCACTTCTTCAACCTGTCCGTTGCCGATGTTGTAAACCCATCCGTGCAACGACAACTCATTGGCTTCTACCGCACTTTGCACATCAGGGTGCGTCAAAATGTTCTTCAGTTGAGCTTGAACGTTGTTCTTGATCAGGCAACAGAGACTTTTACCTTCTTCTGGTTGAGCGGAGTGCTTCAACCAGCCATCGATGGCCAAGATCCCGGTAGGAGTGCCTCCGTGCACAGCCTTCATGGCTCCGCAATCAGAATGCCCACAGATAAGAATTTCTTGGACTTTCAAGACCTTGATGGCGTATTCGATGGTTGCCCATTCACCAGACTGGGCGCTCTGCTCATTGAAAGGCGCGACTAAGTTACCGGCATTTCGGATGACGAAGATTTCGCCGGGCTCGGTCTGGGTGATCAGACTCGGATCGATTCGTGAATCGGAACAGGTTATGAGGAGCGTCTTCGGAGACTGGCCCCCCGCCAACTTTGAAAATAGCTCTTCCCGAGCGGGAAAATCTTTGTCGAGAAAACTTTTGGTGCGAGCATAGAGATGGCTCATAAAACACGTCCTTTAACCGTTGTATATCAACGATATTATAGAGCAAGCATATGAGAATCAGATGGCTCCTCTATGAAGAGACAATGAGCCCTTTCTCATCATTTCTTCATTTTTTCTTCCGTTGGCGTTGGCTGCCCCGTCTTCTGAGGTGGGAGCTTCAATCCGAGGTGTAGAGCCTGCCATCAAGCTCGAAAATTTAATCTGGGGCGGGAGCTAGTATCTTTCTTTGAAAAACGTGAGGCCCACTTGACTGACAAGCCGCGCTTCCGTCAGCGCGGATTCTGAGTGACCCAGCACCAGATTTCCGGTGGGAGCGTCATCCGGAAAAATGCTTACGCCGATGGCGACTTTCATAAAGTGCTGTCGTCGGTCTAGGACGACAGGACCGGCGAACACCGTATCCGCCCGCCGACTTATGCATTGCGCGATGAATCGAATATCTTCGTTCTCGGTCTGTTCGGCGATAAGAATTCCGAAGGTTTCATCATCCAAGCGCCCCAACATATCGGAGTCGCGCACGATCTTAGCGAGTCGCTTAGCCAGCATCGGCTGCATCGCTTTCACGTCCCGACTTCCGATCAAGCCGACACTCAGAAGGGCGACTTTTCTGCGATGGCGGGCAGCCTGCTTGACAGCCAAGTCCAACGAGATTGTCAGGACCTGACGCTCAACCAGTCCCGCCAGAACGTTCTCGAGAGGGCCTTCGTGATGTCCATTCTGCAAAGACGTCTGGCTTTCATGAATCCTCTGCTCAGCCAGCCAGAGGTCGTGTTCGGCTTGGTAGGCTCGCTCTTCGGCGTCTTCGGCCAGAGTTTCATATTCATTGAGGATACGACGGGCCGAATCCGCATCTTGTTGAGCCCGAGCGAGATTCTCTGAAAGGTCTGAACACTGCATGGCTAGCAATTGCGCGCGACCGGCGGAATCAGCTTGTTCGATAGCGAACACCTCAGCGGTATCTGCCCGCTCGGTCGTGAACTCCAGCAGGTCCTCAAGTTCAACCAGTCGAGCCTCGCCTTGTTCTCTCTCACGCATCGCTTCGGCGGCCCGTTCCTTGGCCTCAACGAGTTCCTGCTGTAACTCCGCCACTCGTCGAGCGTACTCCACGACGGCGTCTTCCTGGTTGCCAGAACCTTTGCGGGTGCGCTTTTTCTTCTTGATCGCCATGCTTTGGGATCTGTTCGAAAATGGCGAAGACCTTACCTCTCTGAACCGTGAGTCACAAAGGTGGTCCGGAAGAAGAATTTTCACGAGGCCTCGAAGGTATTCCCTTATATTCCAGGAAATTTATTCAATATCTTCCAATAACCGTCGATGCCGTCCGACAAAAGCAAAAGACTTTCCCGTCGAGACTTCCTCCAGCGGGGAAGTCTAGTGGCTGGGGGGCTCTGTTTGATCCCCTCCCTGCTGGGGGTCGGTGGCTGCGGAGATGCCCAAGCTGCCGTGGCTGGTCCGGTGTCGGCTAAAAAAGGTCCGCCCTGGGAACTCCTAAAAAAGACACTCTCGGGGACGGTCGTTCGTCCTTCGGACAAAGAATATCTCAAACTCGCCGTGCCGAAAAATCTTCGCTACGCTGAATATCTACCGAGTGGAATCGTTCGCTGCAAAACCCATCAAGACGTTCAAACGGCTCTCGACTGGGCGCAGTGCGAGAACATTCCCTTCGTTGTAAGGTCGGGAGGCTATTCCGGGGCGGGATTTTCCACCACGAAGGGCCTACTTATCGACCTCTCCTTGATGAACTCCGTCACCTTCGACGAAACCACAGGCTTAGTGACCGTGGGCGGAGGGGCCCGTGTTCGGGACCTATCGTCCGTGCTGCGAAAACACCAGGTATCAGTCACCCACGGAAACTGCCAAGAGTTGGGCTTGGGAGGTCTCGTCCTCGGGGGCGGATTAGGCTTCGATATGCGCCGTCACGGACTGACCTGCGACCAACTGGTAGCCACTGATGTGGTGACCGCCACGGGAGAAGTCCTTCAGGCGAGTCGAGAGAAAAACCAAGACCTTTTTTGGGCCTGTCGCGGCGGTGGAGGCGGTAACTTCGGAGTGAATACCGCCTTCACGCTCCAGACTTTCCCGGTGGACCTTTTGACCGTCTTCCGTCTGGAGTGGACGACAGACCTCGACGTCTTGCTACCCACCCTGCTGGCCCTGCTGCCAGATGCGCCCGACGAGTTGGGAGGCGTCTTGCGACTGGAAATCTCAGCCGGCGGCACTCTCACCCTTTCGCTTCAGGGTCAGTTTGTAGGAGAGCCGGAAGAACTGAGGGACATCCTAGATATCGCCTATGAACTTTCGTACCCTAAGACCGAAACAATGGAACAACTGTCCTACTGGGAAGGCAGAGACCGACTGTGGGAAACCGGCGACGCTCAGTATGCCCAAGAGCGGTCTCACTACGCTTACTCAGAGATTCCCCTCAAAGCCACGGAACTGATCCTTGAGTTCATGCGCCAGTGGCCAAAAACCAGTGGGTCGGCGACCTGGACCGCCTCTCTCACCGGAGGCGCGATCGATCGAGTCAACCGCCGAGCGACGGCCTACGTTCATCGGGGCGCGAGCTTGCTGAGTAGTCTCAGGGTTCAATGGAACGTGGGAGACAGCCAGGAGAGCGTCCGAGGCAATGTTGAGTGGATGGACCAGTTCCATTTGGCCATGGTGGGGTTCACCTCAGGTGAGAGTTCCCAAAACTACGTCGACCCGTCTCAAGACCGTTATCTGGAGTCCTATTACGGTGAGAACCTAGCCTACCTGGTGAGCATGAAACGGCGATATGATCCCAGCAACGTCTTTCGGTTCGCCCAAAGCGTTCCGCCCTCGGTGGAAGTCGGCTGAACCTTAGAAGTCCCTATCCTCCGGCACGCTCCAGGAATTCGAGGGAGACCCGAACGCCACCAAAACGTGCCAAAGCTGTTTGAGTTGTTGCCAGGTCTCGTCATAGTTGCTCGGCCAGTCGTTCCAAGTCTCGCGGGCTTGCTCCAAACTGAGTGCACCTTCACCGATGACGCGCGCGGTCAACGGTTCCCCCCTCGGCGTGATTCTACGGGCCAGATCCGGCATCACCGGTCCTCGGAAGTCGTCAGGCACGCCTTTGAGAGCAAGCTCGAAAGTGGGGCGCCAAGCCATCGGAAAGCCGTAGCGTTCGGCTATCTTTTCAAGATCTTCCCCAGTGGGCTGACCTTGAAAAGAGCTATCCGCCACGAGTGAGTCCACGTCGGCCTCCAAACTGAGGGGCCCGTGCACCTGGGCCTCAACATAATCGTCGAGGGATCGTCCCACCGGCAGTGTCGAGGGTGACGACCTGTCGGTTCTCCAAGCCACCGCCAGATGTAATGCGAGTTCGCGCGGAGCCAGGACCTGTCCCATCACCGTCTCTTCGGTGAGGCATCGCTCCATCAAGCCTAGGAGAAGATCCTCGGGGCGTCGGGCGGTACCCACTCGGTCCGGTCCCACGTAGCTGTCTCCCACGCAGAAAGAGCAACGACCGGAAGCCTCGGGTCTCAAGACAAGATAGCAAGACCCGAATCGCGGCGCCGGACCATCGCTGAAGGGGAAGAGGTCGTCCGCTCCATATTTAGGCCGCTCGGTCTCTTTCGTTGCGCCGTGATAGGCCCCGAAGAAGAGTCGGTCTTCCCACACATCTCGCGCGCCCCCGGAGAAAGCCGTCAGGCTCCCGTTAGAGTGGCCCGTTTCGAACTGGCTGCGATACCATCCGTCGGCGAGGAGACCTTGGGCCACCGTTCGCCCACCGCGCGTAAGGCGGTCTGGGTGAAAGTGTACCGCCACTCGGGCTCGCGAGAACGCCTTGAGCGCTTGGTTCAACAGAGTCTCCTCGCCGTCGAGAAGCTCAAGCAGTCGGAGACGACTTTGAGCGGAGCGGACTTGAGCATCTAAACTGGAATGAACGGAAGATATGGCGGGGTGCATGAGGGCTAGACTCCCGTGAAGATCAGATCCAAAGCAGCGATGATGTCTGGCCGAGCCGCCATGAGGTTTGTCACGATGGGGCCAAGGTCGCGTGATTGGATGCCGGCGATCTGAGGTGTCAGTGCGACGTAGGACTTGCCTTTGATCACGAAAGCAGGCATCAACCTGTCGACGATTAGGTCTGGCGCACTCTTTTTAACAGCCAGGGGAACCACGACTCGGGTCTCCAAAGACTTCAAAAGGTCTGCCTGAACATCCAGCAAATAGGGAAATCGGCGGTTTGTCGATGTGTTCTTGTTCTCATAGACGTCGAACTGCACTAGAAGCTCCGGAGTTCTTCACTGAAAACCCCGTGCTTTTCGACGTCTTGATTGTAGGCCGCGATGGCGTCGCGATTTTCGGACAGCCAGATCTCAGCGTTCATCTGCTTGACCCGGTCCGCCAAGCACTGCTCGAACAGCGCGGAGAGATTGATCCCGAGGCTTTTGGCCTGAAGAAGCAGTTCGGAGTTGACCGACAAGTTCGTTGCCTTCTTGGGAGATGCCGAGTCGTACGCATGTCTCATACGATGACTTTATGCGCATTCAAAAGCGCAGTCAAGTTCTTCCCGGGATGCTCTCGTTCGCCGCCGAAAAGTGAAAGTCCATTTGATACAATCGCGACACATTGAAAGATAAGTAGGCCATTGATTCCTCTTACCGAACCGGGTGGTGTGATTGAACGAAGAATAGCAACCGTCACGGTGGCCAAAGAGTCGCACAAGTTTTCCGCGGCACACTTCACCATCTTCTCAGCCACCGAGCGAGAGAATCTTCATGGGCACAACTTCAAGGTCTGTTGCTCGATCAAAGCGCCGGTAGGAACCGACGGTATGACCTTCGACTATCGCCTCCTGAAGAGGGCTGTGCAGGACAATTGCGACGAACTCGACGAGCGTTTGATTCTGGCAGGACGGTCCCCTCACCTCAAATTGGAGGAAGCCGGAGGCTCCGTTATGGTGACGGTTCCACCCGCGTTTCTCGAACTGCTCAATCTTCGGCCGGGGGCGTCCATCGGGATGACCGTCAGCGAGGGTCGGCTTATTTTGGAACCCAGACCAA
>JBBKWP010000296.1:0-25110 GCA_037968995.1 Candidatus Xenobia bacterium
GCTTTGTTGTTTGTCCGCGAGTTCCAGTTGACAACGGTGATCGACAACCAACTCTACGATAGAGTCCACTCCCGTCTCAGAATGGCGCCCTCCGACCCTCGGATCGTTATTGCTGGGATCGATCAGGCCTCCCTTGAACAACTAGGGCCCTATCCTTGGCCTCGAGGCGTTTACGCTCAAGCCATCGAGAATCTCAAAAAGTCAGGCTATCGCGGGATCTTCTTCGATATCGTCTTCAAACTTCCAAGTCAGGCCGACCCCGAGGGAGACCAAGCACTCTCAGATGCTCTCCTGGGTGAGCCAAGGGCAGTTACAGGAGCGACGCTGGTACGGAATAAAGGACGACTGCAAGAACCACTTTTGTTCTTGTCGGACGAACGGCGGGAAAGGCTGAGACGTGGGCACCAACTTGGACTGATTCACGTTCATGCCGACGCGGATCAAAGTGTCCGAAGCGCGACATTGGCAGCAAGAGAGACTGGGTCGCCAAGTCAGAAGCTCTACTTCACAGCGGCGCTGGCGCTCTTGCTGTCGCCTGACGAACAGGCAAGCCTCGAACCAGGTCGCATTTTGCTTCCAGACCAGACGATCAAGGTGTCATCCTCAGAGACTGCACCGAACGAGGCTCTTGTTCGATTTGGCCCTCCCGCCACGAGCCGACTAGGTCCTGCCGAGGGATCTTACCGACAGTTCTCGTTTTATCGATTGCTAGATCCGTCGGACCCGGTTTTTAAGACGCTCGCGGGAGCCTACATTTTCGTGGGGGACACGAACCAGGGCGGTGAACGCGTGGAGATAGACCGAGTCGACACCATGGTGGGCTCGTTGAAGGGAATCGAAGTCCACGCCCGGACCCTGGATACGATTCTCAACCGTTCGTACATCCATCAAGCTTCGGAGTCGATGGAGCGCTGGTGGTTGACGGCGCTGGCGTTTTTAACGGTCTACGTCCTGGTGAAGTATCGGGGTTGGTCGGATTATTTCCCGCGTTTGTTGGTGATCGTCGTCTTTCAGACACTGGTCTACCTGATTAGCTTCACGGTGTTTAGCTATCGATTGCAGTTTGTCTTTCCGTTGATCATGATCTTCGGATTGTGCGGATTTGTGATGCTTGGACGTTACCTCTTGACTCTCCGTGCCCTGTCCCGATTCGTTCCCAAGGAGGTTGCTGAGGAGCTTGTTTTTCATCACCAAGCTCGGGATCGTAGATTGATAGCCACGGTTCTCCTCACGGACATCCGAGGATATACCACGCTGTCGGAAGGTCGCTCCGCTGTAGCCATGCTGGATATCCTCAATGAGTATCACCGACGAACGGTGGCCTGTTACGAACGTTACGGAGGTCAAGCCCTAACTTATCAAGGGGACGCTCAGATTGTGGTTTTCGGGGTGTTCGGTAAGCGCCCTCGACCGGCCACAGATGCTGTGGCGGCCGCTTTGGAGTTACAGAAGATCTGCGACCAACTCCGCACAGAATGGGGGATCGAGAGTCGCGACGACTTTGATGTAGGGGCGGGCCTCTGTACTGGTGAGGTCGAGGTTGGATTCTTGGGTGGGAAAACGAACTTGCAGTACTCCGTGGTGGGCGAAACTGTGAGGAAGTCTCACAAGGTTCAGAGTCTCTCGGCCGACCTTGAGGCTCCGGTCATTTTGGACGAGGAAACCTTCCAAAGGGTGGGTGGGGACGTTCTTTGTGACGACTTGGGACTGGTTCAGCCCAAGGGACTCGACCATGAAATTCGCCTCTATCGCGCCAAGTCGGTCCAGGACCCCTCCGCAAAGACGAGCGAGGCGGCGAGCAGTCTATGAACAGGGAAAGAATTCGTGGGAAAGAACCCATGCTAATGGGTCATCACTGTCGTTCCTTCTTGCACATCGTTCTCGCGACCGGCCTTTTTCTCTGTTCGGGCACGACCCCGGTTCAAGCGCAGACCGCCGCGGTGCCCGTGGCTCGTGTGCTCGACATCGATGGCACCAGACTGCTTACCAATCGCCGTTCCGCAGATCGCTGGTTTCAGGCTTATCCCGGCATGAAGGGCTACCTCACGGAGCGACTCCGAACGGATCAGGACACTCTGGCGGTACTACAGTTTGCCATCGGGGGAGAAGCGGGCCTTGGGCGAAACACTGAGGTTGAGATCATTGGCCAGCGGGCTCTCGAAACCATAGGCAACAAAATTGTTGTGAAATCGGGACAGATGTGGGCCAAAATGGACAAGCAGAAAAAGCAACTACAAATCCAAACGGGTGGCGGAGTGATCGGCATCGAGGGGACCGAGTTTCTGGTCTCGGTGGATGAAGAGACTGGCGTAACGGAACTTCTGCTGTTCGAAGGCCAAGTGTCCATCACCGAAAACAGCGGAAAAAAGACTACTTTGGCCCCCGGCGACTATGCGGAGTTCGGCGGAAGCGGCGGCGGTATGTGTGTCTTATCTTATCCTTCCGGTGGGCTCCGCAGCCTAGTGGTCGAGCGCTTCCCTGAGTTTAGCTCTTTTTTGGCGGCTCGCGGTGTCACAACGATTCCTCCAGATGCGCCGCCGTCTATGCTACGAAGCCATCTTCCCGCAGTGACGGGACTCGACGAACTGTTGGAGATTTCGGCCGATGGCCTAGTAGCGGACCCGACCCAGTTCGACTCAGGGGCCGATCGCGTCACGGGCCTCGCTCCGGCCTACGGCGAAGTGGTGAGTCGGCCAGTCTTTCATTGGAACGCGGTGCCTGGCGCCGTCAGCTATCAACTTATTGTGGGCACAGACGCTGGGATGGACGATATTGTCTTCAGTTCTTCGACGTCGAACACGAACTTGGACATCCCCGCCGGTGCGCCTGACGGAGAGCCGGGAACTTATTTTTATAGGGTGATACCGCTCGACGCCGAGGGCCGCCCGATGGCAAAAGCTTCTCAAACGTCTTTCCAGTCGAGCGGCTGGACCTCTGAGGGTGTTGTCCTTGAATCCGAAGCGACAGCTGCGAAGTCTCCATAACAGGGAAAGGGGTTCGAAACCCCGGCGAGAAATGGCTTCCCCAGACATCCAACAGGAGGCGCGACGTGGATTTTAACCTTCTCCACCACGGTATCACCGTAACAACCATTCATAGGAACCTTGTTCCAGCGAGGCTTTACGAAGAGGCTGTGCGGGGAGAGAGAGGCTCGGCTGTCGCCGAGAACGGCGCCCTGGTCGTCGATTCGGGTCGCAAGACCGGCCGCAGCCCTAAGGACAAGAGGATCGTCGACGAGCCCGGCTCTGTGGACGACATTTGGTGGGGCGACGTCAACATCAAGTTGGACGAAGACACCTACAACATCAACTTTGAGCGCGCCATCGATTACTTGAACACTCGCAATGAGCTTTACGTTCTCGACGGCTACGCCGGTTGGGACCCAAAGTACCGTCTCAAGATCCGCATCATCTGCACCCGGCCTTACCACGCCCTCTTCATGCACAATATGCTGATTCGGCCCGCTCGCGAGGAGCTAGCGGACTTTGGCAATCCAGACTACGTGATTTTCAACGCCGGCGCTTTCCCCGCCAACCGCTACACCAAAGGAATGAATTCCGACACCAGTGTGGTGCTGCACCCACAGCGCAAGCAGATCGTGATTTTGGGAACCGAATACGCCGGCGAGATGAAGAAGGGCGTGTTCACGGTGATGAACTACTTGATGCCCAAGGCCGGCGTGATGAGTATGCACTGTTCCGCCAATGAAGGCACAGACGTCGGTGACGTCTCCCTTTTCTTCGGACTGTCCGGTACCGGAAAAACCACACTCTCAGCAGACCCTCAGCGTCTCTTGATCGGTGACGACGAGCACTGTTGGACTGACGACGGGGTCTTTAATATTGAAGGCGGCTGTTATGCCAAGGCCATCGGTCTGCGCGCTGAATCGGAGCCGGAAATCTACAGTGCCATCCGGTTCGGTTCGGTGCTGGAGAATGTGGTCTATGATCCAGAGAATCGGACCGTGGACTATGACGACGGAAGTCTGACCGAGAATACTCGCTGCGCCTATCCCATCGAGTACATTCCTAATGCCAAAATTCCGTGCGTCGGAGGCCATCCGAAGAACATCATTCTTCTGACTTGTGACGCTTTCGGCGTGTTGCCGCCAGTGAGTCGATTGACTCCCGAGCAAGCGATGTATCACTTTATCAGCGGTTACACGGCCAAAGTCGCTGGGACCGAGCAGGGAGTGGACGAGCCCCAAGCCACCTTTTCGGCCTGTTTTGGCGCGGCTTTTATGGTTTGGCACCCTAGCCGCTACGCTGAACTTTTAGCCGAGAAGATTCGCCAGCATGACGCCAAGGTCTGGCTCGTTAACACAGGCTGGTCGGGCGGACCTCACGGTGTCGGAAAGCGGTTCAAGCTTTCCTACACAAGAGCGATCATCGACGCCATTCACGATGGTAGTCTGGCTCAGCAGTCGACGGTGGACCATCCTATATTCGGAGTCGCGATTCCCGGGGAGTGCGCGGGGGTGCCCAATGAGTGCCTCAATCCGCGATCCACCTGGACTGACGGCGCGGACTACGATCGAACGGCTCAGAAGTTGGCCTTGCTGTTCCACGAGAATTTCAAGAAATTCGAGTCAGGTGCCAGTGCTGAAATCTGTTCAGCCGGTCCCAAGATTCAAGCTTCGGTTTAGACTGGAAAACCATGCTCAGTAAAAAGGCGTTTTTTGGGATTCTAACCGTTTTGTTGATGTCTTTTTCAGCAGCCTGGGCGCATCCCATGAACGAGTGGTTCACAGAGATGCGCTGGACGACAGGGGTTGGACTTTCCGGGCAGTTTCGAGTACCCAAAGACCAGCGCTCCAAGCTTGACCCCAATCCCATCTTGATCTTTGCGGACGGGCGGAAGCTTGATGCCACTTGGACCGATGATGGATTCGACAGCGATGACCGCGCCTTGGTCAATTTGTCGGTCGCCTACGATGGGGCCGTCAAAGACCTGACCATCACTCTTCCTGAGGGACTACTCGACGAGAATCAATCGTTAGTCGGTTTTTTACGCTTCGATGGTCAGGAGCCCAACACTGTCTTGATACCCGCGGGCGATAGCAAGACGCTTCATCCTCCGGAAGTGGGAACGGAAAGTCCCAGTCTTTTCGCTTTCTTCAAGTTTGGCATCAAGCATATCTTGGAAGGCTTTGACCACCTTCTCTTTTTGTTCTGTCTGCTCATAGCCGGCGGGACCTTTCGACATCTTGCTGTTGTCGTGACTTCGTTCACCTTGGGCCACTCCATCACGTTGGCGTTATCTGTTTTAGGATACGTTTCGCTGCCGACGCAGTTGACGGAAAGCGCCATCGCCCTCTCCATTGTGGCCGCGGGCCTTTGGAACCTTCGAGCTCCCAAGGAGGGCGAGGACCTTAGAGAAGAAATCAACAGAAGCGTCCTGAGCCGCGGATTGATGGCAGGCGGCTTCGGATTGATCCACGGTCTGGGTTTCGCCAATATGCTGTTGCAGAACGGCCTGTCCGGCACTGGGGTCGTCGTTCCCTTAATGGGTTTCAATCTTGGCGTCGAGGCGGGACAACTTGTCCTCGTCCTGATGTTTTTTCCAGTGCTAAGGGCCATTCACAATTCTAAAAATCGTCGAACCATCATCTTGGTGAGTTCGCTTCTGGCTGCAGCTATGGGCCTCTTCTGGTTTCTCGAGCGCATCGGCGTGATCTCCTGGACTTAGTTACTGTCCCATTCCTGGGTGCAACGACCTAGAGGGTTAACCCCAGCGAAATTTGTTAAACTTTTGTGTTATGTTTGACTTATGGGATTCTTATCGTCGGACGTGGCGCGTCGAGAAGAGCGAGGTATCAGTCTTGTTCTTGAGATTGTCATTGGCCTAGGCATTTTCCTGATCGCCTTTCTCCTGAGCTACGGCGTCTTTCCTTTGAACCAAAGAGCGTTAGCCGAAGCGAGGAACCAATTGGTCGCCAACGGCATCGCCAGACAGGTGATGAACGTGGAGCGAGAACGAAAGACCGCTCGCGTCGCCGGGGGAGGGGGAGACCTCCTGATCACTGACGTTCGAGAGGGCAATCACGTGGTGGAAGGCCGAGACAGTCGTGTCGACTACAACGTTGAAGTGAAAGCGCGAGACGGCGATCTTGAAGGAACACGAGTGATTGAAGTCAGCGTGACCTGGACATACGGTGGCGTCAACCATCGAACCGATTTGGCGTCCGTGGTGTCGCCATCGTTACCGGGGACTTAAATGGGCTTTACCAAGCGAAAATATCACTTCGGCTTCACCATCATTGAAGTCCTTATATACGCCGGACTGTCCTTTGCATTGCTTGGAGGGGTCAGTCTCTACGTCATTGGTGGCACCAAACTCTTTCGCGGAGGGGAGGCTTATCAAAAGGCTCAAATGGCGGCTCTTTTGGCGGGGCGCAAACTCACTTCCTCCATCAGTAACAGCACCGATGCACGCCCTGCTGGAGCAGGCCGAATCGTGGTAAGTAAGATCCCTCCCTACGTGATTTTCCCTTCGGCCGATGGACTCACTAGCCAACCGAACTACTCATCCTGGAAGTACGCCGTGGACGGTGAACTCTTGTGGCGGAAGTGGTGCTGTGTCTATCTTGACCAGGTGGGCCACAGGCTGATGATGTCGGAGTTATCATTTCCCGACACCAAGATCGAGAATTTGCCGACTCCACCGGAACGAAGCAACTTCACCGCGGAGGGCGAGGTCCTTTCTCGCGACATCGGTGAGTTTCAGGCGGAGTGGCTTGAGCCCGGTAGACTTCTTGAGGTGAGCCTAGTTGGGCGGGTTCAGCGCGGATCCGATCCTACGAACAATACTTCTGTGGATATCAGGACCGGAATAAAGGTGGAGAACTAATGAACATGAGATCGAAAAACTACAGGCAGCGTCGAAGAGGCTTGGCCTTGGCGGCTATCCTCTTGATGTTGACCGTTCTGGCTTTAATGACCGTCATGATGGCAGCGATCGGATCCCAGAACCAACTGCTGGCGAGGGCCGAGTCGGAATCCGATGACGCGCTCTATGCTGCTGAGGCGGGCTTGACCATCGGTGTGGAACGGTATCTTGATGATAATAGTTATAAGGGAAATAGCAAGCCGGAGCCCATTTTTCTGGGCAGTAAAAAGACCTATGTGACCACCATCTACAAAGAGAAGTCCACCACGCCCGAAGGCATAAAGGTGCCCCAGGGGCATATCTATCTTCAGGTGACTGGATTCTCGGATCGCGGACGCACTCGCAAGGTCGCGGCTATGCTATCTGACCGAACTCTTACCGAGGCTCAAGATAACGCCGTGTTGGCGGGCAAGAGTGTCACCATCAACGAGGGCCAGATCTCCTTGATGGAATTGGCTAGCGGGTCGGCGCTTGGGTCTGACTCACCGACCTCTCCACTCGCCCCGCCTTTGATGGCGGCGAAAATGAGCGCATCTTCTCTGAAGGAGTCGGCCTCGAGTGACTCCAGCGGACAGGGGAACGGGACGGGGGCCCTAAAGCAGGCAGCGAGATCAAGCTCTGGCATCGCCCACGTTGCCGTAGCCAGCGGACAAGCCGGTGCTATCAAAGTCTCCGCCGGTGCCGGTACCCTTGTAGAGGGGGACCTGCGAATCCCTGTGGGCTCTAGCGCGAGCACCGCCGTGGACGCGCCGGGGAGTAATCATGGGGCTGTCGACAGCGGATACGTGCCTCCCTCTATGGTGTCGGTGCGCCTCCCGTTGACTCCAGGGAATGACGATTTTACCCTCAATGCCAGTACCGACCCAAAAGCAGACTTCCCGGAGCAACTGGCTAAGGCTTTTAAGCTCAGCAAAGACGGCACGGCTATGCAATTGAAACCGGGAGCCTATGGCGACGTCGTCATCGACGGAGGAGTTCTGGAGTTGAACACGGAGGATCTGCTACTGGCCGAACCAGGTAAAGCTCCTAAAGACACCTATGTTTTTCGCTCTTTGACGTTGAAAAACGGCGGTCGGATCGCTTTGCGAGCAGACGCCAAAAACGTAGGGCTCACCTCGATGATCTACATCGATGAGAAATTCGAGATCACCGACGGGTCCATAGTGAACGAGACGCTCAATCCCGGCACCCTGCAGGTCTACGTGTCGGACAACGCCCCTGTCTTCGTGAACAATCAGTCCGAGTCGTACCATACGCTTTATGCGCCGGGAAGCGATGTGAAAATTTGGGGGGCGGACCTCTATGGGGCGGTCGTCGGCCAATCGGTCACGCTGGAATATGGGGCTCACATCTTCTACGATCCGCGACTGGCCTCGGTCCGCCCCGACCCCTGGGCAAATGGTGGCTACTACACTGTTCGAAAGAGCTATCGACGCGATTGAGATCAGCCAATCTTAACTTTACAAAACCCTCGACGACTTTTGTTCGGGCTGCTGAAAAACCACTGAAGGCGATCGCACTCGGACTCGTCGTCTGGGTTTTGTTTTCATGCGGATGCTCCTCGGCCTCCCCGCCCACGTCCACCTTAGCTACAGAGGCGCCCGTGAGCGCCCAGCAGACTTCGACAGATTTTTTCAGGTTGATGGAACTGGGGCGGTTTCAGAACGCCTATGCTCTCTTGAGCTCTTCGGCTCAAGAAAGAGTGCAGAATCCTGAGGAGTTCGCTGCCCGTTGCAAAGCCTGGATGAGGGAAGGAAACCGCCGACAGTGGATGTCGAAGGCGCAGGCAACCCCTATTTACATTGGGGAGTTGTCCTCTTCGTTTATGCTAAATGGCGGGCCCCAGCGGGTCGTTAAGATCGAACTGGAAAAAGAGACTTCGTGGCGGATCTCTTCCTTCGGAGATCTTTTTTAACACACCGGCCCGCCTGTGCGACAAGATTTCACTCAGCTGAGCAAAGGCCTACTTAGGAAATCTGTGTAGCCGGTCTATCCCCGGGTTAACATTCTCTTCATAATTTTCTTACATTTCCCTTACACTTCGTCGAAGTTTCTGTGCAAACCGTTGTTATTCTGAATTTACGAAAACAACGGAACGGAGATAAAAAAAATGATTAACCAACTTTCAGGCGCCGGTGGATGTAGACAGAGTTATGGCGTAGGTGGATTCGGCGGGCAAGGCTCGTTCGGTGGATTTTCCAACTTTAACGGTACGAACAGTTCTACGGGGCTTTCAGGAACCAGTGGAACCACAGGTACTCAAGGTCCGCCCCCCGGCGGCCGACCTTCGCACGAACAGAAGATTCAGGAATTGCTCCAGAGTGGCCAGATGACCGAAGCGGATGCCGCCTCTCTTCAGGCTCCCCTCGCTGAGATGAAGCAGTTCAAGGCGTCTGCGGAGGCCGACGGTCAGATCTCCCAACAAGAGCACGCCCAACTCAAAAGCTATGGCGACAATATGAAGGCGATGATCGACCAGTTCGCCCAAGGTTCCGGGACGAACCAAACGACGACCCAAGCCACGAGCCAAATGTTCTAGTGCAAAATCACCCTTTGGTGAGGTAGAAGACAAGGTCCATAGAGAAGGCGTGCCCGGTAACGGGTCACGTCTTCGTTTTTGATGGACGATCCCGACCAGATCGTAAGGAGACATCGATGATTCCAGAAATTCTAAGTAGCTATCTTGAACAGGTTGAGTGGGGGGCCTTCAGCTTCGCTGAGGTGTCCTTGATTCCCAAGGTTCGTGAGACTCTAACGAGTTTCGCCGGAGGCGAACTCTCAGAGAGCGCGCTTGAGAAGTTTCTCTTAGATAAGATTGAAGGAGCCCAAAGCAACCTTGAGCGAATCGAAACCATGGAGTATCCAAATGCCGCCGCGAATTATCACGCAGCCCTCCACTCAGCGTTCGCGAACTACGAGGAGGGCTTGGCGACTCTCGGGCAATTCCTTTGGGAAGATGCAGAGTGGCCTCTAGACTCTTTGAACGAGATCGTTGCCCAACTGTTGGAAGGTGATCGTGCTTTGGAAGTTTTTCAGAACCAACTCGAAGACCAATTAGCGCCGTTGGCCGGCGTGGACTTGCTTTGGTAGTTTTCTTAAGACGGTGCCGTCTCGAACCTTTAGGACTCCATTTTGTACCCGACGCCGCGAATCGACCGTATCGGGTCCGGCGACACTCCGAGTTGGCTCAGTTTCTTCCTCAGATTTGCTATATGGACATCCACCGCCCGGGACAGGTGTGTCTCGTCGCCCTCGAACGCTTGAGCGAGATTTTCCCGCGAAAAGACCTGTCCCGGTTGACTCATCATCCTTTGGGCGAGACCAAATTCCGAGGAAGTCAGCGTGACGTTTTTTCCTTCGTGGATGAGTGCCCTACCGGTTGTATCTAAGCCGAATCGTCCCACCTCTATCAGCGTTCTTCTCAGGCCCTTTGGGGGGTCTTGGCTCTCTCGCTCGGAGCGCCGAAACAGTGCCTTTACTCGGGCCAGAAGTTCGCGAGCCGACACGGGTTTGGTGAGATAGTCGTCAGCCCCCATCTCAAGGCCTAGAACCCGGTCGATCTCGGCACGTTTTGCGGACACCATCATGACCAGCAGATTGCTTTTCTTTCTCAGTTCGCGAAGCACCTCGAAACCATCGACCCCGGGCAGCATGATATCGAGAAGCAAGAGGTCCGGCGGGTCCACTCGGAGAGCCTCTAGGCCCGTATCTCCGCGATGCATGAGCGAGACTTCAAAGCCGGAATTGCCGAGGTATCGACCCAGAATGTGGGCCAGCGGTTCGTCGTCTTCCATAAGGGCGATGCGTTTCATACTTGAGACTCCGTTCTTGAGAGTGTAAAAGAGAATGTCTTGCTGATTTCGTTCTGAACAACATGAAGTTTGCTAGCGTGTTGATGAAGAATTTGAGCGACGATGGCGAGGCCTAGTCCTGAGCGAGAATCGTCTCGAGTCCTAGAACGATCCGCTTTGTAGAATCTCTCCGAGAGTCTGACCAAGTCGCACTCGGCGATTCTAGGCCCGTAATCAGTGACCTCAAAGGCGACGCTGTGGACGGATGTCTTCAAAGTGGCCCACACAGTGGTCCCCGACGGGTTGTGTTGGACGGCGTTCATGACAAGGTTTTTCATCACTTGCGTGATGCGCCAGACGTCTCCCGTGACGATAATTTCGTCTTCAGGGAGCGAGGTTTTTAAGATAACACCTTTGCGTTCGGCCAAGACCCTGGCAGCGTCGACCGCTTGGTGAACGGGTCGCTGGGCGGAGAAAGGGCTCGTGGTGAGACTCATATCCCCGGACTCGAAGCGTGCCAGTTCCGTGATGTCTGAGACGATATGAGAAAGATGCATCGACTGATCGAGCAGGGATTGCAAGTACTGTCGCTGCTCCTTCTCGGGCAGCACTCCGTCCAAAACGGCCTCTAAGGTCGCTTGGATGGTGGAGATGGGTGTGCTGAGTTCGTGGGACACGTCGCTCAGCAGACGATGTCGAGTTTCCAAGTTTTTTTCGAGGTCCTCAGCCATTTGGTCAAAAGCTTTGGCCAAAAATCCCAGTTCATCGGAGCGGACGAGTTCCGTTCTCACGGAGAGGCGTCCGTGAGCGAACTCTTGCACGACGCTTTCCATTCGATGTATCGGGAGCGTCAAGTTTCGGGCCAGGAAGAAGGCAGCGACCGAGGCCGTGATGAGGGCGATCAACAAGGATCCGAAAACGGATTGGGCCGCCCTGAGGAGATATTGGAAGAAGTTCGGTTGTGCGTGATAGACGACCACGGCTCCAAGGCTCTGACCTAGGTTGTCGACCAGGGGGAGTGCCACAAAGGGTCCTGGAGATTTACCACTCGGATCGGATTTTCCGCGAACGGCGATTCCGTGCGCCAATCCACGGATCTGCTCTGGAGTGAGACGGAAGGCTGACTCCTGGCCTTGAGACGAAATTCGAAGGTCGAGAAAAAGAATCTCGTGATGTGTGGAGTAGCGCAGAGAGAGTAGGTCCCTGGAGAGATGCTCTGTCTCGCCCAAACGAACTCTCTGCTGTAGGAGCGTCCTCGCGTCGACGGCAATAACCTCAGCATCCTTTCGTATCCTATTGAGCATGTTACGTTGTACGCCGACGAGATGAACGAGCAGGGTCGTGAGAACGGTGACGACGACGACCAGAACATAGCTCCCGAAGAGCCGAGAGCGAAGAGAAAGGCCAAAGTGGCATCGTTTGAAGACGTTCAGAAGAGATGCTGGAATGATCACCTCGTGATCCTATCGAAGAAGTGTCACGGGATATCCGAAAAGTGTCCACAAACTGTCGCTAACAAAATTGAGTGTTGATGCGAGCGTTGCTCCCATTTGAGACAGTTCTGATACATCTTGGTCAATTTTGAAGACTCTTCTTCCGTAGGATGACGTTATGAAGAGAACTTTAATACTCGGACTGGTTTTTCTGGTTTTTGCATTGCCCAGCCTCGCTGATAGCGGCATCGCCTGGTTTGGTGAATGGTCGGAAGGGCTCGCTGACGCCAAAGCTTCCAACAAGCCCATCCTGCTCGTTTCGGGTGCTCCCCACTGCCATAATGTGTCCGGCATCTGGTGACCCGGCAAGCAAGAGATGGACAGGAGTTTCCTGTCTCGACCGGAGGTGGTCAAAGCCTCCCGAAAATATACCTGCATTCGACTGGCGACCTACGAAGACGCGGTTGAGGCAAGACTGCTGAAGAGCCTCTTCGTGGGCCGCACGGGGGACCTCGAGAACAGTCTTTTCGTGGTGCTCAGTCCTGACGGGAAAACGCGTCTCACCGCTGCGGCGCGGACCCCCGGATGGCTGTACGGCGATGCGCAGGAGATGGGAGCGGCGCTCGACGCTATTTCCACTCGCTTTCGCGGCGGCTCGGGCACGCACCACACTTTGCCGAAGCTCGCGGATGTCCGACTGGGTCTTAATGTTGCCGCCTGTGATAATCTGCCCTTGATCGTCGCGCTTGGCAAGGATCCCAACCAGCAAAGGGTCATGGAAAACGCCTTAGCGGCCATCTCTTGGAATGACCAGATGATTGGGCGGGCGGTCTACGCCACCACTTCCGCCAAAATGGACCTGGAAGCTTTAGGCCTCAAGGGTGAGCCGGGGTACTTCGTTGTAGAAGCCAACTCTTTCGGAGTTAAGGGCCGGGTTCTTGCCACGGTTTCGGCCGGTGAAACGTCCACCGCTTTGGTCAGTGGACTAGTGAGCGGAATGAATCGTTTTTCCGGTCGAACGACTCCAGTGAATATTCGAGGACACATCGAGAAAGGACGGACCGAAGGCGTGTATTGGGACACGGTTATTCCGGTCACCGACCCTGGTCCGCCCGGCCGAGGACCCGGTCGTCCATGAGCGGTCACACGGCGTGGATCCCGCCTTCGAGGTCCAATCTCGAATGGCCGGCCGGCCGGAGTCCTGAGGCCCTCTATAGAAAGCGAAGACATGAGTAAAATTCTTGTCGTCGAGGACGACCCTTCCATTCAGGATGTCATAGCGACTTATTTAGAGCGTGATGGACACGAAGTTTTGCGTGCCTCGTCGGGCTCGGAGGCGCTGAAGCATTTTGAAGTTGGAGTCGACCTTGTTGTCTTAGATATTATGATACCGCATCCCGATGGGCTAGAAGTGACGCGAAGAGTTCGAGATAGCGGACCTGTGCCCATCTTAATCATCTCTGCCCGTGGTGAGGAGGCCGACCGAGTAATAGGGCTTGAACTCGGAGCCGATGACTACCTCACAAAGCCCTTCGCTCCTCGAGAGATGTTGGCCAGGGTCAAGGCTCTCTTGCGCAGGGCCAAACTTCCTTCGGTCGGGTCTGTCACTTCAAGCGGTATGGTCATCGATGTCAGTGCGCGGTCGGTGACGCTCGAGGGAAATCGTGTTGAACTGACCAGTCAAGAGTATGAACTCTTGAGAACTCTAGCGTCAGTCCCCGGCAAGAGCTTTACCAGAGACGAGCTTTTGGAAAAAGTCTGGGGAGATGACTACGCTGGAGGGGGACGCAGAGTGGACAATTGCGTGAGCCGTCTGCGAACGAAGCTTCAACTCCCTGGAGGTCGGGACCCCATACGTTCCATTTGGGGTGTGGGATATCGGTTGGAGAACGAGTGACTCTCAGGTCTCGCCTGATAGTTTCTCACCTCACGGTTCTTTTGGTCTTTATTCTGGTCCACTTAGCCCTCTTTGTGTTGGCCACCAGGATGAGCCAAAAGAAAGACGCCCCTTCCATTGGGCTCCGCGAATTCCAGTGGCAGACTGAAGCTATTAAAGACCCCGCGGAACTCACTCGCATACTGACCAACTTCGCCGCGAAGAACTCCCTGGGCGTCGAGGTTCAAAGCTCCGAGGGCACGACGGAGTACATCGGGCAAGCATTGAGAGAGCCAAGGGGAGGGGGGGAGATGCCATGGCATGTGATCTGGCAGGGAACAAACGGAGTCCAAAAAGCCATTCGGTTTCACGGGCTCGATCGACCGGGCCCCCCCGCAAATCCCATCCTACACATCTTGGCAACCACACTGTTCGCGGCCCTCTTCGCCGTCCTTCTGGCCTTTTTTTATAGCCGTTCTATCTCTCGGCCTCTGGCGGATCTTGTCTTGGCTGTGGAGCGCATTGAGGGTGATGTCACGGAAACCTCGGTGGACGTCGATGGTCCAGAGGAGATTCAAGAACTGGCTTCGAGTTTTCACCGGATGTCCAAGCGACTCGCTGAATCCATGGGTGAACTGCGCTCAGAGAAAGAGCGGGCCCAGGCTTCTGAGGAATCCCGCAAGCAGTTTCTATCCGATGTCTCCCACAACCTCCGAACCCCAATGGCCGCCACTATCGGCTGGATCGACTCTCTGCTCGATGGTCATATCGAGGATCAGGAGAAATGCCTCCGACAGGTCCGTCGGGAGGTCTATTGGGCAGCGAAAACGCTCGAAAGGCTGCTGCATCTTTCTCGCTGGGAGCATTCCGGACCCATTGTGGCTGTCGAGCGGCTGAGCCTTTCGGAAGTGGTTATGGAAACGGCTGAGACCCTTGAAGAAGCCGCTCAGGAAAAGGCCTTGACCCTCGATCTTCAGATAGAGCGGGGCTGTACCGTAGAAGCGGACAAACATCATCTCAGGGATCTGCTTCAAATTCTTCTGGAGAACGTCATCGAGCACGCTGGTCAGAATAAGACAGTCACGATAAAGACACAGACAGCCGACGGTTGGGTGCGAGTCACTGTCTCTGATGACGGAGTCGGAATTCCTCCGGAACTTTTAGCGTCCTGGTCCGGAGCCCCACAGGTCGCTACAACGGGACGAGTCAGTCTCGGACTAGCCATCGCCAGCCGATTGGCCCAAGCCCACGGGAAGCCCCTGGAGCTGAAGTCTGGAACGTCAGCTCCAGGTACCACAGCAACCTTCTCGCTTCCCGTGGGTGAAGAGTCAGGAGAATATGCTCAATGAAACCATTAGAGGGCTTGCAGAATGCCTAGAGTAGGCTGCAAGACTGCCGTCAGCATAAACGCTGTCAAGATCCCTATGAGGAGGAGCAGAAGGGGTTCTAGTAAGGTGCTCAAGGTGTCGAGGGCTAGATCGATTTCCTGTTCGTAGAGGTCGGCTCCGAGTTCCAAGAGAGCATCGGCACGTCCGATGACCTCGCCACTTTGGATGAGTTCCGGAAAGCCAATCAAGAAATATCCCGTGTCAAGGAGACCCTCGCCCAAGGTGGATCCGTTCTCGACCGAGCGTCCGGCCAGCGCGACGGCGTCTTCTAGCTGCTTGTCTTCGCAAGCCGCGGCCGCCAAGCTCATGCCCTCCAAGAGATTCACCCCGGCCCGCATAGAAACCGCGAGCGAGCGAGCGAATCGCGCCGAAGACGACAGCTTGAGGATACGGCCGAGACCGGGCAGGCGCGAAGCCGCCGCCTGAACTTCATTGCGAATATGGGCGTGTTGCCACACCTTCCACGTCAAAGGCACGAGAATGGCGGCGCCAAGCAACATATGGAGTGGACTCAGAACCTCAGTCCAAAAAAGCAGCAGGCGGGTGGACCAGGGAAGTGCGACACCGGAACTCGTCAACATGCGCAAGTGTCCATCGAGAAGAAACGACGGTGCCAGAACGAGCATCGTCAAACAGCAGATGATGAGAACGCCTGGATAAGTCAGGCTGGAGCTCAGCTTTTTACGGAGCGCCCAGGTTTTTTCCAGCTGGTCGGCCAGCAGGCTCAACACTCTAGCTAGAGCTCCGCTTCGCTCTCCGACTCGCACCAAGGAAACCTGATAGCGACTGAACTGCAATGGCTGACAGCTCAGAGCGTCCGAAAAGCTTAGCCCCCGTTCGACGCGTTCCCCCAGAGCCTGATACACAGCGGCCGTCTCCGGCGTATCACACGAATTGGCCAGCAGGCGAAGGCACTCATGAAGACTGAGGCCTGCATTGAACATAACCGCCAAGGATCGAAAGAAGATGACCTCATCTTTCATGTCATTGGAATCATGAACATTTCCTAGTCACTCGGGCTACCCTTCCAGCCAGGAGACGACTCGGACCCGCGACTCGAAGGGGAGGAAGCGCGAAAAGTCGCCTTCGAGATCGATGGCAGGGTTGCTCGACTGCCACCCGGCTGGAGATATCGCGCGGCTGATGAGATTCTGAAAGAAGCTCACCGTGCTAATGCGGGGAAGCGACACCACTCGGTTCATTGGAGGATCTAACCTTCCGCCTTGAAAACTTTGGGAGAAGAAATTGATCATTCCCTGAATGTCCCGCTCGTTTCTGAGGGTAAACGTTCTGGTACCGGAAAGTACGAAGCCCGGCCCCACTGTCACCGTGACGGGATAGGGCGTCTGAGGGTTCGCGTGGGTCACCTTCAGACTGAACCCGTAGGGGTAGGCGGGACGGTCGAAGGAGATCTTGGTAAGATTGGCGGGCGCTGGACCGGTTTGTCCAGCCGGAAGGAGCGTCGCTTCGCCAATATAAGCGGTGTCCGAAGGTGTCGGCGACGACTCCGGTCTCGGCTCCAGCAAGACCCTCGCGTTTTCCAATTCCACTTCGCCAAAGGACCGACCAGCGACGACAGTTCCCACCACTGTAAGGTCCCGCGCGGACATACCCTCTCCCGCGTAGAAAAGACCACGAACTGCGCTGGCAGCGCTGTCAGTACCTCGCAGATCGATACGTCCATCCGCGAGCACAGCGAGGTCAGTGGCCGCTTCCAAGGTGACTCCCTTTAGGTCGACATTCCCAGTGCAAATCACCGTTCCGGTACCGGTGATAGAACCGCGAACCGTCAGATTGCCATCAACAAAAAGATTGGCGCCTTCGAGGCGGATCGCATTGACCTCAAAGTCTCCTTGCTTTCTCGCTGCCCCTTGGATAGGAACTGTTGTGGCGGAGGGATCGAGACCTTCGAGATCGTCATAGTCGAGCCCCATACTCACGGGGTCGTATTGAGCGGCCCGAAGCTGGGGGACCTCGATGGGAGCGACTCCAGGACGAACCTCCCCTTTCACTTGGACACCACGACCCTCTAGGACAATCCCTCCTGGGGACTCGACGTCGCCGTGAACCCAACACTGGCCATCAAGAACAATCGCCCGCCGGCTCCCTGCGTTGGCGAGGATGTCCGCGGGAAGCAACTCGTCATCAGGTGGAGGCGGCCATAGCCCTTTTGGGATAGAGCCGATCACAACTTTTTCGCGAGTTTGGAGAGTGCCACCGGAGAGGATGGCCCAAGGAAACGGAGGCAGTTTGAGTACAGCCTCAACGGTACGCTGGCTTCCACCAAGAGTGCAAGTCGCTATGACAAGCGCTGTGGCCGGGGCAACCGATCTGCCTCCGAAGCCTTCTTTCGCTACCGTCCCATCCAAGTTATTTGTACTGTATGGGATTCCCATCCCCTCAGCTCGCTCTTGAGAGAAGGTGACGATGGCTCGGGCCTGGTTTCTCTCCAGGACAATATCGGGATCGGTGGCACCGTAGTTGGATTTTTCTAAAAGCTTCGCTATGGCGGCGGATGCCGCGGAGTTGACCATAGAAGACGCCCGCAGTGTGCTATTGCTATGGGTGGTTAACCAAAGATGCCCTACGCTCACCCGGGTCAGGCCTAGCATGAGAACGGTAAGCACCAAGCCGAGAAGCAAGACACTGCCAAGCGAGAATCCCCGACGACCTTTCTCCATCGCGTTTTTTTCGCGGAATGGGTCCTTCATCCTATCTACTGATTTGGAAAGGGACATCGGCTAACCCATCGTCGCCTGGAGCTGCAGGCGAATCATTTCTGTGCTGGGCTCCAGTCCTTCGAGCCGTAGAATCCGAGAAAAATCGTTGTAAAGTCTTAAGGCTCTCTCTGGGCGCCCGGTCTCTAGGTAGGCTTCCATCAAAGTCACCGCGGCCTCATCGCTGAAGTTGTCAAGTTCCAAGCATTTCTCAGCGATACGAGAGACAACTTCGAAGTTAGAATCTGCTCGAAAGTAACGAGCCGAGGCTTGCAAGGTGCCGAGCACGTCAAGTTCCAGACTTTGACGACGTGCGTGGGCCCAATCCTCAAGGCAGGTTGGCAAATATGGCCCCCTATAAAGACGGATTAGCCGGTCAACCCCAGCGACAGAGGTGATGGCCGCGCGCGACTGAGTCAGCTTGCGCGCTTCCTGATAATCGTGCACTCCGAGTCTTTGGGGATTAAGACCCAGGGTCGAGGGAGTTCGAATGAGCAGTCCTTCGAACTCTTCCGAGGGACATCCCAACTCGTCGCGGATCCGTCCGATCACGTTGCTCATGTTTCGACGGGCTCTTTCCACCACCAGGTCGGGCCAAAGCCATTCCAAAAGTGTCTCAACCGGTTTAGGCGATCCCCACCCCGAAGCCAGAGCCGCCAGCAGCCAGCGGGCTTTTTTGGTGGTGATCTGAACACCCGTGTCGGCCGGCATGCCCAGTGCAACCTGAAAGGTCCCCAGCGAATTGACGTTGAGCAGTGACCCCGCTCTGCTCTCTTCACGAGAGTGGAAACGAAATTGTAAACGTCCGAATGTTAGGAGATCTCCATTCCGGAGTCGCGCGGTCCCCCCCGAGTCGAGCGCTACACCGTTTATGCTAACGGCGCTGCCTGCGGACTCGGCAACCAGGGTGACGCGACCGTGCTGGTCGGGCAGAAATGAAGCGTGAGTTCTAGAGACCGAAGGGTGATTGATCTCGACATGATTGAATCGCTTTCCGCGGCGGCCCAACCATGTTTGCTGTGCGTCAATAGACCAGTTTCGTCCGGTGAAAGTCTCGCTGAGACCCTCTAGTCTTCCAATGGGAGCCTGACGCGTATCGACGAGACGAATTTTGGTGTCGTCTAGGTCTAAGGCCGCGCCGGGGACCAGTCGATGTATCTCGCCAGTCTCCGTGTTACTCAGGCTCACCGAGCCATGGGAGAGCCTCGCTATCCAGGCTGAACCTTGGGGAAATGCTAACTTGGCGTGTTCGGCAAGGACGATTTCCGACGCAAGGAACGGGAAGCGATACTCACTTCCACCCTCCTTCAAGATCTGAAGCTCCAGGTGAGCACCCGCCGGCACGACGGTTTGAGGCTCAATGTTCTCGGTCAGATCGTCCATGTCATCGTCGCGCATTGCCAGGCAAGCCTGCCAACGACCACAAATTCACAGGGCCTGAAAGCTCAGAAACTGAAGTGTACCCGCACCCGTTGCTCCGGTACCTTGGTCCTGCAGTTTTTCGTCATAGTGAATCATCGAGCCTGACTCGACGAGCACTTCGGAATCGCTGAGAACTGAACCATAAAGCTCGCTCGTGCCTCGGACTTCGACTTTGGTCTTCGAACGCCCTATCATGTAGGAAGTGGCCATATCAACAAGTCTCATGTCTCCTTCGCAATATGCGACCATTCGCTTCGGCTCGTCGTTTATGGTGCCAAACTGCCCACTATTAGAGACATCGAACTTGCTGACGGCGTAAACCTGCACGCTAACTTCGCTGGCCGTACCGGAACCGTAGCTCGTTGCGTCACTATCGAAAATTTGGAAGACCCCACCATCCATATTGAATTCGTTCACGTCAAGATAAACTGTTTTGCCGTCGGGTACCGAAGAGACGTCCAGGGTGAAGGTGGCCCCATTTTCAATTTTGAAGTCTTTGGCTTTGAAGACGTACTCTCCAGCCACCAGCACGGGTAGAGTTGGGGTAGCCGGAGTGCTGGAGACGACAAAATCGCTGCTGCCGGCTGTCCGAGGGGTTACTGGATCGGGTGCAGTCAGGAACGGACTTACTGTTTGCGCTGCGAATTCGCTTCCGGCGGTGCCGGTTATCGAGCCAGTGAATCCCGCGGGGACAAGAATATCGGCGAGGGCATTGGCTCCGTCATATCCCACGCTGGAACCGCTTTCAATATTTACAGAGCCGCCCGGCAAGTAAACACCCACGTGTGCCAGACTATGATCTCCCGCAGCGCCGGTGGACGAATCCCAGGTGTCGGTAAAGCTACCGGACTTAAAGGATAAGAGTTCGCCAGCTAGGGCGGCTGCCATGAAAGCAGTTGCGCCTCTTTGAAACAGAGCGCCAAACTTGACCTCTCGGGGCCTTTGACCGAGACCTGCCGGATCCCGGTCGAAACCTCTAGCTACAATGTAGTAGTGGTCTACTGGTACGATAAAACCCGGCAACTCGTCGACTGTATCGGAGCCCATATAGACCTTGACTTGGTAGTGTGCATCGGAATCGGTCATCGTTCCTTGCTTAGAGGTCTCGTCACCGCTTCTGAGTTCCGCGACCTTCAGATTCAATGCCGCCTGCGCCGCGAAGAAGGCTTCGTCTGTTTCGCCCTGCAGTTTCGTTTGCATCAGGCTTCTATTGGCAAGATACGTGATGGCCATCACTGCCACGGCCAATAGTCCAAGCGACATCATCACCACAACGATGGCTATTCCAGGTTCTTTTCTCACGATCTCCTCCTACTCATTCAACAGCCTAATACTCGATGCAATCTGGAGGTCTGTTGTCTTACTGGTGCCGGTAGCGACAGACGTGACAATCTCGACTCTCACTACCGCTGGGTTTAGCAGCGAGAATTTTATGCTCAACACGTTGTTGGCCAGAGGTCTTCGGCGAGGCCAAGTTTGGACTCCCGTGGCGAAGTCTGGAGCGGTTACAGTCGCTGGGTCGGTCACGTAAGTTGCTAGCTCATTCTCGACCTTTACCAATTGGCTACCGTCTTGAAATATCGAAACCCACTTCTTCCATTCCATCGAAGAGCCGATAAAGCTGTAACCTGAAGGACCCCCTTCGGGCTGGTTCGGCGAAAGAAATGTCAGGTGCTCTTGGGGCACAGAACTCACTTCCAGGGTGCCTTGACTGGCCGTGCTTACTTCTTGAAGGATCTTTCTCAGCCCGATGGTCGCTTGCTGACTCACGGTTTGGCCCGCCTCAGCGAGTCTGAGGAAGCGCATCCCTCCTTCAACCACTGCGTAAACTCCTCCGAGCAGCAAGAACAGCACGGCGCTGTAAATGGCGACCTCTATGAGACTCGAGCCTCTATTGTGTCGCCCAGCTTTCAAGGAAGACCTCCCTTCGTGAATCAGAACTCAAATTCCATGTTACCGTAACCTTGATATGCTTTCGGTCGAAAGGGTCTCCCGCCCCCCTGTCGTCGAGCACCACGACGGCAACGTCTATCTCGAAATTCTTTTCTACCTGAACGCCATTATTCGTCACGAGTTTTATCTCTGATGTGGCACTAGGAGCCATGGAAATGTAACTTTTGGTCAGTTCTCTTTCCAGATGGTCTCGTGCCAGGGCTCGAGCGATGGTGTAGTTCCTCGATAAGGTCGTTGCTTTCGCTGAGTTTGGAAAGACACCAAACGCCAGCAGTAGGGCGGTCAGGAAGATACCGAAGCCTAGCAGTACCTCCAGGAGAAGCGTTCCCCGATCTACTCTATGATCCATACTTGAGAGTATAGCAGAGGATCCAAGATTTCGTTTCCCCCAATCGCTCCCCGAAAGAAATTTGAGGGTTGACCCGTATCTCCATGTGTTACAGGCAGATACCTTTTGGTACTCGTTCGAGTCAATCGTCACTGTTGCGCATGAACACCGTGCGCACGAGCGTCTGATTCTCCCGGCCTTGCTCGATGCGAACGGTGAAGGTGACGGCCGGTCCTGACGTCAGGACGAAATCAAATTCCTTGACTCCATCCACTCTTAGGAATTCTCGAACTTTGTCACTCTCGACTGGCGGCGTGGAAGGAACCATCGGTACAAGAGCGATATCCGGCAGATCGACGACTTGACCGACCATTCGCTCATTTTTCCACCGGTAGACGCGGAGGGACTGTTCCCACGGAGTGTCCGTCGTTGCTTTTCGACGATGGACGGAAACAAGTTGCCCCCCGCCGTCGGTGTAGATTCCCACGCCGGCCCTGGTAGAGGCGCGCAAGTCTCCAGCTAAGCGCTCGCCCAATAAAGTTGCTCTTTGGTGCACGTCGACCCGCTCGGCCGCTTTGCGCGAAGCAGACATTGTGGGCAACAGAGTGCGAAGAGCCAGAGTGAGAATAATGCCCAGCAGAGCGCAAACGACCAGCATTTCAAGCACCGTGAAGCCGGAGCGCCTACCTGCGTACAGCATGGACCCAAAGTTCGTCTTGAACGGAGAGAGTTTTGTCTCGATAGAGCCATGTCACGTCCACTCGTATCGACTTGAGACGCTCGAGGCTGTATCCATCGATCGCTGCCACAAACACTGTCACACGATAAGGTGAAGGTACTACCAACGCGCCCAACTCTTGCTCTCCGGAAACTAGTGTTGGGAAGGGGCGGGCGGCGAACGCTTCCAGCGTATCATGAGCTAGGTAGTTAGCGATGTTCAACTGCCGATTGCGCTCCACCAACCCCATGACGGCGGGCAATAGCGTCAAAGTCGAGATGGCTAGAAGCGCAAGCATCGTAGCCGCCAAAACGGTTTCGGCCATGGTTACTCCGTCTATCCCGCGCCGGTCAGATATCAGTGCCAACCCCATCAACGTTGAATATAGCACATTTTCGCAGGTTTTCGTCCCATTATGGTCAATCTCTCAGGGATGAGGAAGGCTCTGCTACTGGCGCTCCTGTGTCTACCTTGGTGC
Organism: Candidatus Xenobia bacterium; assembly: GCA_037968995.1. Classification (GTDB taxonomy): domain Bacteria; phylum Vulcanimicrobiota; class Xenobia; order Xenobiales; family JADMJV01; genus JAEXNA01. The sequence goes on from JBBKWP010000296.1 coordinate 22,993, forward strand.
CAAGGATCGAAGGCCGAAACCTTTCCCTTCCGCGTGGAAACGTTCCCTCCCGGCGCCTCCCTTCACGACCAGTTTGGGGGGTACTTAGGGAAGAGCGGAGAGGATTTCGTGCTCCAGTGGGATCGCGCGAACGGGCCTTTGCAACTGACGATCCTCCTGCCTCGTCACGAAACGTCAACCTCTACTTTGACAGTACGCGATCTCCAAAAGGGGCGCTATCCCGAACGGGAACGCTTGCGTCTTCAAGCCGACAGTTTTCAGACGGCTTTTTTCGATGTTCTCAGGTATGAACCGACAACTCCTTTGGGTGTCCTATTCGCCCTAGGAATTTTAGGATGGCTCGGTAGGTTCTTGCTTCGACGAGCCTCGAGTGTCGCATCGCCTTTCGGCGGCCATTTGATTGGAGAGTATCGAGTGGTCGAACAGATTGGACAGGGGGGGATGTCGGAGGTGTACCGGGCTCACCGCGAGGGCGGCTCACTTCTTGAGCCGATTGCTGTTAAGGTGATGCATCTCGAACTTGCCGACTCGGAGGAGGCCTCGGAGCGATTTCGTCGGGAGGTTCGCGCCAATTTGGCCGTCAAACATCCCAATCTTCCTCTACTGATTGATTGGGGAGAACAAGAGGACGGTCGGCTCTATCTTGTGATGGAGCTTCTCGAAGGCGAGTCACTCAAAGAGCGACTCAAACGGGAGCGAGTGCTCCCGGATCAGGTAGTGGCCGAGATCCTCGGTGGCGTATCCGCTGCTCTTGAGCATCTTCATCAGCTCGGGTTTGTTCATCGCGACGTCAAGCCTTCAAACGTTTTCTGCTTGACTCGCGGCGGCATCAAACTGACGGATATGGGAATCGTTCAGGACCAGGCGTTGGCTCCATTGACCCGTACTGGGATGGTGGTCGGAACGCCTCACTACATGGCCCCCGAGCAGATCGCGGGAGCCGCTTCGGCTTTTTCCGACCAATACTCTATGGGGGTAATGGCCTTTGAAATGTTGGCGGGTCGGCGACCGTTCGTCTCAAACGATGCTCAAGAATTGTTGCGGCAACAGGTTGCAGAGAGTCCTCCCGACATCGCCGATTTCCGCCCGAACGCCTCAAGAGTCTTGCGAGAAGCTCTCCAACGAGTTCTTTGCAAAAACCCCAAAGGACGCTATCCCGATATTGAGGCGGCTGCGGCGGCTATTCGCGCTGGTCTCATTGACGCGTGTTCTGAGGACACCCTTGCTTGAAAAACGACCGCAGTTTCTGTTGGGCTTGCCCTTGGTTTATCTGCCGGCGCCGTGGTTGGTCGGTTGTGAAGGCGACCAGCGGGGCGCACCGGGAAAAGCGGCGGGCTGGGGGTTTCTCGTCAATCTTTCACGGATCTCTTGTATTTGGGAGATATCTTCAGGCGTATGCCGCCGCCCGCCGTCGATCAAAGGACACACCACCCAGGTCATTACGCCACCAAGGGCCTGACCGCCGCGTGCTGCTACCTGAACATGGGGTATAGGAACGAAGCTGCCGGCCGTGCTGACGGTACTGATCCCTCCGGCTACCTGCTGACATCTGCTGTTCGCGGGATTCGTGGCTTGTCCGGCGCTTGCCACCCCTCGTACGGCCCTAGCAGCCGGGGCTTCCCAGGCTCGAACGAGTTCAGCGACGAGTCGGCCTTGCTTCGACGCTGGGGCCTGGGTTTTGGCTGGGACAGGGTCGTCCCAGCTTTGCATCCCCCGCAGGATGTCGTCGACGCCGTCGGATGAGGACGGCTCCTCTGGCTGGCGGCTCAGTTCTACGGAATCGCGAGGACTGGTGCCAGGTGAAAAACCGGCTGGCTGAGAGGTCTCGACGGGAGTTATTGAGGAGGCTGAGCGGTGTCGGCCGATGATGCTAGGTGGAATGGACAGGGTGGTGGTGAGCATTTGGTGTGGTCCTTTCGTGGTCGGGCTTGATTGAAAGATTACCGTAGCGTCTCACTGGAAAGGTCGATCTCGACCTCAAAATGTTACTGGAAAGTTAACTTTCACGGACGGCTGCGGCGGCCATTCGCGCTGGTCTCTCGGTGCTTTGTCTGGATTCGAATTGAGGTCCGGCCAGGACGCCTCAGGGACAGCGCTGACCTTCTCGCTTCCCGTGGG